>NZ_JBQEON010000010.1:0-180200 GCF_052045245.1 Burkholderia sp. 22313
CTGCTCGTGCTCGACGATGCGAACCTGTCGCTGCGCGAAGGCGAGATCGTCGGGCTGCTCGGCCGTTCCGGCTCGGGCAAGTCCACGCTGCTGCGGATCATCGCCGGCCTGATCGAGCCGACCGGCGGTGAGGTGACCTATCTCGGCAAGCCGCTGGACGGCCCGGCCGAAGGCGTCGCGATGGTGTTCCAGACGTTTGCGCTGTTCCCGTGGCTGACCGTGTTGCAGAACGTGGAAGCCGGGCTGGAGGCGCTCGGCGTCGGCGCGCGCGAGCGGCGCGAACGCGCGCTCGCCGCGATCGACCTGATCGGTCTCGACGGCTTCGAGAACGCGTATCCGCGCGAGTTGTCGGGCGGGATGCGCCAGCGCGTGGGCTTCGCGCGCGCGCTCGTCGTCGACCCGACGATCCTGCTGATGGACGAGCCGTTCTCGGCACTCGACGTGCTGACGGCCGAGACGCTGCGTACCGACCTGCTCGACCTGTGGACGCAAGGCCGGATGCCGATCAAGTCGGTGCTGATCGTCACGCACAACATCGAGGAAGCGGTGTTCATGTGCGATCGCATTCTGGTGCTGTCGTCGAACCCGGGCCGCGTGATCGCCGAGATCAAGGTGCCGTTCAAGCATCCGCGCAACCGGCTCGACCCCGCGTTCCGCAAGCTGGTCGACGACATCTACGCGAAGATGACGGCGCGCCAGACCGGCGAGGCGACGAAGAAGGGGCTGGAGCTCGGCAGCTGGCTGCCGCAAGTGTCGACCAACCTGATGGCCGGCCTGATCGAGACGCTCGCGATGGCGCCGTATCACGGCCGCGCGGACATGCCGGAAATCGCGCGCACGCTGCATCTGGAAGTGGACGACCTGTTCCCGATCGCCGAAGTGCTGCAGTACCTCGGGTTTGCGGACGTGCGGGAAGGGGACGTGTTCCTGACGCCGCCGGGGCGCGTGTTCGCCGAATTCGGCACGCAGGAGCGCAAGCTGATGTTCGCCGATCATCTGCTGAAGCACGTGCCGCTGGCGGCCCGGATCCGGAAGGTGCTGAACGAACGACCCGGGCATCGTGCGCCGCGCGTGCGCTTCGAGCAGGAGCTGGAGGATTTCCTGTCGGATGAAGCGGCCGAGGAAACGCTCGATGCGGTGATCGACTGGGGGCGTTACGGCGAAGTGTTTTCGTACAACGACAAGACGGAAGTGTTCAGTCTCGAGGATGTCGAGAGTTGATACCCGCGCCCGGATGACGTCCCGCCATCATTCGGGCAAATCCCACTGGTTCGCATCCTGCCCGGTCCCGCCGGTACTGAGCTGCTCGATCTTCTCCATCCGCTGGCGCGCGAGCTCGGGGAGCCGGTTCGTCACGCCGATCACCAGCGCTTCGGCCAGCGCGAGCGCGGGCACGTTGGTCTGCAGCATCGCGAACGGGCGTCCCTGTATCCGCAGCACGATCTCGGCGAACGCGCTGATCGGCGAGCGCCATTCGTCGGTGATCAGCAGCACGCGCGCGCCGAGCCGGTGCGCGGCCTGTGCGAACCGGATGCTGTCCTTCTGATAGCGGCGGAAATCGAAAATCACCAGCACGTCGGCAGGCCCCATGTCCGTCAGCGTGACCGACGCGAGGTTCACGTTCGGCTCGACGTACTGCACATGCGGGCGCGCATACGCGAGCGTGAACGAAAACAGCGAAGCGAGCGGCGCGGTATAACGCCCGCCGCCGCAGAACACGCGGATCTCCGGGTCGGCCAGCAGCGTCACCGCTGCGTCGAATGCCGCCGCGTCCAGCCCCTCGATCGTGGTGGCGAGCGATTGCGAGAGCCGCTGGAAGATCGCCGCGTGGCTGTCGCGCATCCCCGATTCCGAGTGGAACGCGTCCATCCGCGCGAGCGGCGAATTCATCGCGGTATCGATCTCGTCGTGCAGCGCTTGCTGGAACGACGAGTAGTTCGGAAAGCCGATCCTGACGACGAAGCGAAACACGGTCGGGTCGCTGACTTCCGCTTGCTTCGCGAAGCTCGCGATCGGGCCGAGCCCCAGGCTCGGATAGCGATCCAGCAGCGCATGCGCGACCTTCTGTTCCGACGGCGTGAAGCTATCCATCTGGGATAGCAGCAACGCCCTGATGCTTGTCCCCATCGGGCACTCCGGCTGGCTCTTGGCTGAATGACAAACGGCAGACATGCGTCTGCCGGCAACTCCCCGCATGTTAGCCGATCGACGGGGCTGCGGACCGCGGGCGACTGCAGATTGGAGGGACATATCACGCCACACATCGGCCAGCTGTCAATGTAATGAAACAAACATGTCACTCCGCTTGATATCCGCTGTCACGCGCAATAATTCAGTGATAACCCTAGGTTTTTCGATGAAAACGCCGGTGCTATGATCGCGGCCTTGTTGAAATGTATTATTCATTACATGCCGGATCAACAGCGTCGCCCAGCCCTTGCGGCAGGGGGGCGCCTCCCGGCATGGGCCCGGTTATTCGTCTGGAGGACTCCGTCATGAGGCGGCTCGTAGTAATCACCCTGTTGTCGGCCATGAGCGCATGCGCGCTCGCCGCTTCGGAACCCGCGGTGGAAGCGAAGAACGGCATGGTCGTGTCGTCGCAGCACTTCGCGTCGCAGATCGGCGTCGACATCCTGAAGGCAGGCGGCAACGCGGTGGACGCCGCGGTGGCGGTCGGCTATGCGCAGGCCGTCACCAATCCGTGCTGCGGCAACATCGGCGGCGGCGGCTTCATGACGCTGCACCTGGCCGACGGCCGCGACCGCTTCATCAACTTCCGCGAGACGGCGCCGGCCGCGGCATCGGCGAACATGTATCTCGATGCGAAGGGCAACGTCATTCCGGACGACAGCCTGTACGGCTATCGCGCGGTCGGCGTGCCGGGCACGGTCGCGGGCCTGGATCTCGCGCAGCGCAAGTACGGCAAGCTGACGCGCAAGCAGGTCATGGAGCCGGCGATCCGGCTCGCGCGCGACGGCTTCGTGCTGACGCGCGGCGATACGGACATCCTCGACACCACGATCGACCGTTTCAAGAAGGACCCGGACGCCGCGCGCATCTTCCTGCGCCCGGACGGCACGCCGCTGCAGCCGGGCGACCGCCTGGTGCAGAAGGACCTGGCGCGCACGCTCGAGCGCATCGCGGAGCAGGGCCCCGACGCGTTCTATCACGGCGAGATTCCGAAGATTGTCGAAGCGGCCGCGAAGCGCGGCGGCGGGCTGATCACGGCGGCGGATTTCGCGTCGTATCGCGCGCAGGACATCGCGCCGCTGACCTGCACGTATCGCGGCTACGAGTTCGTGTCGGCACCGCCGCCGAGTTCGGGCGGCGTGACGATGTGCGAGACGCTGAACGTGCTCGAAGGGTATGACCTGCGCAAGTTCGGCTACCAGTCGGCGTCGGTGGTCCACTACATGACCGAGGCGATGCGCCACGCGTACGAAGACCGCAACACGCTGCTGGGCGACCCGAACTTCATCGACAATCCGGTCGCGAAGCTGACGAGCAAGCAGTATGCGGCCGAGATCCGCAAGCAGATCAACGGCGACACGGCGACGGCATCGGTCGACGTGCAGCCGGGTGTCGGCGTGCACGAGAAGCCGGAAACGACCCACTACTCGATCATCGACCACGACGGCAACGCGGTGTCGACCACCTACACGGTGAACGGCCGCTTCGGCGCCGTGGTGATCGCGCCGGGCACGGGCTTCTTCCTGAACGACGAGATGGACGACTTCACCGTGAAGGTCGGCGCGCAGAACCTGTTCGGTCTCGTGCAGGGCACGCGCAACTCGATCGCACCGGGCAAGCGTCCGCTGTCGTCGATGGCGCCGACGATCGTGAAGAAGGACGGCAAGGTGTTCATGGTGGTCGGCTCGCCGGGCGGTTCGCGCATCATCACCATCACGCTGCAGACCGTGCTGAACGTGATCGACTACGGGATGACGCCGCAGGATGCGGTCGATGCGCCGCGTGTCCATCACCAGTGGCTGCCGGACGAGGTCTATTACGAGACCCGCGGCCTGTCGCCCGACACGCTCGCGATCCTGCGCAAGATGGGCTACAAGATGGTCGAGGAGACGCCGTGGGGCGCCGCCGAGCTGATCATGGTCGGCCTGCCCGGCACCGAGGCGGTCAGCCACAAGAGTTCCGGCAACGACTCGTCGGTGTCCGGCAACGTGCGCGAAGGCTATATCTACGGCGTCAACGATCCGCGTCGCCCGGCCGGTTCGGCGATCGGGTACTGACCCGATCCGACCTGATCGGACTGGCTTCGATCGCATCACGCTGAACGGCTGCAACCGGCGTTCGCCATCGCGCGAACGCCGGTGCCGCGACAGCGCGTCCGTTCGCGGACTTCCTCCGTATCGAGCGTGGCAGGTACCCGGCATGCCGGGTCCGACCGGCCCGCAACGCGCACCCTGGCACGGCACCGGTGCGCGGGTTGTCTTTTCCATTTCTGTACCGTGCGTCGAGTTCCATCATGAACAAACGAATGTCCGCGGCAGTCTGGATCCTGCTCGCGATGGCGGCCGGCATCCTGATCGGCTACCTGATCTACACGCAGTTTCCCGACAAGCAGTCGACCACCGAGATCGCCGGCTACATCTCGCTCGTGTCCGACGTGTTCCTGCGCCTGATCAAGATGGTGATCGGGCCGCTGGTGTTCTCGACGCTCGTCGTCGGCATCGCGCACATGGGCGACGCGTCGTCGGTGGGGCGCGTGTTCGTGAAGGCGCTCGGCTGGTTCATCACCGCGTCGCTGATCTCGCTGCTGCTCGGCTTGCTGATGGCGAACCTGCTGCGTCCCGGCGAAAACCTCGGCCTGCCGTTGCCGGACATCGGCGCGTCCGCGCATCTTGCGACGTCCAAGTTCACGCTGAAGGACTTCGTCGGCCACATGGTGCCGAAGTCGTTCGCCGAGGCGATGGCAAACAACGAGATCCTGCAGATCGTCGTGTTCTCGATGTTCTTCGGCGTCGCGCTGTCGGCGCTCGGCGAGCGCGGCAAGATCCTGGTTGCTGCCATCGACCAGCTCGCGCACGTGATGCTCAAGATCACCGGCTACGTGATGAAGCTCGCGCCGCTCGCCGTGCTGGCGGCGATGGCATCGACGGTCGCGATCAACGGGCTGTCGATCCTGCTGAAGTTCGCGGTGTTCATGGGCGACTTCTACATGAGCCTGTTCCTGCTGTGGAGCGTGCTGGTGCTGGCCGGCCTGCTGTTCCTCGGCCGTCGCGTGTTCAAGCTGATCGTGCTGATCCGGGAAGCGTTCATGCTGTCGTTCGCGACCGCGAGCTCCGAAGCCGCGTACCCGAAGATCCTCGACGCACTCGACCGGTTCGGCGTGCGGCGCAAGATCTCGAGCTTCGTGATGCCGATGGGCTATTCGTTCAACCTCGACGGCTCGA
The DNA here is from genome assembly GCF_052045245.1 of Burkholderia sp. 22313. NCBI lineage: Bacteria > Pseudomonadati > Pseudomonadota > Betaproteobacteria > Burkholderiales > Burkholderiaceae > Burkholderia > Burkholderia sp. 22313. Next base: position 5,412 of record NZ_JBQEON010000010.1, read on the forward strand.
TGATGTACTGCACGTTCGCGTCGCTGTTCATCGCACAGGCGTACAACATCCACCTGTCGCTCGGTACGCAGGTCACGATGCTGCTGGTCCTGATGCTGACGTCGAAGGGGATGGCCGGCGTGCCGCGCGCGTCGCTCGTCGTGATCGCGGCGACGCTGCACCAGTTCGATATCCCGGAAGCGGGGCTGCTGCTGATTCTCGGCGTCGACACGTTCCTCGACATGGGGCGCTCGGCCACCAATGCGGTGGGCAACTCGATCGCCAGCGCGGTGGTCGCGAAGTGGGAAGGCGAATTGATGTCGGAGTCCGAAGCGGACGCGCATGCCGCGCATCTCGATGCGGAACTGGAGCGGCAGAAGGGCGATCCGGCCTATGGCGCCGGTCGGGCGACCTCGGCCTAAGCGGCGCACGCGTCGTCGATGCACGCCGCCAGCACCATCGCGGCGGCGTTGCCCGGCGTCGAGCCGAGCAGTTGCGGCGCATAGACGCTGTCGCCGGCAGCGATCGGCCGCCCCGACAGCGCGCAGACGCCGCGCTTGCGCGTCGTGAACAGCCGCCACTTCTGGTAGCCGTAGTGGCCGGTGCACGCGTCGCACCACGAAATCATCACGGTGTCGGGCGTGGGCCGCTCGAGCACGCTGATCGTCGGCCGGCTCGCCGGGTCCCACGCCGGCAAGCGATCGCGCGTGATGGTGCGCCGTCGCGGCGCGCCCCATGAGACCGACGGCATGTCGAAGCTGCCGATCGCGGCGACGGTCCTGAGCCAGGCTGCTGCACTGTTGCTCATGGTTGCTTTCCTCGAAACGTTACGCGCTGCCGCGACACGCGGCATCACGACAGGCGGATGCGCGGCTGCACGCAGCCGTTGATCCGTTCGGCGATCCACAACAGCGTCGCCTTGGAGAACCCGTGCAGTGCCTGCTGGTGGCGCCGGTACAGCATCAGGTGGCTGAACTGCGCGAACCGGCCCCGGATGAAGCCGCCGCGGAAGAATCCGAACTGCCCGAGCGTGCCGAATGCGTCGTAGTCGCTGATCGACACGAGCGCGCCGAAATCGTGGAACGCGAATGGCGGCAGCGGCTTGCCGTCGAGCCATGCGGGCAGATGCTTCGCGAGATGCTCGGCCTGCTGGGTCGCGACCTGCGCGGTGGGCGGCAGCGGCCGCTCATGGCCGTCGGGCTGCAGGCTCGCGCAATCGCCGATCGCGAATACATGCGCGTCGGCCGTGGCCTGCAAGGTGGCCCCGACCACGATCTGGTTGGCGCGGTTCGTCGCGAGCCCGCCCAGCGCCTGCATGAAATCGGGCGCCTTCACCCCGGCCGCCCACACCATCAGATCCGCCTCGGCAAACGAACCGTCGCCATAGTGGAAACCGTTCGGATCGGCCGCCGTCACGCGCGTCGACGTCAGCACATGAAAGCCGATCTGTTCGAGCCGCCGCTGCGCCGATGCGGAAATGCGCGGCGGAAACGCGGCGAGGATGCGCGGGCCGCTTTCGAGCAGCGTGAGCCGCAGCCGCTCGCGCACCGTCGCATCGCCATACGCCTGTGCCACTTCCAGCAGCCGGCTCAGTTCCGCCGCCAGCTCCACGCCGGTCGCGCCCGCGCCGACGATCGCGACGCGAAACGGCTCGTCGCGCGCGATGCTGCGGAACACGCGCATCCGCAGCGCTTCGTTGAAGGTTTCGGCTTGTTGCTGGCTGTCGATGAAGTAGCAGTGCTCGCGCACGCCCGGCACGCCGAAATCGTTGGCCTGGCTGCCGAGCGCGAGGATCAGCACGTCGTATTCGAGTTCGCGTGCGTCGATCTCGCGTTCGCCGTCCTGCGAGCGGATTTCGCCGAGCTGCACGCGACGCCGTGCGCGATCGAGCCCCTTCAGTTCGCCGGGTTGATACGTGTAGCCGTGATCGCGTGCATGGGCGAGGAAAATCACCTGCTGTTGCTGGACGTCGCGCGTGCCGGCCGCGATCGTATGCAACATCGGCTTCCAGACATGGGTCGGGCTGCGGTCGACGACGGTGACCTGGGCTCGCCCGGTGCGGCCGAGACGTTCGCCGAGGCGGGTCGCGAGCTGCAATCCGGCGATGCCGCCGCCGACGATGACGATGCGAGTAGGGGTTGTCATGGATAAATCATCGAGTGATGAATAAGCTATGATCCTAGCGCCTCCCGATTTCGCGTGTCAACGGAGCGGGGCAGGCAGTCCGGTTTCGGCGACACGAAACCGGGGCCCGAGCACGGGCCTTCGAATCATTCAACGGGAGCAGGAAAACGTGGCTGAAGTCACTGAGCGCGCGCCATCGAAGCGGCGTACGCGCGGGCGGCCGCTGGCGGAGGCGTCCGTCGGTCCGGACGTGATATTGCGGGCCGCGCGCCGCACGTTCGCGAAGCGCGGCTACGATGCGACGAGCGTGCGCGAAATCGCGCGCGAGCTGGGCATCGACGCGGCGCTGATCGCCCATCATTTCGGCACGAAGGAAACCGTGTGGCTGGCCGTCGTCGAGCAGATCGCCGATCTCGCCGAGCCGATGTTCGACGCACTGCGCGCGCTGCGCACGTCGGCATTGCCGCCGCGCGAGCGCGTGCGGCGCGCGATCGAGCTGTGCGTCGATCACGAATTCGCGGAGCCGGACATCGGCATGTTCTTCTCGACGGCGGCGACCGAGGAGGGCGGGCGGCTCGACCGGCTGCAAGCGCGGATCGTGCGCCCGTATCACGATGCGATGTTTCCGCTGCTGGCGGACGCGGTCGAGGCCGGCGTGATCCGTGCGGTCGATCCGAACGTGCTGTTCTTCATGATCGCGAGCGCCGTCGGCACGACGGTGTCGTACAGCCACATGATGCGGGAGTTCACGTCGCTGCCCACGCGGCAGGACGCGTTCCGGCAGGCCGTGCTCGACGTCGCGCTGAACATCCTGCACGTCTGAGCGCAGCACGCGGCGCGAAGCCGGCTTGCGCGCACGCGCGATCGACCGGCCACAGTGCCGTGCCCGGGCCGTGATTGTTTCCAACCGTCAACATCAGGAAGGCTGGCGATCACGGGCACGGCGATCGCGGTGATCGGCGGCCGACGGGCGGATGCGCGGTGCGGCGTCGACCGTTGCGCTGTACAAGGCGCTCGCGGGCGGATGGCCGGCGGGCACGGCGCAACAGGCACCGGGTTTGCTCGCGCCGTCGGAACAGTCGTCCGTGGAGCCGCGCGACGGGCCGGTTCGGCATCGACCCGCCGCGCGGGAGAACCATCGGCGGCATGGTCGTTGCCGGATGCTTGAGCGGCAATGAATGGGCGTGACTTGCTCGACCTGACTTTCACTTCACCCGGCTGCAAACGAATACGCCCGCCGGGCGGGCGTGTATCGGCCGGGACGCGGATTAATGGAACGTGCTGCCCGCGAGCATCCCGCCGTCGACGACGAATTCCGAACCCGTGCAATACGCGGATTCGTCGGACGCGAGGAACAGCACGAGGCTGGCGACTTCTTCGGGTTTGCCGATGCGCGCGATCGGCAGTCCGCTGTAGATCGATGCCGGATCGAAATCGGCGTATTCCGGCGGGCGCGCCATCACGGTGTCGATGCCGCCCGGGTGGACCGAGTTCACGCGAATCCCGTAGCGGCCGAACTCGAGCGCGGCGGCCTTGGTCATCCCGCGCACCGCGAACTTGCTCGACACATACGCGCTGCCGCCGGCCACGCCTTCCATCCCGGCTGTCGACGACACGTTGACGATCGAGCCGCCGCCCGCATCCTTCAGCGCCGCCAGCGCCGATTTCATGCCGAGCCAGCAGCCGACCTGGTTCACGTCGATCACCTTGCGATAGTCGTCGAGCGAACAGGACTCGATCGGCACGAGCTTCAGGATCGCCGCGTTGTTCACGAGGATGTCCAGCCGGCCGAATTGCGCGAGCGTCGCGCGGACGGCGGTGTGCCAGTCGTCTTCATTCGTCACGTCGAGATGCTGGTAGCGTGCGGCGTCGCCAAGTTCGGCCGCGACGCGCCGGCCCGCGTCGTCCAGCACGTCGGCGATCACCACGCGTGCGCCTTCGGCGACGAACCGGCGTGCCTCCGCCTCGCCCTGGCCGCGGGCGCCGCCCGTGATCAGTGCCACCTTGCCTTCGAGTCGTTTCATCGTGTTTGCTCCTGTGAGTGAAGGGGCGCGCGTGCGGGTCCGCTCGTGAGCGTCACCGCTTCGCCGAGGTAGCGGCCGTCGAGCCGTACGGTTCGGAATATGGTCCGCAGGCCTGCATCGTGGCGGGCTCGCCAGCGCGAGATGCCGTGGTCGAGATCGGCGACCCGATGGCCGATCCGGCCGATGGGGCCGAGGGCACGGTCGTGCATGGTGTCTCCGTCGCGAGGGCGCGCGAGTGTGCGCCGCGCGGTTCGATGCGGGCATGCGGCGCGCGCTGAATGACGGCCATGATGGCAACAAAGCACGCGTGGCGTGCCGTCCAAACGGACTAGCAGCACTGTTCGCGGCGTCGTTCCGGCTGGTCGCGAGCGTGTTCATGAAGGCGCACCGTGCGTGCTCGCGCGCCGGCAATGTCGAGGCGAACCGCCGAGCGTGAAATGGCGGGGCGCCATTCGGGCCGGCCGGCGTTTGGTCGGGGTGGCTGGCCGGGAGTCGGCCGGGCCGATGGCTGGCGTCCGGGGTTTTCGGTCTGGCTGCGTGACGATGGCGCGTGCGTAACACAAGCGGGTCGGAGCGCACGCGGATGCGCTGCCGCAAGCGGTTGTGCGAAGGTTGGCCCGATCCCGTCGGACGTTGTCCAGCGCGCTGCTGTCGCGCGGGGCCGCGCGGCCCGACACTGGCGCCTCGCGGTCATGACAGGCCCGCTGGCGGTGGATGCCGGCCCGGGGCCGCATGCGGTGGCACCGGCGTTGCCGGGCCGCCATCCCGTCCGATGTGCCAATCTGGAGTAGAGCGCGACCCATGCAACATCCGACCATCCGGACCCTGGCCGGCGCGCGCCGGCATCGATCGACGCCGCTCGCACCGCGCTGCTGGTGATCGATTTCCAGAACGAATATTTCAGCGGCCGCCTGCGATTCCGGACGAGCCGCGTGCACTGGGCAATGCGCAACGCGTGATCGCGTTTGCCGATCGCGCGGGCATTCCGGTGTTCCATATCCAGCACGTCGGCGCGGCCGATGGCCCGCTCTTCGCCGACGGCAGCGACAGCTTCCGCTTTCATGCGGACCTGCAGCCGGCGCCGCATCACGCGATCGTGACGAAGACGTCGGTGAGCGTGTTTCCGACGACGGACATCGACGCGTGCCTGAAGGCGGCTGGTATCGATACGCTGATCGTCACCGGGCTGATGACGCATGCGTGCGTCGCGGGGGCGGCGCGCGATGCGGTGCCGCTTGGTTATGCGGTGATCGTCGTCGACGACGCGTGCGCGACGCGTGACCTCGATCTCGACGTCGCGGGCGGCGGCACGGTGCCTCACCGCGATCTCCATCGCGCGACGCTGGCCGCGTTGTCGGACACGTTCGGCGACGTGCTGACGACCGGGCAGGTGCTCGCGCTCGGCGTCGCCTGACGCCCGCACGGCCCGCGCCCGGCGCGGTCAACCGGACAGGCGCGGCGTACCCGACGCTTCGGGCGCGTACGCGCCGCCGGTTGTCACGGTGCCTCGTGTGGTCGCATGGCGGCGGTCGGCCGCGTGTGCTTGCCATCGCGGCATCGGATGATTTCGTGATCCGAATGCTTTGCGGTGCTGCCGGTGCGTGCCTTGTCGAGACGCGACGTCACCTGTTCGTGACGCCTGGCGCTGCAAGCGTGCGCCCGCCCGCTATATTGCTGCGCGCCGGTCACGGGGGCCGGCGCGTGCGGATGCTATCGCCAGCCGCCGTCGACGTAGATCCACACTTGCCCCTGGCGTCGCCAGTAGCCGGGCACCCAGCGATGCCCCGGGCGCCGCGCGAGCCAGCGGCCGGGCACCCATATATAGTGGCCGCGCTGCCAGCGCCAGTAGCCGTCGGTCCAGACATAGCCGTGCGGCCTCGGCGGCGGCGGCCGGCGATCGCGCCGCGGTGCCGGCGGCGCGAAGCCCGGGCGACTGGAATAAGGTGGCCTGGCGGGCCCGTGGTTCGGCCCGGACGGCGGATATCCGGGCGGTGCGGGCTGGGCCGAGGCGGTGCGCAACCAGCCGCCGGAGCCGACGAGGGCGGCGGTCAGGCCTATGGCGCGCAACAACGAGCGTCGATTCACGGCAAGTCCTCATATATGTAATCGGGTCTGCCTTACATTAGCCTGCCGGTCACGTGGCCGGGTTACGCCGGCCGTCACGGCTGTTACCGCATGTCACGGTGGACCCGGCAGGCTGCCTGGGCGGGCGCCAGGCTCCCGTCGCGGCGGTCGCCATCGGCGAACGGGCCGATTACAGCCGCGTGCTCAGTGTTTACCATTCGATTGCCGCGTTTTCAGGCTCGGGAACCCAGTATTTGAGATGAATTCGGGTAAAAATTACCGTTTCGACGATGTTCCATCGATTCCGCTTGTTGTTTCTATGCAACCGTCAAGTCGATGACATGAAAGAATGGTGGGATGAAAGCCTCCAAAAAGCGGTCGTCAAGAAGTCAAAAAAATACGTTAAAACAAATACTTATAAATCGTCCCCACTTTCATTATTTCTAGTTCTGGAAAAGCTTATTTCTTTATTTGCAGATCGCGCGCCTAGGGTACACCCCTAAACTCACGGTTCCCAAACGGGCAACTATCCGGGCGCGGCCAGAAGGACAGATGGCGCTCCCGGGCGGTTGCAGACCGTTTATGAACAAGGTCGCGAGACCTGCCTCTTTTTAGAAGGGAGCTCCACGAATGAACAAGACTCTGATCGTTGCAGCAGCTGCAGCATCGTTCGCTACCGTCGCTCACGCGCAAAGCAGCGTCACGCTGTACGGCGTGCTGGACGCAGGCATCACCTACCAAAGCAACGTTCAGCCGGCTCTGGGCCAGGCTGGCAAGTCGCTGTGGTCGATGGGTTCGGGCATTGACCAGAGCCGCTTCGGTCTGCGTGGTTCGGAAGACCTCGGTGGCGGCCTGAAGGCAATCTTCACGTTGGAAAGCGGTTTCAACATCGGCAACGGCAAGTTCGCGAACGGCAGCAACGGCATGTTCAACCGTCAAGCGTTCGTTGGTCTGTCGAGCCAGTACGGCACGGTCACGCTGGGTAAGCAATACGACGCAACGCAAGACTACCTGGCGCCGCTGACGGCAACGGGCTCGTGGGGCGGCACGTACTTCGCGCACCCGCTGAACCTTGATCGTCTGAGCACGACCGGCGATGTCGCATCGAACAACACGGTCAAGTTCACGAGCGCGAACTACGCTGGCCTGCAATTCGGCGGCACGTACTCGTTCTCGAACAACACGAACTTCGGCAACAACCGTGCGTACAGCGCAGGTGCTTCTTACCAGTTCCAAGGCCTGAAGCTGGGTGCAGCATACTCGCAAGCGAACCTGGGTGACGGTACGAACGCAAACGGCGCGACGTCGTCGGCGATCGGTGGCATCGCTGCTCAAGGCCGCGTCCGCACGTACGGTGCTGCTGCTGGTTATGCATTCGGCCCGGCACAAGTCGGCGCTGCATGGACGCAAGCGCGTCTCGACAACAATGCAGTCGGTCTGGGCACGCTGCGCACCGACAACTACGAAGTCAACGCAAAGTACAACCTGACGCCGGCTCTCGGCCTGGGCGCTGCTTACACGTACACGAACGCGAAGATCAATAACGGCAGCACGCACTGGAACCAGTTCGGCCTGCAAGCTGACTACTCGCTGTCGAAGCGCACGGACGTCTACGCACAAGCTGTGTACCAGCGTGCAGCGAAGAACGGCATTGGCGCATCGATCTACAACGGCGACAACAGCACGCTGCCGAGCTCGTCGATCAACCAAACCGCAGCAACGGTTGGTCTGCGTCACCGCTTCTAAGCGTGACGGCTGGGTAACCAGCTACGCAGCATCGAAAAAGGCGCCTTCGGGCGCCTTTTTTTCGCGCGCGGGATGCGGCGACGAGGGCGGCGATGCAGGTGCCTGTCGTCCGGACACAAAAAAGCGAGGCCTGAGCCTCGCTTTTTCGCTGTGTGCGTCAGTGGCGCGCTGCCCGCCAGCAGCGGCATCAGCGCGTGTATTCGCCGTTCGCTTCCGGCTGGAACACGATTGCCGCGACCTTCATCAGCTTTTCGGCGCCGCTCGGCTGCAGCACCTTCACCAGCTGGCCGCGCTGCGTACCGAGCAGGGCCATGCCGACCGGCGAGAACACGTTCAGGCGGCCGAGTTCGAGATTGGCGGCATCCGGATAAACAATTGTCCAGGTGGCCTGCTCCTGGGACGCTTCATCGAGCAGGGTGATCTGCGAGTTCATCGTGACGACGTTGGCCTTGATGGCGTCGGGCTGCACGATGTCGGCGCGCTCGAGCAGCATGTCGAGCATCGTCTGGAAGCGCGGGTTGTTCTCGGCGTGCTTTTCGAGGCGGGCGACGTCGAGTTCGGTCAACTGGTAAAGGCGTTGTTTCATGATGGTTCTCCAAATGATCGGCATGGGGCAGGCGTGGCGTGCCTATGAGGATCGCCCGGAGCCTGTCTGACCTGGCTCCGGGAGGAGACCGAGCCGTCAGATCAGGCGCCGGGCAGGGGCGAGCGGTGCGTGGGCCGTGCGTCGAACGTAGAGGTGCGCCGGATGGCCGGTGCACGCGCGCACGCCGTCCGGGCCGGACGGCGAAACCGAAAGGAGTTTGGGCGCGTACATGGTGGATGCGGTACCGACGGGTAAATATAACCTTACGATTCTACAACACAACTTTCCGAACTGGCGATTCGGCTGTCGGCCTTTTGTCAGGTATTGTTGTCGAAATGATTCAAGTGATAGCAATCTCGCCCGGCCATCACGGCCGATATTTTCCAAAAATGCAACGCTGTATGTTAAAACCAAGGGTTTCCCCTTGGTTTGGCGAGAACTACACTTGATCTCATCGCTTCAGACAGTCCTGCCGGAAGCGACGTCAAAAGAGAACATATTTCGGAGGTCCATCATGAAGTCGATCATCTACGCCGCGATTGCCGCAACCGTCCTTGCCGCACCGATCGCATCGTTTGCCCAGTCCGAGCAGGGCTTGACCCGCGACCAAGTCCGGGCCGATCTCGTGCAACTGGAACAGAATGGCTACAAGCCGCTCGCGAGCGACGCGCAATACCCGCAGAACATCCAGGCCGCGGAACAACGGAGCCAGCCGAGCCAGCCGATGCTCGCCCATGCCGATACGAGCGGCTATGGTGCGGTGGCGACGGCCGCAGGCCAGTCGGGCCGCCGCATGACGCGCGAAGCCCCGAATCCCGTGAATTCGGTCTACTTCGGCAACTGAACAACTGGGTCTGCCCGAACAACCTATGTGACTGACGGGACGCGCGCCATCTGCACGCGTGCGCGTCAGCAGAGCAGAACCTCCGTCGCCGCATTCCGGCGGCTTTACCGCCCAGACGCTCACGCGTTTGGGCCTTTTTTGCTGGATGGGTCAGGCGGACGTGACCGCCGGGGTGCCATGGATGTAGTGTTCGAGCTGGCTGATCGTGAATTGCTGGTCGGCAATCACGCTCTTCACGAGGTCGCCGATCGAGATGAGGCCGATCAGCTTGCCGCCGTCGAGGACGGGCAGGTGGCGCATTCGGTGCTCGGTCATCAACGCCATGCACTCGTCGGTGGATTGCGACGGCTCGACGTAGCGCACCTTGGCCGTCATGATTTCCTCGACGCGGGTGGCCTTCGACGAACGATCCTGCAGCACGACCTTGCGCGCGTAATCGCGCTCGGTGACGATGCCGGCGATGTCGTCGCCGTCCAGGACCAGCAATGCGCCGATGCCCTTTTCCGCCATCAGCTTGATGGCGTCATAGACGAAATCGGCTTTCGTGACGGTGTAGATGGTGCGGCCGGAATCCGGCTTGGCTTTGAGAATCTGCGCGACAGTCGTGCTCATTTGCTTTCTCCGTGTACAGGCGATGCAGGGAAGGCAGGGCGTGATGCGCGGCACCCGATGGGCCCAGTATATCCGGGCCGGCGGCGGCAGTCGCGTGACGTTTCCAGATTAGCGGTAAACTCCGGTCACGCACCATCCACACAACTCCTACATTCCTGATCGTTTCGACTGAATTCATGATGTCTTCGCGTCCCCAATCGCCCGCATCGGGCAATGGCCAGGTCGACGAGTGCGTGGCGCTCGTCGCTACCGCGTCGCTGCCCACGCGCTACGGTACGTTCACGTCGTACGCCTTCCGCGTATCCGGCAGCGATGCCGAACATCTCGCGCTCGTAATGGGTGACGTCGCCGGCGAGCAGTCCGTGCTGACGCGGCTGCATTCCGAATGCCTGACCGGTGACGTGTTCGGTTCCTACCGCTGCGATTGCGGCGAGCAGCTCGATCTCGCGCTGCGCTACATCGCGGCCGAAGGCCGCGGCGTGCTGCTGTATCTGCGCGGCCATGAAGGGCGCGGCATCGGCCTGAGCAACAAGATCCGCGCATACGCGTTGCAGGAGCAGGGGCGCGATACCGTCGAGGCGAACCTCGACCTCGGCCTGCCCGACGACGCGCGCGAATACGACTCGGCCGCCGCGATCCTGCGGATCCTCGGCGTGACGTCGGTCCGGCTGATGAGCAACAACCCGAAGAAGTTCGACACGCTCGCGAAGCACGGCATTCCCGTGTGCGAACGCGTGGCGCTTGCGGTGCCGGTGCGCGAGGAAAACGAGCGTTATATCCGGACCAAGCAGGCGAAGTTCGGGCATTACTTCGAAGAGAACGAATAGTCGTGTCCGACGCGCGGGCGCCCGAGCGGGCGTCGCGCGCGCATTCGGCGAACGCCGGGCGGGACGCAACGTCCCGCCGCATTCATTTCCTGCCGTTTTGTTCTTTCGATCGTCGGCACGCGTTGCCGGCAAACGCGACGATTGCAATTGCTTTACCCGCCACCTCGCATTCGGCGCGTCACGTGACGTCGATTGCATACGTGCAACCTCTCGCTTCCTGAATCCCCGGCCTGTCCTGATCCCGTTCGCCCCCGCCTTTGAAGATCGAAACCGAACGTCTGGCGTTGCGACGCGGGTTCCGCGATGGCGACGTCCGGGCGTAACGGCCGGGGCATGCCTGCCCGTCAACGCCATTCGGCGTTCTGCAGCACGATCCAGTAACCGTCGGCGTCTTCGAGCGTCTGTCCGGACGCATCCCGCTACGGATTGAACGACGTCACGCGCGCGAAGCCGTGCGCGGTTGCGCGTGCGCATGCGGTTTCCCATGCCGGGCGCTCGGGCAGATGGAACGTGGTCAGGTCTTCGGGCGTCGCGCATCGGTGCCGGCATCCATGCATGCAGCCGACGAAGGGCAATCGTATTAGTATTGCAGCGCCCCGGCCGAACGGGTTGCGGGGCGCCGACACCATAAGACAATCATGACCACTTCAACCACGCGCGCCAATCCCATTGCCGTCGCCACGCTCCTCGAAAACTTCTGGGTATTCGCCCTCTATGGCGTGATCACCGGCTGGTTCGCCGGCGGGATGGCGAAGCTGCACCTGACGCTCGTCGACATGGCGAGCGTGATGACGGAACCGCTTTCGTACCGTTCGTTCATGTTGCTGACACTGACGGGTTTCATCGGTCTCGGCGTGGCCAATGCCTCGTACGCGAAGACCGCTGAACGGATGCATGCGTCGCGCATCGTCAGGCGGATTCTGGTGCCGATCGCGAACGCCGGCCTGTGTACCGGCGCGATCGTCACAGGGGCGACGGCAGGCTTGTGCGTCGGGCTCTTGCCCTGGTCGTTCGGTGACGCCGAGACGATGCGGGCGGTAAGGATGCTCGGTGCGATGTCGTTGTTTACGCTGGCGCTGCTTGTGCCGCTGACGAACGTTAAACGGTCGATGTTCGACCTGACGCGCAACGAAGAGCGTCGGTCCAACGTTGTCGGCATCGTCTATTGCGTCGCGTTGATCGGTGCGATGTGGTGGCTCGACCGGCAGACGTTCTGGTACACGACGCTGCTGATGGGCGTGGTGTTTTTGGGGGTGTGGTGGCTGATACGCCACGTCAACCGGAAGCGTGGCGTCGCGGCGGGCTGAGCGATGCATAAGCCTGACCTGCGCCGGCCGGTTGCCGGGCCCTTCTGGCCGGGGCCGGCGAATCCGCACGCCGCGGGCGGATAAGGTAGGGTCTTCGATGTGTCCCCGATAAATTATCGCGGGCAAGAAAAAGCCCGCTACTGGAGCGGGCTGAATCCATGTTTGGAGACATGGAGGAGACAGATGCAACTTTAAGGGAAAACCCGAGGAATGGCAAGCCCTAGTTGTAATTGTGCAACGCAGCGTCAACCAGCGCGGTTGGCGAGGGCAGGCCAGTTCGCCGTACGGCCGTCGCGCGGCGGTATCTTGCGTCGGAACCGTTGTTGCGTTGGCGGCTGCCGCGTATCCATGTATCCGCGAGGCCGCTGGCTCCTTTACATGCCACCGGCCCGCGCATGCGCGGCAAACGCACCGAACCGCTCCTGCGCGACCGGCACCGCGTACTTGTTTCTCATCTCGGTCTCGATCCACGCACAGGCCTCGCGCGCGCAGTCGGTCAGTGCGTGCCGCGTCGCGTGCCCGTCGATGTCGTAGACGAAGCGGACACCGACCTCGTCGTCGGACACCTGCCGCTGCAACTGGTTGAGCTGCAGTTGCGGCCCGTGCCGCTGCGATAGCGCGCGCAGTTCATCGAAGTGATATTCGAGCCAGTCGGCGAAAAACAGCGCATCGCTGTGGCAGCGCAGACGGAACGCCGCGCTGCGCGACGGACGCTGCGCGGTGTCGCCGGTCGCCTGCCGCTCGCCGTCCGGTGCGACGGTCGCATCGACGGGCGCGAGCGGCTGCCGGATCTGCCGGTACGGTTCGCGCTCGCGCAGCGCGTGCCACAGCAGTTCGTCGCCGGCGGCGCCGGACGGCTGCATCGTCAGATCGTGCCGGCCGCCGCCGACAGCGGCGACGTCGCGGATCACGAGCCGCAGCGAGCAGATCGGCTCGTCCGCAACCAGCAGCGTCGCCGCCCGCGGCAGCCCGCACACGAGCGGCGCAGCGCCGGCCGCACGGAACACGAGCCCGCTGCGATCGAGCCGTACGAGCGGCAGCGGCCGCGGAAACGACGGGTACGCGACCGCGATGCGGGCGCCGCCGGCACCCGTCAACCCGGGCATCATCGCGCGCAAGACCTGAGACTGGTCCACAGTATTTCTCCTTCGTTACGAGGCTGCCCGGCCGGACTACGCGCGTTCCGGCTCAGGCGGCGATGGCTTGCCGGGCGGCCCGTCCCGGCTCGATTCCCAGTGAAGCAAACGTTTGCGGATCGATGTCGATCCAGCACGCGACTACCAGACGGCCGTCCACCTGTTTCGGTGGGCCTGCCCGGTGCGCGTGCACGCCGATCCGGCGGAACAGCCGCTCCATGCTCGCGAACGTCACGCCGATCAGCTGTCGCGCGCCCAGCTGCGCCGCGCATTCGACGACCGCGGCGAGCATCGGGCGGACGGCCCACTCGGCGTTGCCCGGTCCACCTTCGTCGCCGGTCGCCGCGAACCGCGACAGCTCCCAGACGGCCGCCGATTGCGGCAGCGCGACGTCTTCGGCGATCAGGTCGGCGAACAGCGACTTCAGCAGATACGGGCGGGTGGTCGGCAACAGGCGCGCACATCCGCACACGTCGCCGCCGGCGTTTCTCGCGAACACGTAGACGGTATCGTCGCGATCGAACTGGTCGCGCTCGAAACCTTCGTTCGCCGACGGCAGCGCCCAACCGAGCTGTTCGACGAACACGCGGCGCCGATAGCGCCCGAGATCCGCTGCAAGTTCGTGTGGCAATCGCCCTTCATCGTGAACGAAGGTCCGCATGGTGTCCTCGGATCGGTACTTTGGTATGCACGCATTACAGCGCGCGTCCCGAGGAGGCGGTAACTGGTAACTCTTACAGGGTGAACGGTGCGCCGAGACGATTCGACCAGTGGTAACGGTTTCTTGATCGACGGGATTGAAATGCGGGCGGCTTTTGCTTATAAAGAGCGCCAGTCATGCGGAAATGTCAGGGGAAAGCGCGGCCAGTTGTCACTGGAGCGTCGGACCGGCATCATAGGCGTCGTTGCAGCCGAGCAGTGCCGACGCGACCGCGGCGGCCCAGTCGATGCAGGCAAGCCGCGCGGCGAGCGCGGCGGCGGTGCGGAACATGCCGAGATCGGCGCCGGTGGCGTCGACGGCCATGATGTTGCTGCGGACGTCGCCGCCCGCAATCACGAACGTGCCCGTCGCGCGTTCGAGATACCAGTCCCAGCCGACCGTCAGGTATGCGACGCCGGCGCCGGCCGGGCGGTGCCATTCGGTGTAGCCGGCCAGGCGCGCGTCGATGGCGCTGTCGCGCAGTTCCGCGCGCAGCGATGCATCGAGGCCGCTGGCGACATGGTCGAGCACGAGCGCGGCCAGTGCGCTTTCGGACAGGCGCACGTAGCCGTCCGGAGACGGGCCGCGGACCGGGTGCAACAAAGGTGAAGTCATGCGCGGAATGTATCAGCCCCGAACCGGCGCTGGCACCTGACAGGTATGACAGCGTGACGTTGTCGGAGAAAAGATGGAACTGCGCTGGCAGGATGCCTACCAACAATTCAGCGCCGCGGAAGACGAGCAGCAGCTCTTCCAGCGGATCGCCGCTTATTCTAAACGCCTCGGCTTCGAATATTGCTGTTACGGCATTCGCGTGCCGCTGCCCGTGTCGAAGCCGGCCGTCGCGATCTTCAATACCTATCCGGACGGCTGGATGGCGCACTACCAGGCGCAGAACTACATCGAGATCGACTCGACGGTTCGCGACGGCGCGCAGAGCACCAACATGATCGTCTGGCCGGACGTCGACCGGATCGATCCGTGCCCGTTGTGGCAGGACGCGCGCGACTTCGGGCTGTCGGTCGGCGTCGCGCAGTCGAGCTGGGCCGCGCGCGGCGCATTCGGGCTGTTGAGCATCGCGCGTCATGCGGACCGGCTCACGCCGGCCGAGATCAACATGCTGACGCTGCAGACCAACTGGCTCGCGAACCTGTCGCATTCGCTGATGAGCCGCTTCATGGTGCCGAAGCTGTCGCCCGAATCGAGCGTCACGCTGACCGCCCGCGAGCGCGAGGTGCTGTGCTGGACGGCCGAAGGCAAGACCGCGTGCGAGATCGGCCAGATCCTCAGCATCTCGGAGCGCACGGTCAACTTCCACGTGAACAACATCCTCGAGAAGCTCGCCGCGACCAACAAGGTCCAGGCGGTGGTCAAGGCGATGTCGGCCGGACTCATCGATACGCCCTGACGGCGCGCCGGCGGCGGGGCGAACCCGTCGTGCCGGCCGCCGCTCATTCCATCATCGGTTCCGCTTCCTTCGCGGTCCAGCTCACGCTGGAAATGCTCTTCTCCATGCTCATCCGGCTCGCGATCTGCTCGAGCTTCTGCTGATCCTTCGGATGCAGCTTCAGCGTCGCGGTCACCTTCAGCCGGTCGGGCTGCTCGGGCACGTCCTCGCTCGTGAGGCTCTGGAACGACAGCGGCTTCGCGTACATCGAATTCGACAGCAGCGTGCGGATGTGTACCTCGTCGGAGGTCAGGCAGATCACGGTGATCTGGTATTCGCGCACGAGGTCGGCGTTCGACACGGGGGTCGCGTTGATCGCCTGGCTGACGCCGCGCAGCACCGTGTTGGTGAGCAGCACGACACCCGTGCCGGCCAGTGCCGGCACGAAGTGGCCGGAGCCGGCCAGCACGCCGACGGCGGCCGAGCACCACAGCGTCGCGGCGGTGTTGATGCCCTGGATCGAACCCTTGTCGCGCATGATCACGCCGCCGCCGAGAAAGCCGACGCCCGACACGACGTACGCGGCGATCTGCGTGACGCCGGCCACGCCGTTGCCGGTCAGCACGCCGAGCGTGACGAACAGGCACGCGCCGCTCGCGACGAGCGTGATCGTGCGCAGGCCCGCCGTGCGTTGCCGCATCTGGCGTTCGAGGCCGATCGCGACGCCGCAGGCGAACGCCGTGAAAAGACGGAGTGCGAAATCGAGAGTCATGGTTGTCCTGCCGTGCAAGGAGCGCATGCCGACCCGCGTCGCGGCGGCGCGAAGCCGAACGCGGCACGATGGCCGTCAGCGCGCGGTACTGTACCGCGCGAATGCGTCATTCAGTGTGAAACGGATGGCGTGCGGGCTCGCGGAACGCGAGCCGCGGCAGGAGCACTGCGGCGGACAGGCGTTCAGGCGGCAAGCGGCGCACGCAACGGAGTGCTGCAACTGTCCACGATGGTTCCTGAAGGAAGAATGGGCGGCATTCTAGTGGGCCGCCCGCGCACGCGTCAACCGGTTTGGCGGCCGGCCGCGAACGGCCGGCGCGTTGCCGCGGCGAGTGTTGCGGCGGTCGCTGCGACGGCTACTGCGATGCGCCGATCGTGCCCGTGGCGAGCGCGAGTGCGGCGGCTGCCGACAAGGCCCCGGCGTAGCTGTCGACTTCCGCATTGCGCGCGGCGAGCAGCTGGCTTTGCGCGATCGTCGCATCGGTGACCGAGCCGACGCCGTTGCGGTAGGCCGTCAGCGCCGCGTCGTAGCTCGTCTGCGCGGCATCGACGAGCGCGCTGGCCGCATCGTGCGACGCGAGGCTCGTCTGCACCGCGTTCTGCGCGGCGACAACCTGGCGGACGGCTTCCTCCTTGGTCCGCGTGAGCCGCGCGGACGCGCTTTGCGCATCGTTGCGGGCCTGCATCAGCACCGCCGAGCGCAGGCCGCCGTCGTACAGCGGAATCGTCACGCCGAGGAACACGCCGCCGCCGTAGCGGCTGCCGTTCAGGTTGACGGTCGGCGCCTGGTCGCCGATCGCGGGCAGCGCGGAGATGGACGTGCCGCCGCTCGCGTACGACGTCGATGCGGACAGGAAGACCTTCGGCATGAACGCCGCTTCCGCGGCCTTGATCTTCGCGCGATTGGCCTGTTCGAGCGCATACGCGCCTTGCAGGTCGGGGCGGCGCGCGATCGCGTCCGCCACGATTGCATCGACCGACGACGCGAGGGCCGGCGGCAGTGGCCGCAACGGCAGCGCGGCGATCGACGGCTTCGACAGCGGCGAAATGCCGAGCGCGGAAACCAGCGCGAGGTAGCTGTCGCTTTCCGTGCCGTTCGCCTGCACGAGCGCGAGATTCGCCTGCGCGCGGTTCTGCGTCGCCTGCGCGAGTTCGACGACGGTGCCGACGCCTTGCCTGAGCCGCGCGCGGGACGCCGCGAGGATCGCGTCCGCGTTCGCGAGGCCCTGCTGCGCGCTGGCCGCGCGCGAGCGGGCGGCTTCGTACCGGTAGTACGCGACGCTCACGTCGTGGATCACTTGCTGATGCACGGCGGTGAATGCGACGTTCGACGCGATCGACGCCTGTTCGGCCGCCTCGACGCGCGCCGCCCGGCCGCCGAAATCGAACAGCAGCCATTGCAGCGACAGCGCCGAGATCGTGCCGTGCGCCGTGGTGTTGCTCGACGCGTCGCCGAGGATCGTCGACGTCGAGCCGTGGTTCGCCTGGTAGGCGCCCATCGCCGTCGCGGACAGGCTCGGCAGGTACGCGGCCTTCGCGATGCCGACCGCGAGCGCCGCGTTGCGTGCGTCGTTCCATGCGATGCGGGTCAGCGGATTCGTCGATTCGGCGAGATCGATCAGCTCGGGCAGCGTGTACGGATGCGTGGCGTCGAGCGCGGCGGGCGGCGATACCGACGCGAGCGCGGGCGAGGCCGGCAGCGTGTAGTCGTGCGGCGCGCGTTGCGCGGACGCCAGCGGCGGCGCCGGCACGATGTCGCCCGCGGCCGACGTTTGCGGCTGCCACGGACGGTCGGGGGCCGCCGGCGCCAGATCGATCGACGACGTGGCGCAACCGGTCAGCGCGAGGGCGGTCGCGAGCGCGGCGGCGGCGATCGGCGCCGCCGGCGGTTCAGGGACGCGCATGAGGGGCAGGCTCCTTCGGGGTGGCTTGACGCGCGGCATCGGCGATGTGGGCGAGCCGCGTGTCGATCAGGTTCAGCAGTGCGTCGCGCGCAGGGTCGGCGGGCGCGGCGGCCGGCGGCGGAGCCGGCACGGCGGCTGCGGGTGCCGCTGCGGTAGAGGTCGGCATCGGCGCGGCGGCGCCGGCCGCCGGATCGTCGTCGCGCAGTTCGACCACGCGCGCGAGCCGCGCATCGATCGCCGCATCGCCCGGCGCGCGTTCGGCGAGCAGGAACAGCGGGCCTTCGAGCGCGCCGAGTTCCGCGAGCGCGCGCCGCCGGGTGGCGAGCCACGTGGCGGCCGGCCGCACCCACGACGGCTCGTAGTGGACGAGGCCGAGCTCCTGCGCGATCGCACCGTGGCGCGCGAAGGCTTCGGCGGCGAGCGTGCGGCGTTCGGCCGGCGGCACGACCTGCGCGATACGGCGCCACTGGTCGAGCAGCGCGGCGAGCGCGACGTCGATCTGCTTGCCGATGCTGACCGGCCAGATGCGCGTGAAGACGAGATACACGGCGAGGTTGCCGAGCAGGATGCCGATCGTGCGATCGCGCGCGATCGTCAGGTCGAAGCCGGGGCCGGCGCCCTGGATCACGCACAGGAAAAACGCGAAGGCGATCTGGAAGCCCGCGTAGCCGATGCGCGGCGAGCCGAACGCGACCCACGCGGAGATCCACGCGCCGGCGAACACCAGCGCCATCAACTGACCGACCGACGACAGCGCCGGCACGACGAACACGAGCGCCGCGGTGCCGAGCAGCGCGCCGACGATGCAGCCGGCGATCCGCAACGTGAGCTTCTCGACCGTTTCGGCCGTCGAGCCGAGCGACACGATGTAGCAGGTGACGACGCACGTATGGATGCCCGACCAGTCGAGCTGCGAATACAGCAGATAGCAGAAGATCGCCGCGGCGGTCGTCTTCAGCGCATAGCGGATATGGTCGGGATTGCTGCGCGCATCCGGCAGGAAGAAGCCGCCGCGCGGTGCCGGTGCCGGCGATGCGGCGGGTTCGGGGCGGACGGCAGCGGGTGCGGCCGGTGCCGATGCATCGGCCGCCGCGTCCGCCACGTCCGGTTCCGCGAAGCGCGTGATCGCCGCATGGAGATCCGTCGCGGCGATGCGCGCGAGCCGCGGCAGCACATCGGCCGGTGGCAGCGCGAGCGTCACGTCGACCGGATAGCCGCCGCGCTCGAGCAGGGCCGCCATCTCGTCGAGCGTGGCCGCGATCGGGGTGGCGAACGCGGCGGGCAGCCGCGCGTCCGGTTCGCGATCGATCAGCGCGACGCCAACCAGCAGCGCCGTGCTCGACGCAATGGCCTGGCGCAGCGCCGCGACGTCGGCGGCGCTCGACGAGCCTTCGAGTGTCGACAGCTTGAGCCAGGTCAGCAACTGCTTGTCGCCTTCGCGCAGGCTCGCGTCGAACGCGGCGCGCGTGTCGTCGTCGCCGCGCAGCCGCAGCGCGGCGAGCCGCAGCCGCCTCGCGAGCTGCGCGAACGCGAGCCGGCGCGGCGACGGCGCGATCAGCAGGTTGACGACGATCGCGACGCCCACGGGAATCGCGATCGTCAGCCAGATGTAGAGCAGCGCGCGTGTCGCGGCTTCGCCGAACGGGGCGAGGCCGAGCTGGTCGAGCCCGAAGCCGACGATCATCGCCAGGATCGCGCCCACGGGGCGCAATTTGCTGGCCGACGTCAGGTACAACAGCCCGACCGACAGCACGGCCATGCACGCGACCCGCAGGATCGAATAGTCGATGCTGAAGATGGCGATGCCGAGCACGAGCCCGATCACGATCGTGACGATCAAGAGCAGCGCGGCCGCGAGCACGACGCTCGTCACGCGGTCGGCGCGGATCATGAAGAACACGACGTAGGCGGACAGCGCGGCTTCGGGCGTACCGTACGCGCTCGTCACGAGCACGGTCAGCGCGCAGATCAGTGCGACCCGCACGGCGATCGACGTGCGCCCCGGAAACGGCGCGAGCAGCCGCAGGACTTCGCGCGGGCCCGGCGCGCGGACCTCAGCGGCAGGCTGCGCCATGCCGGACCTCGACGATCGCGCTCGCGCCGACACGCACGAGCTTGCCGTCGGGTTCGTCGAGCTTCACGCGCACCGGGAAGCGCTGCGCGACATGCACCCAGTTCACCGAGCGCTGCACGATCGGCAATGCGCGCGGCAGGTTGATGCGATCGCTGTCCGAGATACCGGCGCCGATGCCGACGACCTTGCCCGTCAGCGGACGGCTGCGGTCGATCATCGAATAGACGGTCGCGCAGTCGCCGACCGCGATGCGGTTCAGCGACGTCTCGCGGAAATTGCCGACCGCGAACCATTCGCTCGCATCGATCAGCGTGAAGATCGACTGGTTCGGCGCGAGGGTTTCGCCGGCGAGCACGGTCAGGCCCGTCACCAACCCGTCGTACGGCGCGCGCACGACCGTATCGTCGAGCGCGTGCCGCGCGCGGGCGAGCGCGGCTTCGCGCGCATGAAGCGTCGCGATCGCGTCGGCGTCGTCGCCGATCGTCTGCGCGGATGCGCGCTGCTGTTCCTGCGCCTGCGCGAGCGACACGGCCGCGTCGCGCTGCCGGACCTTCGCCTGGTCGAACTGCTGCGCGCTGACGTAGCCCTGCGCGGCGAGCGGCGCGAGCCGGTTCACGTCGCGCGTCGTCAAATCGTGATTCTGCGTCGCACGCTTGACCTGCTCGGCCGCGACCGCCGCGTTCGAATGCTCGCCGATCAGCGCGCGGCGGCGGGTGGCAAGCGATGCTTGCGCGAGTTCGAGATCGGCCTGCGCCTGCGCGACGGTCAGCCGGTATGGCACCGGATCGATGACATACAGCAGGTCGCCTTTCGCGACGCGCTGGTTCTCGTGCACCGCAAGCTGCACGATGCGTCCGCCAACGGGCGACGCGACGTGCACGACATCGGCGTCGATCGACGCGTCGTCGGTGGACGGGTAGGCCGTCGTGCGGTGGTACGCATACGCGAGCGCGGCGATGCCGAGCGCGACGATCGCCAGCGCGATCACGCGGCCTTTCGTGGAGGGGCGGGCGATTCCGGCGGCCTTCATGCGAACGGCCCCGTGCCGGTGAGCCACACGATCACCGCGACCACGAGCCCGATCGCGGTGCACACGGCGAGCTGGTAAGGCACGGTGGCGGCCCAGCCGGTCGCGACGAATACGCGGTGCGCGACGATCGCGCCGACGATGCCGACGATCGCACTGACGAGCCAGAGCGGGAAATATGCGCCGAACAGCACGTACGACGGTGCGCCGCGCGACGTGCAGCCCGCGAGCGGCAGGGCGGGCACCAGGGCGGCGGCGACGCGCAGGGGGGCGCGCGGCGTTGTTGTTCTCATGGTGTGACGAGCTCGACGTTGGAGGTGGATGCCGGGCACGGCGCAATGCGGTTCGTCGCCGCAACGACTACTTCGCGATATGGCGCCGATAATAAATCAGCGCGATGCGGATCGCCAGCGATGCGGCATGCACCGGCGGCCTGCGTCAGGCACGTCCGCGGCCGGCTCGCGATTCTGCCAGCACATGCTCTTGTAGGGTTGCTAACGGACTGTAAAGGATCGTCAGACGAAAAAAACGGCGTCGCGACGTTGGTGCGCCGATGCGCGGGAATCGCTGCACGAATGATCGATCGCAGCATGAACCAGCGAGAATCCGCGGTCGGGCGTGGCGGGCGTGACCAGGCGGGGCGGATGGGCGCATCCGCGATGCACGCCGGCGACGGCTGTTCGGCGTGACGTCGTCGGCGTTGCGTCACGTTGCGTCACGTCGCGACACGACGCGACACGACGCGACGCGGCGTGCCAGGCGACGCAATCGGCCCGCCCGCCGCGGCCGTGACCGGTCGTGCCATCCGGTATCTGTGTACCATCGTGCGTAGGGTGCGACGCGCGGCGCGGGACATGACGGGATCTGGCGTCACGGCCCCGTTCGATGCGCGGCGCGGCAGCGGTATCGCAACGAGGATGAGTGTTCCATGCGAAGTTTCTTTGTCCGGTTCATTGCAATCGGCGTGCTGTTCCATCTGTATGTCGGGTTGCGGATCATTCCCGATGCCTTTGCGTCGCCGCTCGCGCGCACGATCGCGGCGCTCGTGCTGGTGAGCTTCGTCGTGCTGATCCCGGTCGGCATGTTCTCGCGCCGCTTCGACGAAGGCTGGGCCGCGACGGTGGCCGGCTGGACCGGCTCGCTCGTGATGGGTTTCTTTTCGTCGCTGCTGGTGCTGACGTTCCTGCGCGAACCGGTGCTGCTCGGCGTCGTCGCCTGGCGGCATCTCGGGCATGACGGCGCATGGAGCGGCGCGGCCTCCGACACGGCGCTCGGCGTGCTCGCGGCCGCGGTGCTGGTCAGCGCGATCGGCTTCGTCGGCGCGCGCCGCACGGCGGCGGTCAAGCGCGTGTCGATTCCGGTCGACGGGCTGCCGGCCGCGCTCGACGGGCTGACCATCGTGCAGCTGTCGGACATCCACGTCGGGCCGACGATCAAGCGGCCGTATATCGAGCGGATCGTGCGGGCGGTCAATGCGCTCGACGCGGATCTCGTCGTCGTGACGGGCGACGTGGTCGACGGCTCGGTCAAGCGGCTGCGCGAACACACGGCGCCGCTCGGCCGGATGCAGTCGCGGCACGGCAGCTTCCTCGTGACGGGCAACCACGAGTACTACGCCGGCGCGCACGCGTGGATCGACGAATTCCGGCGGATCGGGTTGACGGTGCTGCTCAACGAGCACGTGCTGATCGAGCACGACGGTGCGCGCGCGGTGCTCGCGGGCGTCACCGATTTCACGGCGGGCGGGTTCGATCCCGCGCATCGCAGCGACCCCGAGCGGGCACTGGCCGGCGCGCCGCGCGACGTCGCCACCCGGATCCTGCTCGCCCACCAGCCGCGCAGCGCGGAAGCGGCGAGCCGCGCCGGTTTCACCGTGCAGCTGTCCGGCCATACGCACGGCGGCCAGTTCCTGCCGTGGCCGCCGTTCGTGCGCCTGCAGCAGCCGGTGATCGGCGGGTTGAACCGGTTCGGCGCGATGTGGCTCTACACCAGCCGCGGCACCGGCTACTGGGGGCCGCCGAACCGCTTCGGCGTGCCGTCCGAGATCACGCTGATCCGCTTGACGCGCGGCCGCTAGCGTGCGTCAGACGATGCGCGCGATATCGTCGAAATCGAAGCGCGGGCTGCGCGGGAACAGGCCCGCCGGGTCGCCGTAGCCGAGATTCACCAGGAAGTTGGTGCGGATCGCGGTGCCGGCGAAGAATTCGGCATCGACCTTCGCGGCATCGAAGCCCGACATCGGCCCGGCATCGAGGCCGAGCGCACGCGCGGCGAGGATCAGATACCCGCCTTGCAGCGACGAATTGCGAAACGCGGTGGCTTCGATCAGCGCGTCGTTGCCGGCGAACCAGCTGCGCGCGTCGGCGTGCGGGAACAGGCGCGGCAGGTGCTCGTGAAACGCGAAATCCATGCCGACGATCACGGTGACGGGCGCGGCCATCGTCTTCGCGAGATTGCCCTCGGACAGCGCCGGTTTCAGGCGCGCCTTCGCTTCGGGCGACTTGACGAACACGAAGCGCGCGGGGCTCGCGTTCGCCGACGTCGGGCCGAATTTCGTCAGGTCGATCAGCCGGTGCAGCAGCGCATCGGCGACGGGTTTGTCCTGCCACGCGTTATGCGTGCGGGCGGTGACGAACAACTGGTCGAGGGCGGAATCGGAGAGCGTCATGGTGGGTCCGGGAAGAGTTCGGCCGCGTCGCGTCGGCCGGTATTGCGGAAGAAGGCCGCGCCCTGGATAAGGGCGCGCTGCGACAGGCCGCGATGATAGCGTGGTGCGGGACAACGCGGCGGCTTTGCGGGGCGGACTGGCGATGCGCGGGCCTGTCATGCGCCGGAATGACAGCGCATGGCGGTGCGCGTCGGCGTTGGCTACCATGCAGACATGGTCCTCCTGCACCGTTCATCCGCTGCCTGATCCCGACATGTCGACGCCCGATTTCTTCGACGATACGCCCGCGCCCGACGTGGACTGGTACCCGGACTGGCTCGTGCCGGCCGAGGCCGACCGCGCGCTGGCCGCGCTGATCGACGAGGTCGCGTGGCGGCAGGACACGATCCGCACGCCGCGCGGACGCATTCCGCTACCGCGGCTCACCGCGTGGCAGGGCGAGCCGGACGCCGTCTACGTGTATTCGGGAATCCGCAACGTGCCCGCGCCGTGGACGCCGGCCGTGCTCGAGCTGAAGCGCGCGGTCGAGGCAACCAGCGGCGCGCATTTCAACAGCGTGCTGCTCAATCGTTACCGCAACGGGCAGGACAGTCTCGGCTGGCATGCGGACAACGAACCGGAGCTCGGCGACGCGCCGGTGATCGCATCGGTGAGCCTCGGTGCGATGCGCGTGTTCGATCTGCGTCATCGTGCGACCGGCGTCGTGCATGCGTACCGGCTGACGCACGGCAGCCTGCTGGTGATGCGGGGCCGCACGCAGGCCGAATGGCAGCACCGCGTGCCGAAGGCGCCGGCCGTGCAGGGCGAGCGCGTCAACCTGACGTTCCGGCGGGTGGTGTCGTCGTCGGCGGCGGGGCGTTAGCGGCTGGCGATGCCGATGGTCCGGCGCGATTGATCGGCTCGGGGTCGCGCCCTTTTCAAGCCGATGCGACCCATCGGTCGTCCATGCGGCACGTTGCCGCACAGGTGGTGCGCCATCCTTCGGAAACAGGCTCGTGAGGCCCGTGCCCTATGGGTTTCAGGGGGATTTGATCGACCGTCCGGTTTCGATAGGCAGGTGTAAGTCCTGATGGTGCGTCGCAACATTCCTTGACTAGACTATCGAAAGATTGAAGCGCGCCGTGACCCGGCGCATTTTTTCGACATGCCCGACGCGTCGCCGATGCGATGCGCAGGGCAGGAGCCTAACCCGTGACCGTACTGGACTCATCCCTCGAACCCTCGCTGCACGTCTTCGAACAAGACGGCGGATGGCAATGGGCGCTGACGGTGAAGCGAGCGTCCGGCGTCGGTGTGAAAGTCGTCGCATTCAGCACGGACGGCTTTCGCGGCGAAGCCGACGCGTACGCCGCCGGCCGGCTCGCCCGTGCCGAATATAACGACGCCGTGACGGCCTGACGTCGCGTCGCGTCGCGCCGATCCCGTTCGCGGATCGGCGCGGTCATTTGCTGGCCGGCGTTTCCCCGTTCATTTTTCTCCCCCCGATACCCGAATCGATCCGTATGCGACATCGCATGCGGTGCGTCCGCGCGTCATGAGCCGCCACCGCCGCCCACGACGACGTTCCGGTGGGCAGCCCTGTCTATCGCTGTTATCCTTCCGATCGCATCAGGCTATGCGCCAGTCCGGTTGCCGGGCCGAGCGCACCGGGCCGTCGGCCGCCTGCACCGGATCGTGTTGATCCGGTCCGGTCGAAAATCCATAATCAAGCATTGCGGGTCTTTCGTGAACGCTTCCATTCCGTCCATGTGCACAGGGTCAATTCAACGATGAGCGGCGCATCGAAACCGCCGGCGAAGCCGGCCAGCGCGCCGCGCGCGGCAGCCGGCGGCGACGCCGACCACGACGCGTCGAAGCAGGGCGCGGGCGACGACGAAGCGTCCGGCGGCGCGTCGTCGTACCTGGTGCCGGGCCTCGAACGCGGGCTGCGGATCCTCGCCGAATTCTCCGCGCGCGAGCCGGTGCTCGGCGCACCCGAGCTGTCGAAGCGCATCGGCATCCCGCGCACGACCACCTTCCGCCTGCTGCAGACGCTCGAGGCGCTCGGCTTTCTCGAGCGCGTGAACGGCGACCGTTATTTCCGGCTGGGCGTCGGCGTGCTGCGGCTCGGCTTCGAATACCTGAATTCGCTGGAACTGACCGATCTCGGCACGCCCGTGCTCGAACGGCTGCGTGACGCGTCCGGGCTGTCGACGCACCTGCTGATCCGTGACCAGCGCGACGTCGTGTTCGTCGCGAAGGCGCAGAGCAACACGTCGATGTTCGGTTCGGTGAAGGTGCACGTCGGCACGCGGCTGCCCGCGCATGCGACCGTGCACGGCCACGTGCTGATGGGCGACCTCACGCGCGACGCGCTGCGCCAGCTGTATCCGGAGAAGCGGCTCGAGCAGTTCACCGAGCGCACGCCGGGCACCGTCGACGAACTGTACGAACGCGTGCGTCAGTACGCGCGGCTCGGCTACGCGGTCAGCGAGGCCGCATTCGAGAGCGGCATCTCGGCCGTGACCGCGCCGGTGCGCGATCATTCGGGGGCGATCGTCGCGGCGATCACCGCGACGGTGCCGCGCTCGGAGATCGGCGAGGCCGGCGAGAAGGAGCGGCTCGTCGAAGCGGTGTGCGGCGCGGCGGTCGACCTGTCGCAGCGCCTGAACTACCGGCCGCTCGAAAGCGACCCGACGTTCGCGCATGCGCGCCACCGCGTCGCGATGTTCTGACCTGGAGAGCGAGCCGCGTCGCGCGGCTTCGCCCATCGCCGATCGCCAACGAAAAGAGCAGCCCGCGTGGCTGCTCTTTTCGTTTCCGGCATCGGGCCTGCGGGCCCGTCGGGGCTCAGAACGAGTGATGGATGCCGGTCAGCACGATCACCTGGTTCGCGGTGCTCGACGTGCCGGCCGTGAAGAACGCGGCCTTCGCACCGCCCGAACCGTGTTCGACCAGCACGTTCGCATAGAGCTGCGTGCGCTTGGACAGCGCGTAGATGTCGCCGAGCTCGACCTGGGTCCAGCGGCGGCCGGCGAGCGTCGTCGTCGCGGCGCCGCCCGCGATCGTGTTGAACGCGCTGCTGCGGTAGTTCACGCCCGCGTCGTAGCTTTGGAACGTGTCGGAAAACCCGTTCGACTGCATCTTCACGCGCGTGTAGAGGCCGTGCACGAGGAAGTCGCCGATCTGGTACGACGCGCCCGCGCCGATGTTCTCGACCTTGTTCGCGAGATAGCCGTTCGCGGTGTTCTGCCCCTGGAACGACGTGATGCCGGTCGTGCTGATCAGGATCGCGCGGTCGTGCTCGTTCGAGTAGACGGCCGACGCCTTGAACGGCCCGTTCGCATAGTTCAGCGCGACGCCGACCGACTTGCCGGTCGAGAAGTTCGTCGTATTGCCGAACGCCATCATCGCCGCGGCCGAGAAGCCGGCGAAGCCCGGCGAACGGTACTTGACCGAGTTGTTGTACGGCACGTTGCCGGTCGCGGCGAGCCCGTCGATGTTGCCGGGGTGGAACGCGTACCAGCTCATCGCGAGATAGGCCGTGCTGAGCGGATCGAGATAGTCGAACGTCAGCGGCGTCTGGCGGCCGAGCGTCAGCGTGCCGTAGCGGTCCGAACCGAGGCCGACGTACGCCGCGCGGTTCCAGATCGTGTTCGCGGTCGCGAACTGGCCGTTGTTCGTATAGAAGCCGTTTTCGAGCTGGAAGATCGCCGACAGGCCGCCGCCGAGGTCTTCCTTGCCTTTGAGGCCCCACCGATCGGGCTGCGTGTTGCCCTGGATCATCGCCCACTTCGCGTGGCCGCCGACGTTGTTCACATAGGCGACGCCGGCATCCATGCTGCCGTACAGCACCACGCTGCTCTGTGCCCACGCGCCCGACACGGCGCCCATCCCGATGACTGCTGCTGCTACCGCATGCTTGACCATTTGATCTCCTGATTCTCCAAACCTGATGAAAACGGGCCGTGGTGGCGGGCGCGAGGACGGCCGGCCGTCGCGCGTTCTTCGTCACCGGGCGGGCATTTTTAATGTTCCATATAAGGAACAATGTGCCTCTGATGGAATGGAGTATAGAGGTGTCACGCGCAGGATCAAAAATAAATTTATCGGGCCGGATGAGGCTGCAGACAATCCGCAACACGGGATCGAGAATCCTGAAAAAGGGACTTAAACCCCCGTCAACAAACAAAAAATCACATCTGATGCGGTAGGCGGAAGCGATCGTCGACCCGGCGGTCAGTGTTTTCCCTAGGACATGCAGCTTTTTGTTTTACTCGTGGAAAGTCGCTTCTATAATCACCATCCATAAACTGCTGTTCCGGATATGGAACAAATCCGGAGCGAACCGAGAGTCGATCAGAAGGAAGGGTGTGAGATGTCTGAACAATGGGTTTGCGCCGGGCATGCCGGCGCGCTGTCGGAAGACACGCCGATCGAGTTCAAGCGGACCGACGGCGTCGAAATCGGGATCTACCGCGTCGGCGACGACGTGTATGCGCTCGAGAACGTGTGCCCGCATGCCTACGCGCTGCTGACGCAGGGGTTCGTCGACGAAGGCACGGTCGAATGCCCGCTGCACGAGGCGGTGTTCGACATCAGGACCGGCGAATGCCTGAAGGGCCCGGGCGGGCGCGCGCTGAAGCAGTACGCGGTGCGCCTCGCCGGTGAAGAAATCCAGATCAAGGTGGAGTGACATGAAAGAAGCGACCGTCAATTTCAATCCCTTCCTGAAGCCGTGGGTGGCACCGCAGCCGAACAACGTCGCCGGCAAGGGGCAGATCGAGATCCCGGGGCAGGTCGAGAACCAGGTGTGGCAGAACCGCAAGGCCGCGCCGACCCAGTACGAGAACGACCTCGGCGATGCGCTCGAACGCGTGTTCGAGAGCGGCGCGACCGAGCTGGACGATGTCGTCGCGGGCCTGAACCGCATCGGCTTCCGCGCGCCGGACGGCACGGCGTGGACCGCCGAGCGCTTTCGCGCCGAAATGGCCTCGCTGGCGGAATGAGCGCGCGCGCCGCGTGACCGCCGACCCGACGACAACCGCATCCGGAGCACACTGATGACGTCCCCCGCACAACACGAAGTCCAACACGACCCGGTCCGCGACTATCTCGATCGCGGCATCAAGAACTACTGGTATCCCGTCGCGCCGAGCTGGCAGGTGTCGAACGCGCCCGTCGGCCTCACGCGCCTGTCCGAGCAGATCGTGCTGTGGCGCGATCACGAGGGCAAGGTCCACGCGCTGGAAGATCGCTGCCCGCACCGCGGCGCGCGCCTGTCGCTCGGCTGGAACCTCGGCGGCAACATCGCCTGCTGGTATCACGGCGTCGAAATCGACGGTGGCGGCACGGTCAATCGTGTGCCGGCCGTGTCGAACTGTCCGCTCGAAGGCACGAAGTGCGTGAAGTCGTATCCGGTCGAAGAGAAGGCCGGTGCGATCTTCCTGTGGTTCGGCGACGAAGCGCATGGCGAGCCGGCGCCGCTGAACCTGCCGGAAGAGCTGGTCGCCGACGAGTACGGCCACTTCCTGTGCGTGTCGAACTGGAAGTGCAATTACCAGTACGCGATCGACAACGTGATGGATCCGATGCACGGCGCGTACCTGCACGCGACGTCGCACTCGATGGCCGAAGGCGACAAGCAGGCCGAGATGCGCGTGCGCAAGACGGAAACGGGCCTGATGTTCGAGAAGGTCGGCCAGCGCGACGTGAACTTCGACTGGGTCGAGCTCGGCGAAACCGGCTGCCTGTGGATGCGCCTCGCGATTCCGTACAAGCAGAAGTTCGGCCCGGGCGGCAACTTCGGGATCATCGGCTTCGCGACGCCGGTCGACGGCGACAACTGCCAAGTCTACTTCTGGCGGACCCGCAAGGTCAGCGGCTGGCAGCGCGACGTGTGGCGCTTCATGTACCGCAACCGCCTCGAGGGCCTCCATTGGGACGTGCTCGAGCAGGACCGCTACGTCCTCGAAAGCCTCGCGCCGCACGCACGCGATCACGAATACCTTTACCAGCACGACGTCGGCATCACGCGCGTGCGCCGGATGCTGCGCCAGCGTGCGCAGGAACATCTGTCCGCGCTCGACGCGCACCGTGCGGCGCATGCCGCGGCGGAGTCCGCGAATGGCTGAGTTCGCACCGGTGGTGGCACTGCCGGGGCGCCGCGTGCTCGTCACGGGCGGCGCGCGCGGTCTCGGTGCCGCGTTCGTGAAGGCGCTGGTCGAGGCGGGCGCGCAGGTCGCGTTCGGCGACGTGCTTGCCGAAGCGGGCCGCGCGCTGGCCGCGCAGCTCACGCAAGCCGGCCACACCGCGCATTTCTTCGCACTCGACCTGGCCGATCCGGCGAGCGTCGACGCGTTCGTCGCACAGGGCGCTGCCGCGCTCGGCGGCATCGACGCGCTGATCAACAACGCGGCGATCACGAATTCGGGCGGCAAGCTGTCGACGGAACTCGACGTGTCGACCTGGGATGCCGTGATGAACGTGAACGTGCGCGGCGTGTGGCTCGTCAGCAATGCGGCGTTGCCGCACCTCGCGAAGTCGGGCCGCGGCGCGATCGTGAACCTCGCCTCGGACACCGCGCTGTGGGGCGCGCCGAAGCTGCTCGCCTACGTCGCCAGCAAGGGCGCGGTGATCGCGATGACGCATGCGCAGGCGCGCGAGTTCGGCGCGCACGGCGTGACGGTCAACGCGATCGCGCCGGGGCTTACCGAAGTCGAGGCGACGGCCTACGTGCCGGCCGAACGCCACGCGTTCTACATGCAGGGCCGCGCGCTCGCGCGTGCGCAGGTACCCGAGGACGTGACGGGCCCCGTGCTGTTCCTGCTGTCGGACGGCGCGCGTTTCGTGACGGGCCAACTGCTGCCGGTGAACGGCGGCTTCGTAATGAACTGAATTGAAGTTTTCACTCGGAATGAAGGAGAGGACGATGGCGGACGCAGATCTCGAACGCAAGTCGTGGGACCAGCCGGAAGACGCAAGCTTCGGCGACTGGATGGAAGGGCGGGTCGCGCGCTACGAAACGCGGCGCTACGACTGGGACGCGCTGAAGTTCCAGGCCGACTACGACCCGAAGTACCGCCGTGCGCAGATGCGCTACGTCGGCACGGGCGGCACGGGCGTCGCGAAGGACGTCAACACGGTGCCGGCCGGCAACTTCACGTTCTCGACGATGGTGATCCCGGCCGGCAACATCGGCCCGAGCCACATCCACATCGACGTCGAGGAAATCTTCTTCGTGCTGCGCGGCAAGATGAAGGTGATCTGCGAGCGCGACGGCGAGACCTGGGAAGCGATCCTTGGCGAGCGCGACCTGATCTCGGTGCCGCCGGGCGTGTATCGCACGGAAATCAACATCGGCGAGGAAGATGCGCTGATGTGCGTGATGCTCGGTTCGTCGAAGCCGATCACGCCGACGTACCCGCCGGATTCGCCGCTCGCGAAGATCAAGCGCTGAGACGGGGCGGAGCACGCAATGAGTGTCATCGACAAACGTGAACGCGACCGCACCGCGGCGTTCGCCGCGCTGCTCGGGCAGTATCCCGAACAGCGCTGCGCGGCCGGCGCGGCGGGCACGATCGGCTACCGTGAGGCTGGCGCAGGCGAGGCCGGCGCGCGGCATGCGGGCCGCGCGTTGCCCGTCGTGCTGCTGCACGGAATCGGCTCGGGCGCCGCATCGTGGGTGTGCCAGCTCGACACGCTCGGCGCATCGCGGCGCGTGCTCGCGTGGGATGCGCCCGGCTACGGCGTGTCGACGCCCGTGCACGGCGCGTCGCCGGCGGCCGCCGATTACGCGGCGTCGCTGAACGCGTGGCTCGAGGCACTCGGCATCGAACGCTGCGTGCTGGTCGGGCATTCGCTCGGCGCGATCATCGCGGGCGGCTTGTCCCGCGTGATGCCCGCGCGCATCGCCGGCCTGCTGCTGATTTCGCCCGCGGGCGGCTACGGCAGCGCGCCCGCCGAAACGCGCGACACGCGCCGCGATGCGCGCCTCGCGATGCTCGAGGAACTCGGCCCGGCCGGGCTCGCCGAGCAGCGCAGCGGCAACATGCTGTCCGGTTTCGCGAGCGAGGATGCGCGTGCATGGGTGCGCTGGAACATGGCGCGCATCGTGCCGGCCGGCTATGCGCAGGCCACGCATCTGCTCGCGAATGCCGATCTCGCGTCCGATCTGGCCGGCTTTCGCGGCCGCGCGGCGGTGGCGGTCGGCGCGAACGACGCGATCACGCCGCCTGCTGCATGCGAGCGAATCGCCGCGGCCGTGCATGTCGGGCTGCAGGTGATTCCGCAGGCCGGTCATGCGGGTTACGTGGAACAGCCGGCGGTTTACTCGTCGCTGATCGACGGCTTCTGCCGTCAATGCGATCGTCAACGGGGGCTGGAATGAACGACCCCCACGCTCACTATCGTTCGCTTGGGGGGGCGCAGCCCCCCCATTCCCGGCATGCATGCCATCGCGCCCTTGGGGCGGCCCGGCGGGAGGCATCATGAGCGAACCGTTGCAACAACAGGACGCGGAAAACGCGAAGTCCGACGCCAACTACGTGGTGCCGGGCCTCGAACGCGGTCTGCGCATCCTCGCCGAATTCTCGCCGCGCGAGCCGGTGCTCGGCGCGCCGGAACTGTCGAAGCGCCTCGGCATTCCACGCACGACGGTGTTCCGTCTGCTGCAGACGCTCGAATCGCTCGGCTTCCTCGAGCGCGCGGACAAGGATCGCAACTACAAGCTCGGCATCGCCGTGCTGCGGCTCGGCTTCGAATACCTGAGCTCGCTCGAGCTGACCGATCTCGGCCTGCCGGTGATCGAAAGCCTGCGCGACGCGACCGGCTTCACGACGCACATCGTGATCCGCGACGGCCGCGACGTGGTGTTCGTCGCGAAGGCGCAGAGCCAGTCGCCGGTGTTCAGCTCGATTCGCGTGAACGTCGGCACGCGGTTGCCCGCGCATGCGACGACCCACGGCCACGTGCTGATGGGCGACCTGTCGCTGAAGGAGCTGCGCACGCTGTATCCGGAAGGCACGCTGAACCGGATGACGAGCGCGACGCCGGAAACGGTCGACGCGCTGTACGAAGTGATCCGCGAGGATGCATTGCGCGGCTACGGCGTCAGCAATTCGTCGTTCGAGCGCGGGATTTCGGTGGTCACGGCACCGGTGCGCAACGACACGCAAAGGATCGTCGCGTGCATCACGGTGACGGTGCCGCGGCCGGAGATCGACGCGGCGCTGATCGCCGACGGCCTGATCGACAAGGTGCAGCGCGCGGCGGCGGAATTGTCGCGGCGGCTCAATTACCGCTCGGATGACGAGCACACGTTTCTGAAGGCTTTAGGATTGAAATGAGACCCCCACGTTCGCTTTGCTCACTGCCCCCCGAGGGGGCTGTCGGCCCTCTTGGGGCGGCCCGGCGAGGACCGACGACATGATTGAGATCGATCTGACCGGGCAGGTGGCGGTGGTGACGGGCGGTTCGTCCGGCATTGGCCTCGCGACTGCCGAACGGTTCCTGCAGGCCGGCGCGTCGGTCGCGATTTGCGGCCGCGACGGCGAACGCCTCGCACGCGCGCAAGCGCTGCTCGGCGAAAAGTATCCGGGCGCACCGCTGCTCGCCGTGCGCTGCAACGTGCTCGACGAAGCCGACGTGGCCGCATTCGCGCAGGCCGTGTCCGACCGCTTCGGCCGCGCCGACATGCTCGTCAACAACGCAGGCCAGGGCCGCGTGTCGACCTTCGCCGACACGACCGACGATGCATGGCGCGAGGAACTCGAACTGAAGTACTTCAGCATCATCCGCCCGACCCGCGCGTTCCTGCCGCTGCTGCGCGACGCGCGGGCGCCGACGATCACCTGCGTGAACTCGCTGCTCGCGCTGCAGCCGGAGCCGCACATGGTCGCGACGTCGTCGGCGCGCGCGGGCGTGCTGAGCCTCGTGAAGTCGCTCGCGGCCGAACTGGCGCCGCAGCGCATCCGCGTGAACTCGATCTTGATCGGCATCGTCGAGTCGGGCCAGTGGCGCCGCCGCTACGAAGCGCAGGCGCAGCCCGGCGAAAGCTGGGAGGACTGGACGGGCGCGCTCGCCCGCAAGAAGAACATTCCGCTGAACCGCTTCGGCAAGCCCGATGAGGCCGCCTGGGCACTTTTTTATCTCGCAACGCATCTGTCGTCCTACACGACGGGCAGCCATATCGACGTTTCTGGAGGTTTTGCACGCCATGTCTAAAAAAACCACGGTTGGCGAGCTGATTGCCGCCTTTCTCGAGCAGTGCGACGTCAAAACCGCATTCGGTGTCATCTCGATCCACAACATGCCGATCCTCGACGCGATCAACTCGCGCGGCAACATCCGGTACGTCGGCGCGCGCGGTGAAGCGGGTGCGCTGAACATGGCCGATGGCCTGGCCCGCGTGTCGGGCGGCCTCGGCGTCGCCTTCACGAGCACGGGCACGGCGGCGGGCAACGCGGCCGGCGCGATGGTCGAGGCACTGACGGCCGGCACCGCGCTGCTGCACATCACCGGGCAGATCGAGACGCCGTACCTCGACCAGGACCTCGCCTACATCCACGAAGCGCCGGACCAGCTCTCGATGCTCGATGCGATCTCGAAGGCCGCGTTCCGCGTGCGGACGGTCGAAACCGTGCTGCCGACGATCCGCGAAGCAGTGCGCATCGCGCAGACCGCGCCGACAGGCCCCGTGTCGGTCGAGATTCCGATCGACATCCAGGCAGCCGAAATCGAATGGCCGGAAGACCTCGCACCGGCGCACGTCGCGGTGCGCGAGCACGACGACGCGCGCGTCGCGATGCTGGCCGACGCGCTGGCCGCCAAGCGCCGCCCGCTGCTGTGGCTGGGCGGCGGCGCGCGCCATGCGCGGGCGGAAGTCGAACGCCTGGTGAAGCTCGGCTTCGGCGTCGTGACGAGCGTGCAGGGCCGCGGCGTGCTGCCGGAAGATCATCCGGCGACGCTCGGCGCATTCAACGTGCATGCGGCCGTCGAAGCGTTCTACAAGACCTGCGACGCGCTCGTCGTGGTCGGCTCGCGCCTGCGCGGCAACGAGACGCTGAAGTACAAGCTCGGGCTGCCGCAGCCGCTGTTCCGCGTCGACGCCGATGCGCTCGCCGACAATCGCGGCTATCGCAACGCGCTGTTCGTGCACGGCGATTCGAAGCGCGTGCTGGCGGCGCTGGCCGATCGCCTCGAGGGCCGCCTGTCCGTCGATCCGCGGTTCGCGGGCGATCTCGCGGCGGCGCGCGAGCAGGCCGTCGCCAGCGTGGCGGAAGGCCTCGGGCCGTACAAGACGCTGGTCGACACGCTGCAGGGCGCGGTGGGCCGCGACTACAACTGGGTGCGCGACGTGACGATCTCGAACAGCACGTGGGGCAACCGCCTGCTGAAGATCTTCGAGCCGCGCGCGGGCGTGCATGCGCTCGGCGGCGGCATCGGCCAGGGTATCCAGATGGGCATCGGCGCGGCGCTGGCCGGCTCCGCGGCGAAGACGGTCTGCCTCGTCGGCGACGGCGGCCTGATGGTCAACGTCGGCGAGCTCGTGACGGCCGTGCAGGAAAACGCGAACGTGATGATCGTGCTGATGAACGACCAGTGCTACGGCGTGATCCGCAACATCCAGGACGCGCACTACGGCGGCCGCCGCTGCTTCGTGCAGCTGCACCAGCCCGATTTCGCGCAGTTCTGCGCGAGCTTCGGCCTCACGCATTACCGGATCTCGTCGCTCGACCAGGCCGAAGCGATCGTGCGCGAAGGGATCGCGAAGGAAGGCCCGGTGATGGTCGAGGTCGACATGCTGTCGGTCGGCTCGTTCGCATCGGCATTCGCGGGCCCGCCGGTGAAGAAGGAAGAAACGCCGTCGGAGCGTCAATATGCTTGACGGACGCCACCCCGGCCACGGATACGGGCATGCGCCCGTCGACGTCGCGATGATCGGCTTCGGCGCGATCGGTGCCGCCGTGTATCACGCGGTCGAGCACGATGCATCGTTGCGCGTCGCGCACGTGATCGTGCCCGAGCATCAGCGCGACGCGGTGCAGCGTGAGCTCGGCGGTGCGGTGGAGGTCGTGTCGTCGGTCGACGCGCTGGCCCATCGCCCCGAATTCGCGCTCGAATGCGCGGGTCACAGCGCGCTCGTCGATCACGTCGTGCCGCTGCTGAAGGCGGGCACCGATTGTGCGGTCGCATCGATCGGCGCGCTGTCCGATCTCGCGCTGCTCGACGTGCTGTCGCAGGCCGCCGACGAAGGCGACGCGACGCTGACGCTGTTGTCCGGCGCGATCGGCGGGATCGACGCGCTGGCGTCGGCGAAGCAGGGCGGTCTGGACGAGGTGCTGTACGTCGGCCGCAAGCCGCCGCTCGGCTGGCTCGGCACGCCCGCCGAGGAACTGTGCGACCTGCGCGCGATGACCGAAGAGAAGGTGATCTTCGAAGGCACCGCACGCGACGCCGCACGGCTCTATCCGAAGAACGCGAACGTCGCGGCGACCGTCGCGCTCGCGGGCCTCGGGCTCGACGCGACGCGCGTGCGCCTGATCGCCGATCCGGCGGTCGCGCGCAACGTGCACCGCATTACCGCGCGCGGCGCATTCGGCGAGATGTCGCTCGAAATGAGCGGCAAGCCGTTGCCCGACAACCCGAAGACTTCCGCGTTGACCGCGTACAGCGCGATTCGCGCGCTGCGCAACCGCGCGGCCCGCTGCGTGATCTGAGCGGGCCACCCGGCCGACGCGGCCTTCGGGCCATTGAACGGCCGCCTGCGCCACCGCGCGGGCGGCTGCGCAGAGACAGATTTGTGGGACTTGTGACATGACTCCATTCGATACGAGCCTCGTACCCAACGGCGACATCCTGATCGGCGGCGAGTGGCGGCGTGGCCGCGGCGCGCCTTACGCGAGCATCTATCCGGCCGACCAGTCGGTGAACATGGAAGTCTCGACGGCGAACGCGCAAGACGCGGCCGACGCCGTCGTGGCCGCCGACGCCGCATGGCGTCGCGCCGACTGGGCTGGCCTGAAGCCGCATCAGCGCGCGCTGGTGCTGTACCGGATCGCCGACCTGATCATGCAGCGTCACGAGGCGCTCGCGAACCTGCAGCGCCGCGACAACGGCAAGCCGATCGCCGAGACGCGCGTGCTGGTGGCGAGCGCGGCGAACACGTTCCGCTATTTCGCGGCCTGCCTGGAAACGCTCGACGAAGAACTGACGCCGTCGCGCGGCGATTACCTGACGATGAGCGTGCATGAGCCGATCGGCGTGATCGCGGCGATCACGCCGTGGAACTCGCCGATCGCATCCGACGCGCAGAAGCTGGCCCCGGCGCTCGCCGGCGGCAACGCGGTGGTGCTGAAGCCGGCCGAGGTCACGCCGCTCGTGTCGCTCGCGCTGGCCCGGATCTGCGAGGAAGCCGGCGTGCCGAAGGGCGTGCTGAGCGTGCTGCCGGGCAAGGGCTCGGTGATCGGCGACGTGCTGGTGCGTCACCCGCTCGTGAAGAAGGTGTCGTTTACCGGCGGGACCGAAGTGGGCCGCGGCATCGCGCGCATCGCGGCGGAAAAGCTGATGCCGGTGTCGCTGGAGCTGGGCGGCAAGTCGCCGACGATCGTGTTCGACGATGCGGATCTCGATCACGCGGTCAACGGTGTGCTGTACGGCATCTTCAGCTCGTCGGGCGAGGCGTGCATCGCGGGTTCGCGCCTGTTCGTGCAGCGCGCCGTGTACGACGAATTCATGCAACGGCTGGTGGCCGGTGCGCGCAGGCTGCGCGTGGGCGACCCGACGCGTCCCGATACGCAGATGGGCCCGCTGATCACCGCGAAGCATCGCGAATCGGTGGAACGCTACGTCGCGCTCGGGCTGGAGGAAGGCGGCCGCCTGCTGTGCGGCGGCGAGCGGCCGTCGGGAGACGGGCGCGAGGACGGCTTCTTCTATCAGCCGACGATTCTCGAGGGCTTGCCGAACAGCGCACGCATCTGCCAGGAAGAAATCTTCGGGCCGGTGCTCGTCGCGATGCCGTTCGACGACGAAGCGTCGCTGATCGCGCAGGCGAACGACAGCGTGTTCGGCCTCGCCGCCGGCATCTGGACGCGCGACTACAAGCGCGCATGGCGCACTGCACGCGCGCTCGAGACGGGCACGGTCTGGATCAACACGTACAAGCTGTTCTCGATCTCCACGCCGTTCTCCGGCTGGAAGGAGAGCGGGATGGGGCGCGAGAAGGGGCGTCTCGGCATCCGCGAGTACATGCAGCAGAAGAGCCTCTACTGGGGCTTGAACGACGCGCCGCTGCCGTGGGCGAACTGAGCGAAGGGGAATGACGCAATGACCATCTTGGGTATCGAGCAGATCACGTACGGTGTCGACGACCTCGCGACGTGCCGGCGCTTTTTCGCCGACTGGGGCTTGAAGGAAGTCGCGCACGACGACACGCGCGCACGTTTCGAAACGCTGAACGGCTGCACTGTGCTGATCGTGAAGGCCGACGATCCGTCGCTGCCGCCCGCGTTCGAAGCGGGCCCGACGCTGCGTGAAGTCACGTGGGGCGTCGCGACGCGCCAGGAAGTCGACGCGCTGCGCACGAAGCTGGCCGGCCAGCCCGGCTATTACGCGCAGGACGATGCGGTCGGCTGCATCGATCCGAACGGCATGGCGATCCGCATCGAAGTGACGCGCAAGCGCGAACTCGACATCACCGGCTCGCCGTCGAACGTGTGGGGCCAGACGGTGCGGGTCGACCAGCCGAGCCCGATCTATGCGCGCGCCGAGCCGGTCGAGGTCGGGCACGTCGTGTTCTTCACGAACTGCCTCGACGCGCAGGAAAAGTTCTATCACGCGCTGCTCGGCTTCGAGACGTCGGACCGCTATCCGGGCCGCGGCGCATTCATGCGCTGCGCGCCGCACGGTGGCCATCACGATCTGTTCCTGCTCGCGCTGCCGAACGGCAAACGCGGCCTGAACCACGTCGCGTTCACCGTGCGCGACATCCACGAAGTGTTCGGCGGCGGCATGCACATCGACCGCTGCGGCTGGGAAACGCAGCTCGGCCCGGGGCGTCATCCGGTGTCGTCCGCGTACTTCTGGTACTTCCAGAACCCGGCCGGTGCGCTGATCGAGTATTACGCCGATGAAGACGTGCTGACGCCCGAATGGCAGCCGCGCGAATTCGAGCCGGGCCCGACCGTGTTCGCCGAATGGGCCGTCGACGGCGGCCTCGACGGCAACACGCGCCGCCAGAAGAACGCGAAGGCGCCGGAAGGCAAGTTCATGACGGAGCGGAAATCGTGAGCGAAGCGAACACGCAGGAGCAGGCCGCGCCCGGCACGGTCGTCGTGATCGGCGGCGGGCAGGCGGCTGGCTGGGTGCTGAAGACGCTGCGCGCGGAAGGCTTCGCGGGCCGTCTCGTGATGATCGCCGACGAGCCGCATCTGCCGTACGAGCGTCCGCCGCTGTCGAAGGCCGTGCTGGCCGGCGACGCCGACATCGAGACCGTGCGCGTCGTGCGTCCGGACGAATTCGACGCGCTGAACGTCGAGGCATGGCAGCCGGAACGCGCGGCATCGATCGATCGTGCGCGCCGCGTGGTGAAGAGCGAAAGCGGCCGCGAGATCGAATACGACCGCCTCGTGATCGCGACCGGCGGCACGTCGCGCCGCTTGCCCGACACGATCGTCAAGACCCCGAACCTGCATTACCTGCGCACGCTCGACGAAGCAGCCGCGCTCGGCGAGAAGCTGCGTGCGAGCCGGCGCGTGCTCGTGATCGGCGGCGGCTGGATCGGCCTCGAAGTCGCGGCGACCGCGCGCAAGCTCGGCGTCGAAGCGATCGTGGTCGAAGGCGCGCCGCGCCTGTGCGGCCGCTCGGTGCCGCAGATCGTGTCGGACTTCCTGCTCGACCTGCATCGCGCGAACGGCGTCGACGTGCGGCTCGGCGCGGCACTCGCGTCGCTCGACGCGCAACCGGACGACGCATCGAAGGTGCGCGCGACGCTCGTCGACGGCACGACGATCGATGCCGATTTCGCGGTGGCCGGCATCGGCCTCGCGCTGAACGCCACGCTCGCGAGCGATGCGGGCCTGGCGATCGACGACGGCATCGTCGTCGACGAATTCGGTGCGACCAGCGACCCGGCGATCTTCGCGTGCGGCGACGTCGCGAATCATCACAACGGCTGGCTGAAGCGGCGCGTGCGGCTCGAATCGTGGGCGAATGCGCAGAACCAGGCGATCGCGGCGGCGAAGGCCGTGCTCGGCGTGCGTGCGCCGTACGCGGAGATTCCGTGGTTCTGGTCCGATCAGTACGACGTGAACCTGCAGATCCTCGGCGATCTGCCGGCCGACGCGCAGCTCGTGGTGCGCGGCGACCTCGGCGCGCGACGCGCGACGCTGTTTTTCGTTGGTGAAGGGCACGTGAGAGGTGTCATCGCCGTCAACAACGCACGCGAATTGAAGCTCGCGCGCAAGTGGATGAACCAGGGCCGGGCAGTGGATACGGAAGCCCTGGCAGACACGACCAAAGCGCTTGCCTGACCGGCCAGCCCAGTAAAAATATCCAGGAGACACCCCGCATGAGCACTTTCGACAACGTCGTGGCCGGCAGGGCCACGATGGAAGCTGCCGCCTCCACGCCCGGCGCGATCATCGCGCGGCTCGAGCGGCTTCCGGCCAACTCGATGCAGATCCGTGCGCGCGTGCTGATCGGCACCGCGACGTTTTTCGACGGCTTCGACGTGATCACGATCGCGGCGACGCTGCCGCTGCTGATTCACAAGTGGGGGCTGTCGCCGACGCAGATCGGCATGCTGATCGCGTCCGGCGCGATCGGGCAGCTGATCGGCGCGTTCCTGTTTCCCGCGCTCGCGGAGAAGCATGGCCGAGTGAAGGCGATCGCGTGGAGCTCGGCCGTGATCGGCATCACCAGCATCGCGTGCGGTTTCGCGCCGACCTTCGAGATCTTCGTGCTGTTGCGGATCCTGCAAGGCCTCGGTCTTGGCGGCGAACTGCCGGTTGCGGCCACCTACATCAACGAGATCACGCGCGCGCACGGCCGTGGCCGCTTCGTGCTGCTGTACGAAATCGTGTTCCCGATCGGCCTGCTGGTATCGATGGCGCTCGGCGCATGGCTCGTGCCGCGGTTCGGCTGGGAAATCATGTATTTCGTCGGCGGGCTGCCGCTGATCCTCGCACTGCTGCTCACGCATCTCGTGCCGGAATCGCCGCGCTGGCTCGCATCGCGCGGACGGCTCGCGGAAGCCGGGCGCGCGGTCGGCGTGTTCGAATCGGCGGTGCGCGGCGAACTGCCGCCGGTCACGCAGGTGGCCGCGTTCGACGAGATGGTGCGCCAGCATCCGAAGCGCCGGATGAGCGACCTGTTCAGTGCCGCGTATCGCAAGCGCACGCTCGCGGTGGCGACGCTGTGGGCGACTTGCGGGTTTATCCAGTACGGGCTGTCCACGTGGCTGCCGACGATCTACAAGAACTTCTATCACGCGCCGCTGCAGCTCGCGCTGAATCTCGCGGTGATCGGCTCGGTGATGGGCGTGTTCGGGTCGCTCGCCTCCGCGCTGCTGGTCGACAAGCTCGGCCGCAAGCCGGTGATCGTATGGTCGTTCGTGCTGTGCGCGCTGTCGCTGGCGCTCGCGGGCATCTATCACGCGTCGTCGGTGTATGTCGTCTCGGTCTTCTGCTCGCTGTCGCTCGGGTTGATGGCATCGGGGTTCATTACCGCGTACGTCTATACGCCGGAACAGTATCCGACGAGCATCCGCGCGTCGGGCTGCGGGCTCGGCAGCGCGTGGCTGAAGATCGCGTCGTTCGCGGCGCCGATGATCGTGCCGCACGCGATCATCGGCGGCAATCTCGCGCCGGCGTTCTACCTGATCGGCATCGTGCCGCTGATCGCGGCGGTGACCGTCCACTTCGTCGGGATCGAGACGAAGGGCAAGGTGCTCGAAGCGCTGGAAGCGTAAGCGCGGCTGGCTCAACGGTTGACATGGAAGGCCCGGGCATCGTCCGGGCCTTTTGCCTTGGGGGCATCGTTGGGGCAATCGTTGGGGCAAGCGGTCGCCGCTGCGAACGAATGTCGCATCGGCAGCGTGCGCCGCGGGGACTAGAGTCGAACGGTAGCGTGCACAACGAAACCGAGGACGACGAACGATGGCCAGGAAATTTCCGCTGCATCCCCCGCATCCGGAGCGGATCTGCTGGGGATGCGACAACTACTGCCCGACGCATGCGATGCGTTGCGGCAACGGCTCCAGCCGCACCCAGCACCCGTGCGAACTGCTCGGCGACGACTGGTATCGCCACGGCGACTGGGGCATCGAAGCCCCGGACGACGAAAGCGAAAGGCAAGTCGCGGCGCCGGCCGGCGAATCGTCGTAGCGACAAGTTGTCCCACCGCATGACCGCGATTTCTTGATCTGCGTCACGGCGGCAAACGGTGCGCCGAAACATCATGAAAAAGATGCATAAGACACGCATCTTGAAGCGGGCGGGATGCCCGGCGGCCCGGAACACGATTCCCGCCGCCGTGAGTGCCGACCCGCGCCCCCATGATCGAGAAAGGAGAGCACCGTGTTTTGCTATCAATGCGAACAGACCGACCGGACCGGCGCACGGCCCGGCTGTGCATCGGCGAAGGGCAACTGCGGCAAGGACGAGACGACGGCCGATCTGCAGGATCTGCTGATTCACGCGGTGAAGGGCATCGCGCAGTACGGCGCGATCGCGCGCACGCTGGGCGAGCCCGACCGCGAAGCCGACCGGTTCGTGCTGTACGCGATGTTTACCACGCTGACCAACGTGAACTTCCATGCGGCGCGCTTCGTCGCGCTGCTGCGCGAGGCGGCGCAGACGCGCGATCGCGTGAAGGCCACGTGCGACGCCCGTGCACGGGCCGCCGGCACGGCCGTGCCGATCCAGCATGGCCCGGCCCAGTGGCAGCCGGCGGACGATCTCGCCGGCCTGCTGAAGCAGGCGGCGACCGTCGGCATCGAAGCGGGCCGCGACACGGTGGGCGCGGATATCATCGGGCTGCGTGCGCTGGTGCTGTATGGCCTGAAGGGCGTATGCGCGTATGCGCATCATGCGAAGGTGCTCGGCTACGAACGCGACGACATCTACGAGGGCGTCGAAGCCGCGCTCGTGTTTCTCGCACGCGAACCCGACGACGTCGACGCGCTGCTCGCGCAGGCGCTCGATCTCGGCCGGCTGAACCTGACGGTGATGGAACTGCTCGACAGCGCGAACACCGGCCGCTTCGGCGCGCAGCAGCCGAGCGCCGTGCGCGTGTCGCCGGTGGCGGGCAAGTCGATCCTCGTGTC
The DNA here is from genome assembly GCF_052045245.1 of Burkholderia sp. 22313. Lineage (NCBI taxonomy): Bacteria > Pseudomonadati > Pseudomonadota > Betaproteobacteria > Burkholderiales > Burkholderiaceae > Burkholderia > Burkholderia sp. 22313. Next base: position 48,495 of record NZ_JBQEON010000010.1, read on the forward strand.
GGGCCACGATCTCGGCGATCTGCACGCGTTGCTCGAACAGACGGCGGGCACCGGCATTCACGTCTACACGCACGGCGAAATGCTGCCGGCTCATGCGTATCCGGCGCTCAAGGCCTATCCGCATCTGGTCGGCAACTACGGCGGCGCGTGGCAGGACCAGCAGAGCGACTTCGCGCGTTTCCCCGGGCCGATCCTGATGACGTCCAACTGCATCATCGAGCCGCTGCCGCAATACCGGCAGCGGATCTTCACGACCGGGCCGGTCGGCTGGCCGGGCGTGCGCCATCTCGACCATCACGATTTCTCGACGCTGATCCGCGCCGCGCAGGCACTGCCCGGTTTCCCAGCCACCGCGCCGGAGGAGACGATCACCGTCGGGTTCGGCCGTCATGCGGTGCTGGGCGTCGCGGACAAGGTGATCGACGCGGTGAAGGCCGGACAGATCCGCCATTTCTTCCTGATCGGCGGCTGCGACGGCGCGGCGCCGGGGCGCAACTACTACACCGAGTTCGCGGAACAGGCCCCTGACGATACGGTCGTGATGACGCTCGGCTGCAACAAGTACCGGTTCAACCGGCACGCGTTCGGCGACATCGGCGGCATTCCGCGTCTGCTCGACGTCGGGCAGTGCAACGACAGCTATTCGGCGATCCGGATCGCGACCGCGCTTGCCGACGCGTTCGAGTGCGGCGTGAACGATCTGCCGCTGTCGCTCGTCATCTCGTGGTTCGAGCAGAAGGCGGCGGCCGTGCTGCTGACGCTGCTCGCGCTCGGCATCCGCAACATCCGCCTCGGGCCGACGCTGCCGGCGTTCATCACGCCGGGCGTGCTCGCGGTGCTGGTCGAGCAGTTCGGGATCCAGCCGATCGGCGAGGCCGGTGCCGATCTGGCTGCGGCGCTGACTCGCAAGGCCGCGTGAGCGGGATGGTTCGATGAACTATCGAATCGAGATCGCGACGCGTGACGGCGAGCCGTTCGGCTTCGACTGCGAGCCCGGCCAGGACGTGCTCGCGGCGGCCGCGCAGGCCGACATCACGCTGCCGTCGCAATGCCGGCGCGGGAGCTGCGGCGCATGCCAGGCGACCGTCGTCGACGGCCCGTACGCGATGGAGGCGCACAGCGCCGACGCGTTGCCGGCCGGTCAGCCGCGCGCGGTGCTGCTGTGCCGGACGACGCCGCTCGGCGATCTGCGGATCGCCGCGCCGTACGACCGCACCAAGGTGCTGTTGCAGCCGGTGCCCGTGCGTACCGCGCGCATCGCGGCGCTCGATGCGATCGCGCGCGACACGCTGCGCGTCGAGCTGCAGATCGAGCCCGACGATGCGTTCGGCGCGGCGGCCGAGTTCGAGGCCGGCCAGTTCGCGGAACTGGAGGTGCCGGGCAGCGGCCTGCGCCGGCCGTATTCGCTCGCGAACACGAGCAACTGGGACGGCCGCCTGGAATTCCTGATCCGGCTGCGGCCGGGTGGCTGGTTCTCGACCTATCTGCGCGAGCGCGCGCGGCCCGGCGATCCGCTGACCGTGCGCGTGCCGATGGGCGGGTTCGGCCTGTTCGCGGACAGCCTGCGGCCGCGCTGGTTCGTCGCGGGCGGCACCGGGCTCGCGCCGATCCTGTCGATGCTGCGGCGCATGGCCGAGTATCAGGAGATCGGCGACGCGCGGCTGTTCTTCGGCGTCAATGAGGAAAGCGAACTGTTCATGCTCGACGAACTGGCTCGGTTGCAGGGCGAGTTGCCGCAATTGCGGGTCGATCCGTGCGTGTGGCGGCCGGGCGCGGAATGGGCCGGGTTCCGCGGGACGCCGGTCGATGCGTTGCGCGCGGCGCTGGCGCAGACGGCGGTAATGCCGGATCTCTACGTGTGCGGGCCGCCGCCACTCGTGGAGGGCGCGCGGGAAGTGGCCGTCGCGGCCGGCGTACCGGACGCGCAGTTCGCGAGCGAGCGGTTTACCGCGTGATGATGCCCACGCCGCGCGTGTGCAGTGACGCACGCGCGGCGTTTCATCCGACCGACGATCGCTTGCCGGATCGCCGGGTCGAACGTACGCTTGATCGACATCCACGCCAACCAGCAGGTGATCGACCATGCAAGCCCATCCTCTGCGCCTTTCCCCCGGCGACGATCTGCGCGCGTCGGTCGAGCAGGCGTTGCGCCGGCTCGATGCGCAAGCGGCATTCGTCATTCAGGGCATCGGCAGCCTGAACGTCGCGCAGTTGCGCTTTGCCGGCGTCGACGCGCCGGCCGAACTGCGCGGCGACCTCGAGATCCTGACGCTGGCCGGCTCGGTCTCGCCGGACGGCGCGCACCTGCATATGTCGGTATCCGACGCGCAGGGCCGCGTAGCGGGCGGGCACGTCGCGAGCGGCTGCGTGGTGCGCACGACTGCCGAGATCCTGCTCGTGCTGTTGCCCGCGCATCGTTTCTCGCGTGAGCCCGATGCGGGCACCGGCTTCAACGAGCTGGTGATTCGCGCGGCGGCACGCTGATCGCGCGCGCTGCCCGCGGGGAACGACGGGGTGTCCGGCGGCGCGTCAGCGCACTGTCTTGCCGAGCACGTGGCGCCGGCAATGTTCGAGATACGCCTCTTCGTGCGCGGCCATCAGTTCGATGATGCTGCGCCACAGCCATGAAGGTGCGTCGACGGTCTTCGGGCGTTGACGACGCAGTTCCGCGCGCCATGCGCGTTGCGTCGCGCTGTCCATCTGTGCGGCATGCGCGCGGCCGATCACCCGCGCAAGATACCGTGCGGCTTCGACCGCATTGGCTTCCGACAGCCGTTCCGCATCCAGCTTCAGATCCTGCGGCATCAGTTCGCGTATGACGACCGGGCGCCCGTCGATGCGTGCCGCGCACATCCGGCTGCCGAGCATCGGCGAGACGTGCCGCGCGCCTTCGAGCACCCGTTGGGCGGGGTCGCGCGGCATCCGCACGCCGGGATGCTTCGGCGCCTTGGCCGTCGTGGCCTCCTTGATGTCGATCAGGCAGGGCGGATGTCCATCGGAACACGCGTCGTCGATATCGAGCATGACCGCGAAGCGGCGCCGGCCGAGCGAGCTGCAGCCCTTGACCCAATAGGCGGCGTCGAGCACCTTCATGCTGGCGTCGCTGCGTGCCGCGCGGCTGAGCGCCGCCCTAACCGGGGAAACCGACGCGGATTCGAACAGCGCGTGGATCGCGTCGCGCTCCCGTTCCGACAGTGGCCAGAAGCGCTTGCCCAGCGGAATGTGCGGCGTGATGTTGCGGATCGTCTGCCGCTCGAGCTTGCGCCAGGACCGATGCAGGGCCGCCTTCATCGCGATTTCGACCGCCTTCGGGCGCTGCATGCGGCTGACGGCGTCGCGGTGCCGGCGGTCGAACGCGTGTTCGTAGCCGTCGATGAGCGCTTCGATCATCCGCCACGTGATGACGCCGGGCAGATCGGAGCTGCGCGCCGCGGTCGCGAGCGAGAAGCCGAGGCGCAGCACGTCGTGAACGGGGTTGCCGATCACGCTCTGGTCGAGATCGCGTATTTGCACGGCGACTTCGCCCGTTTTCGACGCGACGGGCCCCAGGTTGCCGAGATGGCAATCGCCGCCGATCCATACGGCGGGGCCGTCGGGCAGGGTTCCGGAGCGATGGTCCGCCAGCCACGCGTAGAAACGTTCGGCGCTGCCGCGCGTATAGGTGTGGATCGAGCGCGCCATCTTGCGGCTGCGAAGGAGCGCGAGAAGATGCGCACGCTGGTCGCTGGTTGGCAACCGTGCCGATTCTGCTTGCTGCTTTGCCACGATACGTTTTCCTTCCTTCATGCGGCACGGGTTCCCGGCGCGCGGCCGGTCTTCGCGCGGCCGGTCTATCCCGCGGGGTGGAGCGCCGGCAGGGTGGTGCGGCTCACCCCGGCACGAACACGCCCAGCGCCGCGATCGCCATCGCGAGCGTCGCGAGCCAGCCGCCCCATGCGAGCCAGCCCGTGACGGCGAATTCGCCCATGATGCGCGTGCTGCCGGCCATCAGCATCATCACGACCATGATCGGGACGGCCGTCACGCCGTTGATGACCGCGCTCCAGTAGAGCGCGCGGATCGGGTCGAAATGCATGAACGTGATTGCCACGCCGCCGATGATCGCCAGTGCGATGACCGCATAGAACTCGGGCGCGACGCCCAGCCGCAGCGCGAGACTGTTGCGCCAGCGGAGGGTGCCCGCGGCCGCATACGCTGCCGATCCCGCGAGGACCGGCAACGCCAGCAGGCCGGTGCCGATGATCCCGAGCGCGAACAACAGGTAGGCAAAGTGCCCGGCAATGGGTTCGAGCGCCCGCGCGGCATCCGCCGACGTCTTGACGTCGATGTGGTGCAGATTGAGCGTGGCCGCTGCCGTCAGCGTGATGAAAAATGCAATGACGTTCGATACGCCCATCCCGACCCAGGTATCGAAGCTGATCCGGCGCAACTGCGCGGGCGCCTGCTGCGGCACGCGTCGCAGCGGTCCCTGGGTCGGCGCCGCGCGCAGCTCCTCGACTTCCTGCGACGCTTGCCAGAAGAACAGATAAGGGCTGATCGTGGTGCCGAGCACGGCGATCACGGTGGTCAGGTAAGCGGTGCTCAGCTGGACATGCGGCAGCACGATCGCGCGGCCGACCTCGCCCCACGGGACGGGCACGATCAGCGCCACCGCGACATAGGCGAGCAGGGCCAGCGCGGTCCATTTGAGCAGGCGGGCGTAGCGGTCGTACGGCACGAAGATCTGCAGCACGGCCGACAGGCCGCCGAGGCAGACGACATAGCCTTCCTGCGGGCCGTGCAGCAGCAGGTTGACCGCCGCACCCATCGCCGACAGGTCGGCTGCGATGTTGATCACGTTCGCGACGATCAGCAGCACGACGGTGGCATGGAGCAGCCAGGGCGGATAGTGCTTGCGCATGTTCGACGCGAGCCCCTTGCCCGTCACGCGGCCGATGCGCGCGCTGACCAGCTGGATGGCCGTCATCAGCGGGTAGGTCAGCAGCAGCGACCAGAGCAGCTCGAACCCGAACTGCGCACCGGCCTGCGAGTACGTGCCGATTCCGGACGGATCGTCGTCGGCGGCACCGGTAATCAGGCCCGGCCCGAGGCGCCGCAGCCACGTTGCCGCATGCGCCCGAGGCTGCACGGAATCGAGGGACTCGTTGTCGTTCATGATCGCGACCCGTTGGGAGGGGCAGTCGAGTCGCAATTGGCGTGCCTGGGATGGCTGTGCCGGGCACGATCGGCTGATTGGGGCACGAAGGGTCGCCGGAAAGCCCGCCAGGCCGACGTGTGGAAAACCGGGGATACGGCAGGGTGCGACGATGTGCCCGCGCATGGGCGCGGCAGGAGGCGGCAGCGTTGGACGCTGTCGCGCGAGACACGCCTGCCGCCATGGCAAGAACATGCGTGACGCGGCGCGGCGGCCGCTCATCGGCCGTGTCTAGCGCAGCATGGATGGCGTGTTGCCGCTACCGGCAGGCCCGCGACGACAGCGCAACCGACGCGCTGCCCGTTCGACCTCAGCGCGCGGCCATCGCGACATCCTGATTGCCGCGCCCGGTCACGAGGCAGCCGGACATGTATGCCTCGCTCTGGCTCTCGGCAGCGGCGCTGCCGAAGCCCTTGCCGAGCGCGTCGTATTTCACCTGTTCGGCGCCTTGCGAGCATGCCATCGGGCTGGCGTCGCGGCCTTGTGCGTGCAGCAGCGCCCGATCGCCGATCAGGTAGGCCAGCAGCGCGAAAAAAGCGATGTGTACGACTCGTCTCATGGTGTGTCTCCTCGTCGCTCAAGCGTAACGCGGACCGGTTTCGCGAAGCACTTGGGGCTTCCCCCGGTAAACGTCTGCTGAAATGGCGTTCGCCCGAGTGATCGCGTCCCCTTTTAGACGTCGCCCGAACCGGAAGATCGGCGCGCAGATGGCCGGTCAGGCGCGTGATTGACGCGAGTTTGACGAATGTCAGGGTGCGGGCAGGACGGGACGGTCGCACCGGCATTCAAAGCGATAGCATGGATGCATGTTTTAACGGAACGCGATGCGCGGCAAGCGATGGGCGCAGTGGTTCCGAACGCAGCAGGTACGTGTTGAACATCGCTATCGACATAGTGAGGAATCCAAATGCTTGACGTCTCTTCCGTTCTGATCAGCATGGCGCCGTTGTGGGTAATCCTGCTGGGCGCGTCTTCGTTGGCGACGTATCTCGTCTTCGTGCGCAAGGTCGTCAAGTAAGGATGTCGGCGGTGCGCGAACCCGCACGCGCACGTATGCGCCTCGCGGCGTTCGTGCGTGGCATGCGGCGGCCTTGAATCGACCCGAATGAAACGATCCGCCGAAGCGGGTCCGTGACGACTTCGCCGGGCTGGCGCACATCGAGGTTTCCGGCGCGCGGCCGCACCACGCGACGGTGACGCGGCTGCTTACCGTACGGTCGTCACCGGCACATTCGCAATCCGCACGAGCCGGCCCATCATGCTGCGGCGGAACATCGACAGCATCGTGTGAAACGGATCGTGCCGCGGCGCGACCACGACGATTTCGTCGCAGCCCGTCTCGGCCGCCACCGCCGCGATCGTGTCGGCCACCGGCCCGACCTTCTTCACGATGCTGTATCGGACCTCGGCTTCCCGCAGCATCCGCTCGGCGAGCGCCAGATCGTCGCACGCGAACCGGTCCTCGATCGAGCGCAGCCGCGACAGCGAATGAAACGCCTCGAGCCGCGTCGCTTCGAGCGGCGGCTGGACGTTGATCAGCACGATTTCCGACGCGCAACGCTCGCGATACAGGAAGATCGCGTGGCGGACCGCCTGCAGCGAGCGGGGCGAATGACCGACCGGAACCAGCAGCTTGAGCATGAGGATGCTCCGGAATCGAGAGGCTTCCAGCGTAGCGCGCGGCCTGGTCGCACGACCTAAAGAGATCGGGCGGCCGCGTAAAAATGGCGTCAACGTCCACCGCGTCTATTAGAAATATAAGAAATTTAAGTTTATGCGCATAAACGTTTTCACCAACCGGCCCGGCGGCGCAGCCTCGCCGATTCAGTCGGATCCTCAATGAATCGCGGCGAAAAATATCGAAGGTCGGCGATCCGGCGTCGCGTAGAGTAGGGCAACGGCCGCGGCGCGGCCTCCTCCCGGGCGTTCCAGGCTTTCCAGGCGATTCGGGACGGACGATGAGCGCCGCCACCACGCGGCCCGCCATTCCATTCCGATTCCAGGAGACCTCGCATGCCGCACGGCGCCCCGCAGCCTCTCGCTCCCGCTTCCATCACCGTCGACCCGATCGTCCGCCTGTCGGCCGGCGAGCTCGCGTCGGCGATCCGCAGCCAGGCGGTCTCGTGCGTCGAGACGATGCGTGCGTATCTCGATCACATCGAGCGCGTGAACGGCGCGGTGAACGCGCTGGTCTCGCTGCGCGATCGCGCGACGCTGCTTGCCGAAGCCGCGGAAAAGGACGCCGCGCTGGCCCGTGGCGAGTATCACGGCTGGCTGCACGGGATGCCGCAGGCGCCGAAGGATCTCGCGATGACGAAAGGGCTGCGGACGACCTACGGCTCGCCGATCTTCCGCGATAACGTGCCGCAGGCCGATTCGGTCGGCGTCGGGCGGATGCGGGCAGCCGGCGCGATCTTCATCGGCAAGACCAACACGCCGGAGTTCGGCCTCGGCTCGCACACGTTCAATGAAGTCCACGGCGCGACGCGCAATCCGTACGACCTGACGAAGAGCGCGGGCGGCAGCAGCGGCGGCACCGCGGCGGCGCTCGCATCGCGCATGCTGCCGGTCGCCGACGGCAGCGATTTCGGCGGCTCGCTGCGCAATCCGGCCGCGTTCTGCAACATCTACGGTTTTCGTCCGTCGCAGGGCCGCGTGCCGCGCTGGCCGGGCGTCGACGTGTTCATGCAGCAGCTCGGCATCGAGGGGCCGATGGGCCGCACGGTCGGCGACGTCGCGCAGCTGCTCGCGATCCAGGCGGGCTACGACCCGAACGATCCGCTGTCGCTCGCGGAAGATCCGGCCGTGTTCGCGAAGCCGCTCGACAAGGATCTGCGCGGCGAGCGCATCGCGTGGGTCGGCGACTGGAACGGCTACCTCGCGACCGAGCCGGGCGTGCTCGCGCAGTGCGAAAAGGGCCTCGCGACGCTGCGCGAGATCGGCTGCGACGTCGATGCCGCGCTACCGGCGTTCGCGCCCGAGCGGATCTGGCGTCTGTGGCTCGCGCATCGGCACCTGCTGTCCGGCGGCGGGCTGCTCGCGCACTATCGCGATCCGGCCCGGCGCGCGTTGCTGAAGCCCGAGGCGATCTACGAGGTCGAAGGGCTGCTCGCGATGCCGGCTGCCGAGGTGTTCGACGCGAGCATCGAGCGCACCGCGTGGCACCAGGCCGTGCTGAGCTTCTTCGATCGCTACGACTTCATCGCGGCGCCGACCGCGCAGGTGTTCCCGTTCGACGTCGAGCAGCGCTGGCCGAAGGAAATCGCGGGCCGCACGATGGACACCTACCACCGCTGGATGGAAACGGTCGTGCCGTGGACGCTCGCCGGCTGCCCGGTGATCAGCGTGCCGGTCGGCTTCAACGGCGCGGGGCTGCCGATGGGGCTGCAGCTGATCGGCCGGCCGCGTGCGGATCTCGCGGTGCTTCAGCTCGCGCGCGGTTACGAGCGGGCGGCCGACTGGGTCGGCCAGCGGCTCCCGGCGTGGATGGCGGCCTGACCCGCTGCCTGACTGCCTGGCACAGGGTGCGGGGGCGCCGCGCGCGGCGTCGATGCCGGAAATCCGACGCCAACGATATTGATGCGGCAAAGGAACGAATCCCGATGCGCACCTGACATCGCGCGGCAAACGCGGCGGAATGCGCGCGGTGACGTGACGCGGCGGCGGAATTGCAAGCGACCGCCGCGTGCGATTTCGTTTCGATGTGTTTCAGTCGTTGCGGCGGCGTGCGACGCGCTTCGACAATAACGGCCTCAATAATTCGGGCACGAGGCAAACACATGAAGCACATTCGCGCGACGGGCAAGCACCTGGCATCGGCAGGCATCGCATTCGGCATCCTGCTGGGCGTGAACGGGTCCGCGCATGCGCAGCTCGACCTGCAGTCGATCGGCTCGGCGCTGCTCGGCGGCGGGCAGCAACAGGCCGCGCCCGCGCAGGGCGGCATCGCGCAACTGATGCAAGCCTACGTCGGCGCGAACCAGCAGGTGCTGACCGGCCAGTCGTCGCTCGCGTCGGCGATGGGGCTGACCGGCGCGGCCGGCCAGGCGCAGCAGGCCGCCAGCCTGCTCGGCGGCGGCAATGCATTGACGCCGGCCGCGCTGTCGCAGATGGGCGGCGCGCAGCAGTCGGTGTCGCAGGCGCTCGGCCAGGCGTTCGCGAGCGGCGGCGCGGCGCGCGGCCCGGTCGACAAGCAGGCATTCAGCAACGGTCTGGCGTCGCTCGGCCAGGGCCTCACGCAATACTCGCAGCTGCAGTCGGGGCTCGGCAGCCTCGGTTCGACGAGTGCCGCGTCGCTGCTGCAGGCGGGCCTGAATCCGCAGAACATGCAGGCGGCGTCGTATATCGCGCAAAGCGCGCCGGGCCAGCTGCAGTCGCTCACGTCCACGCTCAGCCAGGCCGTGCAGTTCGCGACGAGCCAGGGCATTGCGGTGCCGTCGGTCGCGTCGTCCGCGCTGAAGCTGCTGCCGTAACGCCGCCGGACCCGCGCGCGACGGCGGTGCCGGCCGCGCGCGCGGACCTTCGGGATAGCCCCGGGCAACATGGGGATTTCGCTCGATGCTATCGTGGCGTGTCTCCCGTTCCCGGTGCCGGTTCATGACTGACTCGTTCGACCTCCCGCGCTACTTCGCCCGCATCGGCTACGACGGCCCGGCCGAGCCGTCGCTCGACGTGCTGCGCCGGCTGCATCGGCTGCACCCGCAGGCGATCCCGTTCGAAAACCTCAATCCGCTGACCGGCGCGCGCGTCGCGCTCGACCTGCCCGCGATCGTCGACAAGGTGATCGGGCACCACCGCGGCGGCTACTGCTTCGAACTCAACAAGCTCTTCTACACCGCGCTCACGACGATCGGTTTTCGCGTGACGCCGCTGATCGCGCGCGTGCGCTGGATGCGGCCGCCCGACGTCGTCACCGCGCAGACGCACATGCTGCTGCGCATCGATCTCGACGGCGCGGCGTGGCTCGCCGACATCGGCTTCGGCAGCGCGACGCTCACCGCACCGCTGCGCTTCGTGCCGGGCGAGCGGCAACTGACGCCGCACGGCGCGTTTCGCGTCGTCGACGCGCCGGTCGACGGCGAATTCGACATGCAGTTCGAGATTCCCGACGGCTGGCAGACCACCTACCGGTTTTCGCTGAAACCGGCCGAGTGGATCGATTACGACGCCGCGAACTGGTTCACGTCGACCTATCCCGACTCGATCTTCGTGAACGACCTGATCGCGTGCCGCGTGCTGCCGGAGGGCCGCGCGGCATTGTTCAACACCGTGCTGACACTGCGCGACGCGGCGGGCGCCGGGCGCACCGTCACGTTCGACGACGCGGCCGCGTGGGGCGCATGCCTGCGCGACACGATCGGCATCGATACGGCCGGCTTCGATCTCGACGCGCTGTTCGCGCGGGTGGCCGCGCGGGCGAACACGATGTGACGGCAGTGCAAGCGGCCGTGCGGCGGTAGGGTCGCGCGTCGACGTCTGCCGCGCGCCGCGCCGCCGATTCCGGTACCCGATGGACTTTCGCCATTTTTCCAGCATGTGAGGGCATGACGATGACCGATGACCGCCAGGATCAGGACGCCCCCGACAGCACTGCCGCGCGCGTCGCGCTGTGGCGTGCGCTGCACGTCGAACTCGATGCGCCGCCGCACGTGCTCGCCGACGAAGTCGGCCGGCAGCTGCTCGCGCCGGAACCCGGCTGGCAGCAGCGCGGCGACATGGATCCGGAGTTCACGCGGCCGTTTCGCGCATCGATCGTCGCGCGGGCGCGCTTCATCGAGGATCTCGTCGTCGAGCAGGTCGCGCGGGGCGTGAGCCAGTACGTGATCCTCGGCGCGGGTCTCGACAGCTTCGTGCAGCGACGGCCCGAGATGGCGGCGCGCCTGACCGTCTTCGAGGTCGACCCGCCCGTACCGCAGGCGTGGAAGCGCCGCCGCTTGACCGAGCTCGGTTTCGGCGTGCCGGACTGGCTGCGCTTCGTGCCGGTCGATTTCGAGGCGAAGCAGTCGTGGCGCGACGCGCTCGTGCGCGCGGGCTTCGAGGCGGGCAAACCGGCGATCGTGGTGTCTACCGGCGTCAGCATGTACCTGACGCGCGAAGCGAACGCGGCGGCACTGCGCGAAGTCGCGTCGCTCGCGCCGGGTTCGACCTTCGCGATGACGTTCCTGCTGCCGCTCGAGCATGCCGATCCGGACGTGCGTCCGGGGCTGGAAATGGCCGCGAAGGGCGCACGCGCGAGCGGCACGCCGTTCCTCAGCTTCTTCATGCCGGCGGAGATCCGCGCGCTGGCGACGGAAGCGGGCTTTACGCAGGCCGAGCACGTGTCGGCCGCGGCGCTCACGCGCCGCTATTTCATCGATCGCACCGACGGCCTGCGTCCGCCGAACAACGCCGAAGAGTTGCTGGTCGCGACGGTGTGACGCCGGGGTCACACCGGCCACGCATCACGCGCGCTCCAGCACGGCCATCTCGCGCACGACCACGAGCAGCACCGCGAGGCTCGCGCCGCCCGACGCGCGCAGGTCGGCGAGCAGGTGCTCGTAGCGCTGCAGCGCCGCTTCGCGCCGCTCGCGCCACGCGTGGACGATCGTCTCCGGTGCCGTCGAATCGGCCGATTCCGCGAGTGCGCTGGTCGCGAGCGTGCGCTTGAGCCGAGCGACTTCCGCGAGGGCGGCCGCGCGCGCCAGCATGTCCCAGTGCGTCGGCGTGGGCAGCGAGGCCGCACGCTCGCCGATCCACCCGTAGTTCAGCAGCGTGCCGAGCGAGAAGTACACGCCCGCGACGAGTTCGAGGCTGCGGTCGCAGGTCGCCGCCACTTCGGCGATGTCGAGCAGCGCGGCCGAGATGTCGCCGCTTGCGACGCGCGCGGCGAGTGCGCCGTCGACGCCGGCGTCGACCAGCACACGCTGCCGCTCGGACAGCGCGTCGAGGTCGCTCGCCGGCAGCAGCGACGGCAGTTGCGGCGCGATGCGCTGCACCGCGTCGCGGCAGCGCGCGATCAATCCGGCGACGCCGCCGTCGGCCACCGCGCCCGACTGCAGGTGCCGCAGGAACCACAGCGCCGCGCGCTCCAGCAGCCCTGCGACGTCGACGAACATGCGTGCCTGCACGTCGTCGGCGACGCGGTTGTCGAGCGCGTCGATGTCGCGCCACACCGCATCGAGATCGAACACGTCGCGCGCCATGATGCAGGCGCGCACGATGTCGCCCGGCTTCGCGTCGGTTTCCTCCATCAGCCGGTGCACGAACGCGCAGCCGACCCGGTTGACGAGCGCGTTGGTCAGGTGCGTCGCGAGGATCTCGCGGCGCAGCGGATGGCGCTGCATCGGTTCGTTGAAGCGCTGTTGCAGCGGCTTCGGGAAATAGTCGACCAGCAGCGCGGCGACGAGCGGATCCTCCGGCACGTCGGTGTCGAGCAGCGCGTCGTACAGCCACATCTTGCTGTACGCGAGCAGCACCGCGCGCTCCGGCGACGTGAGGCCCTGTTTCGCGGCTTGCCGTTCGGCGATCTCGTCGTCGGTCGGCAGGAACTCGATCACGCGGTTCAGGCGGCCCGCGCGTTCGAGCCAGCGCATCAGGCGCGCCTCGGCGTCGAGCAGCTCGACGCCGTAGCGGCCGGCGATCGACAGCGCCTGCGTCTGGTAGTAGTTGTCGCGCAGCACGAGCAGCCCGACTTCGTCGGTCATTTCCGCGAGCAGCGCGTTGCGCTGTTTCTCGGTCATCTCGCCGTCGGTGACGACGAGCCCGAGCAGGATCTTGATGTTGACTTCGTGATCCGAACAATCGACGCCGGCCGAGTTGTCGATCGCGTCGGTATTGATGCGCCCGCCACGCTGCGCGAACTCGATGCGGCCGAACTGCGTGCAGCCGAGGTTGCCGCCTTCGCCGACCACTTTGCAGCGCAGGTCCGCACCGTTCACGCGCACCGCGTCGTTCGCGCGATCGCCGACCTGCTGGTGGGTTTCGTGCGCGGCCTTCACGTAGGTGCCGATGCCGCCGTTGTACAGCAGGTCGACCGGCGCCTGCAGGATCGCGCGGATCAGCTCGGTCGGCGGCAGCGCGTGCGCGTCGATGCCGAGCGCGGCCTGCACGGCCGGCGACAACGGAATCGTCTTCGCGGTGCGCGGATAGACGCCGCCGCCCGCCGAGATCACGGTCGTGTCGTAGTCGGCCCAGCTCGAGCGCTCGAGCGCGAACATCCGCTGGCGCTCCGCGAAGCTCGTCGCCGGGTCGGGATTCGGGTCGAGGAACACGTGCCGGTGATCGAACGCCGCGACGAGCCGGATATGCGGCGACAGCAGCATCCCGTTGCCGAACACGTCGCCCGACATGTCGCCGACGCCCACCACGGTGAAGTCGGTCGTCTGCGTATCGACGCCCATCTCGCGGAAGTGCCGCTTCACCGACTCCCACGCGCCGCGCGCGGTGATCGCCATTTTCTTGTGGTCGTAGCCGACCGAGCCGCCGGACGCGAACGCGTCGTCGAGCCAGAAGCCGTATTCGTGCGAGATCGCATTCGCGTAGTCGGAGAAGGTGGCCGTGCCCTTGTCGGCCGCGACGACGAGGTACGGATCGTCGGGGTCGTGCCGCACCACGTCGGGCGGCGGCACGATCGCGTTGCCGGCGAGGTTGTCGGTCAGGTCGAGCAGCCCGCGCAGGAAGGTCTGGTAGCACGCGATGCCTTCGCGCATCCACGCTTCGCGATCGGTCTGCGGCGGCGGGTTCTTCACGACGAAGCCGCCTTTCGAGCCGACCGGCACGATCACGACGTTCTTCACCATCTGCGCCTTCATCAGCCCGAGCACCTCCGTGCGGAAATCCTCGCGACGGTCGGACCAGCGCAGCCCGCCGCGTGCGACGCGCCCGCCGCGCAGGTGCACGCCCTCGACGCGCGGCGAATACACCCAGATCTCGAACATCGGCTTCGGTTCGGGCAAGCCGGGCACCTTCGCCGGATTGAACTTGAACGACAGGTACGGTTTCGATTCGCCGTTCGCGTCCTGCAGGAAATAGTTGGTGCGCTCGGTCGCGTTGATCACGCCGAGGAACTGGCGCAGGATCCGGTCCTCGTCGAGATTCGGCACCTGGTCGAGCGCCGTCTCGATCGCCTTCAGCAGGCGTTCGGCCTGCACGTCGCGCGTGCCGCCCGTACCGCCCGTGGCCGGGTCGAAGCGCAGCAGGAACAGCTCGACGAGCTGTCGCGCGATCGCCGGGTTGCCGGTCAGCGCGCGCTCGATGTATGCGTCGCTGAACGTCGAGCCGACCTGCCGCAGGTATTTCGCGTAGGCGCGCAGGATCGTGACCTCGCGCGCGCTCAGATGCGCGCGCAACACGAGGCGGTTGAAGTCGTCGTTCTCGATCCGGCCGCTCCAGATCCGGTCGAACGCGTCCTCGAACAGGCCCTTCACGCGCTCGATGTCGAACTCGGTATCGTCGGCGAGCTCGAGGCCGAAGTCGTGCACCCACGCATGTGCGGCATCCTGCGTCTGGATCCGGTACGGCCGCTCCTCGTCGACGCGCACGCCGAGATGCTCGAGCATCGGCAGGCTGCGCGACAGCGCGATCGGATCGCCCGCGCGATAGACCTTGAAGCGGAACGCGCGCGGCCCGGCCTCGATCGGGCGGTACAGGTTCATCGCGAGCTGGCCCGATTCCTTCACGCGCTCGATCAGCTCGATGTCGCGCACGGCCGTGCGCGCCGGATAGTCGTCGCGATAGCCGGCCGGGAACGAGTCCGCATAGCGTTGCAGCAGGCGGTTGCCTTGCTCTTCGCCGAACGCGTCGAGCAGCGCGTCGGCGAGATCGTCCTGCCAGCGGCGCGTGACCTGCACGAGCCGCGTCTCGAGCTCGCGCGTGTCGACGTCGGGCATCGTGCCCGGTTCCGCGTGGACGACGAAATGAATTCGCGCGATCGCCGATTCCGACAGCAGCGGCGTGAATTCGACGTTCACGCCGTTGTACGCGTCGACGAGCAGCTTCGCGATGCGGCGGCGCAGGTCGGTGTTGTACTTGTCGCGCGGCACGAACGCGAGACACGACACGAAGCGGTCGAAGCGGTCGCGCCGCACGAACAGGCGCGTGCGCTGGTGTTCCTGCAGGCGCAGGATGCCGAGCGCGATGTCGTAGAGCTGGTCTTCGTCGGCCTGGAACAGTTCGTCGCGCGGATAGGTTTCGAGCACCGTCACGAGCGACTTGCCGAGATGCCCCTTCGGCAGGAAGCCCGCGCGCCGCACGATGTTCGCGCACTTGCGGCGCACGATCGGGATCTCCGCGCTCGACACCATGTACGCGGTCGACGTGTAGAGCCCGATGAAGCGGCGCTCGCCGCTCACCTTGCCGTCGGCGCCGACCAGTTTCACGCCGACGTAGTCGAGATAGCCGGGCCGGTGCACGGTCGCGCGCGAGTTCGCCTTGGTCAGGAAGATCGGCCAGGGGCCGGTGATGATCTCGGCCGCGGCCGGCGGCAGCGGCGTCACGTCCGGCGCGCCGGGCGGCCGCAGCGATTCGCGCAGCAGGCCGGCGCCCGAGCCTTCGACGCCGCGCAGCCCGAAGCCGGTGCCGTCCGATACCAGCGAATAGTCGCGCTGGCCGAGGAACGTGAAGTGATCGGCGGCCATCCATTCGAGGAACGCGCGCGCCTCGATGTCTTCCGCGGTCGATTCGCGGGCTTTCATGTCCTTGATCGTCGCGCGTGCGATGTCGACGATCTTCGGCCAGTCCTCGACCGACGCGCGCACGTCGCCGAGCACGCGCGCGATGTCGTCGCGCAGTGTGTCGAGCAGCGCGGCGTCGCCGCAGCGGTCGACCTCGAAGTGGATGAACGACGCGAGTTGCGACTGGTTGTCGCCGGGCGTCGCGCCACCGGCTTCGACGCGCTCGATGCTGCCGTCGCGGCCGCGCCAGATGCGGAACACCGGGTGCAGCGCGGAGTGCAGCGCGAGCCCGAGGCGGTTGACGGCCATCGTCACCGAGTCGACGAGAAACGGCATGTCGTCGTTGACGATCTCGATCACCGTGTGGTCCGAGTGCCAGCCGTGCTGTTCGAGGATCGGGTTGTACACGCGCAGCCGCTCGCTGCCGGGCACGAATTTCTGGGCGGTCTGCCAGTGCGCCATCGCGGCGCCGTAGAGATCGGCGATGCTGCGATTCTGCAGATCGTCGGCGTCGACGAAATCGTAGTAATGACGCAGGAACGGTTCGACGATCCGGAACGTGGCTTCGGGCAGGCGCCCGCGCGCGAATTCGACGACATCGGAGAGCAGGTGTGCGACGACTTCCTCGTTCTTCGCTTCCATGGCGGTCTCCTGATCGGGTGGCCATTGGCTGCTGCGTGTGTTCGGCATTATGCGCCGATTGATGCGCCGGTTGCGTGACGGCGCGATGTGCGGGCGCACAACGGGCGCAGCGGGAAGCGGAGCCCGCGCAACGCGTGGTCCTGGCGTCGCGCGGGCGGGTCAGGCGAGGTCCGGCGGCTTCAGGTCGGGGTGACGCGCGTACAGCGGGTTCATGAAGTCGACCCGCATCGTGGTCAGGACTTGCGACACGAATTCGCGATAGGCGATGAACGCGTGGCGCGGGCAGGCCTCGTCGACCTGCCGAAGCGACTGATCCAGTTGCGTACCCATCGACAGGATCATGTCGTTCAGCGTGCCGGCGATACGTTGGTCCTCGATCATGCGGTCGCCGTCGAGCGACGCGTCGCGCGTCGCGTGGGTTCGGGTGTCACCGTCGTTCGAGCGCGTACCGCCCGGCAGGTCCGGCAGTTGCCGAAGACGCGGGTATCAGCGCTCGTCGCTCCACAGCTTGCCGGCCGTCGCCCAGTTTTCCTTCTTCACGTCGGCGAGGATGATGTCGACCGAGCCCGGGTCGCAGCCGAGCGTCTCGCACGTGACGCGCGTGATGGCTTCGACGAAGGCGCGCTTCTGCTCGACCGTGCGGCCTTCGAACAACTGGATATTGAAAGTCGGCATGACTGGATGCTCCGGTGGTTGGGGTGGGGAAGTTCGTCGGGACGCCGGCGGCGTCAGTCGCGATACGACGGATCGATCCGGTCGAGACGGCGCAGCAGCGCCGGCCATTCCAGTTCGCCTTCGATCGCGCCGCCGTCGCGCAACTGCTCGGCGGTGCGGTCGGCGACGGCCGGGTCGGGCAACACGAGCGGCCCGCCGCCCGCCTGCGCGCGCACCTGGATGTCGCACGCCTTGATCAGCGTATCCATCAGCACATAGGCCTCGGCGACGGTCCGGCCGGCCGTCAGCGTGCCGTGGTTGCGCAGCAGCATCGCGGATTTCGCGCCGAGACTGGCGGTCAGTCGCGCGCCTTCGGCCGGCGAGAACGCGAGCGCCTCGTAGTCGTGATACGCGAGATCGCCGTGAAACCGCAGCGCATGCTGCGATGCGGGCAGCAGTCCATCGCGCTGGATCGATACGGCGATGCCGGCCGTATTGTGCAGATGCATCACGCAGACGGCGTCCGGCCGCGCGGCATGCACGGCCGCATGCAGCGCGAAACCGGTCACGTTGACCGCGTGTTCGCTGTCGCCGATCCGGTTGCCGGCCAGGTCGATCTTCACGAGATTCGACGCGCGCACCTCGTCGAACGTGAGGCCGAACGGGTTGATCAGGAAATGGCCGGGTTCGCCCGGCACCGTCGCGGACAGGTGCGTGTAGATCAGGTCGTCCCAGCCGTTCAGCGCGACGAGGCGGTACGCGGCGGCGAGATCGACGCGCAACCGGCGCTCGGCGTCCGAGATCGGGCCGCCGGGCTTCACGGTGTCAGGACGGTGTGCGAATGACGACATCGGGTTCTCCGAGGGTAAGGCGGCGCGCGACGGTCACGGTGATCCACGACGCGAGCGCGAACGGCGCCGTGAGCGCGATGATGCCCGCATGCGTCGCGAGCCACTGGATCAGCGCGGCCAGCGCGGCGGCCGCGAGCGCCGCGCGTGTGCCGCGCGACATCAGCGCGAGCGCGGCGAGCGCGCCGTTGAAACCGAGCAGGCCGTCGGCGAATACCGTGCCGTTCGCGCCGAGCGCAACCAGCAGCACGGTCGAGACGATTGCGCCGCCGAGCGCGATTGCGGCCGCGCGGCGGGATGCGGCCGCGATGCCGGCGACGATCAGCGCGCCGGCCCATGCGCCTTGCGCGAAGGTGGTTTGCGCGACACCCGACAGCAGCGCGGCGGCGACCGACGAAAGCGTGAGCGCCGCGCCGGTCGCTGCGCCACTCGCATGCTGCGCCGCGACAAACGGCAGCCACAGCGCGGTGGCGGCGAGGCACGGGCTCGAATACGGACACTGGCGCCATTTCGCGAGCGGGGTGCGCATCGCGCGCTGCACCAGCGCGGCACCGATCGCGGTGAGCGGCACCAGCACGAGCGCCGCCAGCGGCGCGGGCGCGAACAGGACGGCCACCAGCGCGGCGAGCGCGCCGTTGAAGCCGTGCAGCCCTTGTTCGACGTCGTGGCGTTCCGCGCCGGTCAGCACCGCGGTCAGGTTGGCGGCCGCCGCGCCGACCAGCGCCGCGCACGCGAGCCGCAGGTCGGTCAGCGCGAGTGCGGCGACCAGCATCGCCCCGGTGAACGCGTTCGCCTGCAGCACGATCTGTCCGATGCTGCGCAGCAGGATGCGCAGGTCGATCGACGGCGAAGCGGGGCGGGCGGTAGGCATGGCGGCAGCAGAACAGGACGAGCCGCGAGCATAGGACACAATTCCATGCACCGGAATAGGGAATTCTGGATAGTCGGGATTTGGGGTGGGTGCCCTGAATTGGGGCGCAGGAAGGCGGTCAACGTGTATTCGGAACACGTGTGTTAACGTTTTCGCCGAATTTGCGCGGCTTGGTAGCGAATTTGGATCGTTGCTATTGTTTTCGTGCGCCGGCTAACACGTTAGCGTTTTCGTGTAGGATCGAGGAATTATTAGTGTTTTCATACTCTCGGTAGGGGATTTGTGCATGCAAGTCGGTTTCAAGGCGCTGGCTGCTCGCTACGGCATTACGCTGGCGCAACCGCTGCGTGTCGATTCGATCGTCGGCAGCAGACGTGCGAGCCGGGAAACCGAGGATCAGGTAGAAAACCGGTATCCGCCCAGCTACCGGCCCACCGACGACTTCGCGGGGCATTTTGAGTTCGGACTGAAGTATGAAGAGCTTCACTTCGAGTTTTTTGCCCGTCTGTTTGCCGTCGTTGGACCGGAACCCATCGAAAGTTGGTGCCGAAACGCCCGGTTCGGCCAATACGCTCGGCGCACGGGCTTCTTGTATGAATGGCTGACAGGCCAGCGTCTGGACGTGCCGGATGTGACGAATGGCGGCTATGTCGATGCGATCTCTTCAACTGAATACCTTACCCGCACAGAGCCACTGCGAAATCGCCGTTGGCGGCTGCACGACAACTTGCCGGGCACGCCTGCGTTTTGCCCGCTGGTTCGCCGAACCGCGGCGGTGCAGGAAGCCCTGCAGTTTGATTTGAGCGCGGCATTAAGCGAGCTGGACCGCGTCTTCGGGCCAGACATCTTGATGCGGACGGCCAGTTGGCTGACATTCAAGGAGTCGCGTGCAAGCTTTCTCATCGAGAAAGAGGTGGACCAGGCGGACCGCATCCAGCGATTTGCGCACGTCATCGCGCAGTACTGCGGCCGTATCGACGCGCCACTAAGCGCCGCAAGCCTGCATACGCTGCAAGCCGGCATTCTGGGCCACGATGCGTTTGGCTTGGGGGTGCGGCGTTCACCCGTCTTCGTGGGGCAGGCTACGATGCGCGAAAACATCGTGCATTACATTGCCCCGGCGTTCGAGGACGTGACGCCGATGCTGGCGGGGCTCGGCGAATTCGAGGCGGCAACGCGAGGTGCAGAGCCGCTGGCACGCGCCGCGACGTTGGCGTTCGGCTTCGTTTATATCCATCCCATGCGTGACGGCAATGGCCGGATTCATCGCTTCTTGATCAATGACTCGCTGGTGCGGGACAAGGCGGTGCCGGATGGCGTGATATTGCCGATCTCGGCAACCATCACGAGTTCGACGGAGTTTCGTGCCGGTTACGATCGCACGCTCGAGGTGTTTTCTCGCTGTGTCATGCGGCGCTACGCAACGTCCTATCGGTTCGGAGAACTCGTGACCTATGACGACGGAACGCGCAGCAACTTCGATTTCGACAGCTACGAAGATGCGCGTTTCGTCTGGCGCTATCCAGATCTGACGGCTCACGTCCTGTACACCGCGCGAGTCGTCGAGCACACGATTCGCACGGAGATGGCCGAAGAAGCCAGAATGCTGGTTATCTTTCAGCGTGCCCAGGAGCGACTCAAGGAGGTCGTGGAGATGCCGAACCTGGATGCAGACCGGGTCATTCGCTCCGTCAGGGAAAACGGCTGGCAAATCTCTCGCAAGCTCAAACAGCAGTATCCGCAGCTCGAGGATGAACACAGAGCGGCGCGAGTCGTGGAAGCTATCCGATCAGCGTTTGAGGGGCCGGATATCGAACACGAGTGATGCGCGCCGGACTCGTCGCTCGTGATCGACTACGAAACGCTGTTCAAGCGCCTGCCGGCGGTGCGCTGAACCGCCGCGCTCGTTCCCGTTCCGGCTGCCGCTGCAGTGACGGCCGTTCTCTCATGCATCGCCGCAAACCGGTCGATCCGCGCCGCGATCAACGCCGGATCGCGCATCACGATCCAGTGCGAACCGTCGATTTCCTCGCGCACGTGCTCGCCGAGCCAGCGGTCGAGACCGACCGACATCTCCGGCGTCACGTAGCGGTCGCGCACCGGCACGAGGATCTGCACGGGCGCCTGTGCATACCGTTCGCGCGGCTTGCGCGCCCGCGCAAGAAAATTCGCGCGATAAAGCTGCAACCCGTTCAACGCGTTCTTCAACTGAGCAGGATCGCGCTCGGGCCGCACGCGCTCGGTCAGCTGCAGCCAGCGCGGCCACAGCGCGGCGCCGCCGAGCCGCCACACCAGCGACGGCACGACCGGCAGGTGAAAGAACGCGATGTACCACGACTTCAGGCTTTGCTTGAGCCGCAGCTTCGCGCGGAACACGTGGTCGAGGCACGGGCCCGAGATCGACGTATACGACGCGATCCGGCCGCGGAATGCCGGATCGGTCACGGCCTCCCAGCACTGGATCGACCCCCAGTCGTGACCGACCAGATGAAACGGCCGGTTGCCGCAGGTCGCGTCGGCGACGGCCTTCAGGTCCTCCGCGAGCCGCTCGAGTGCATAGTCCGCGCGGCGGCGCGGCGCATCGGATGCACCGGCGCCGCGCACGTCGTAAGCGATCACGCGATAGCGCTTCGCGAGCCGCGCGCGCACCGGCGCCCACACGGCCGCCGAATCGGGATAGCCATGCATGAGGATCAGCGGCGGTGCGCGCCGCGGGCCGCTGACATGGACGGCGAGTTTCACGTCGCCGGAATGGACGGTCAGCATCTCGTGTGCGCGTGCCATGACGTCATGCCTGGGGAACCGGATGCAGCGGCACGCGGCGCGGGGCCGCCTGCGCCGCATAGCGCGCGTTGGTCGCGTCGATGTTCGCGAGCAGCGTGTCGAGCCCCTGCAGATACTGATGGTTGTCGTGGTCCCACGGATGGAAGCCCGGCCGGAAATAGTCGAGCCATTCGCGCGCGATGCTCGGGAACACGCCGGTCCTCGGGCTGTACAGGTATTTCACGAGACGCCACATGCCGCCGAACCCGCCATGCTTGCGACGATGCGACAGCATCAGCCGCACGTGGAAGTCGAACACGATCGTCCAGAACATCATGGTGGTCAGCAGCATCGTGCCGGTGCGCAGCAGGTAGCTGCCGACACCCGGCTTCATCACGGCGTTCCATACGTCGTACGACACCGCCTTGTGCTCGGTTTCCTCCATCGCGTGCCACATCCACATCTGCTGATAGCCTTCGACCGACCCGTCGATCCGGTGCTCGTGGCCCGACAGCAGCTGGTTCGCGAGGATCGCCGTGTAGTGCTCGAGCGCGATCGTGATCGCGAGCTGCATCGAATGCGGCAGCACCTTCTTGAAGAAGCCGAGGATCGTCCACAGCCGCTTGTCGAGCTTGTGCGCGGGCAGGCCGGACGATTGCAGCAGGTCGTTGTACTCGATGTGCTCGCGGGTGTGCATCGCTTCCTGGCCGATGAAGCCGAGCACCTGCTTCTTCAGCTCCGGATCCTCGATGCGGTCGCGATAGTGGCGCACCGAATCCATGAAGAAGCGCTCGCCGGCCGGGAACAGCAGCGACAGCGCGTTCATGAAGTGCGTGACCGGCACGCCCTGCACGTGCCAGTCCTTCGCGTGTTCGGGCGGCAGCGCGAACCGGATGTCGCGCCGCACGGGCATCATGTTCGGGGTCGTCATGATTGTTCTCCCTGATTGCCTGCATTGTTGTAGGTAGCGTGCAGCGGTGCGGGCGTCGGCGCGCCGCGCGCGGCCCGGCGGGCCTTCGCGGCCTCGCGGCGCGTCGCGAGCACGACGAGCGCCTGGTACGCGGCCGGCAGCACGCGCGCCATCCAGTCCGCGGCCTTCGCGTCGCGGCCGATCAGCACGCGGCGCTTGTTCTTGCGCACACCGGCGAGAATCGTCCGCGCGGCATCGTCGGCGGTCGTGATGAAGAATTTCTCGAAGCTGTCCTTGCCTTGCTGCTCGCTCTCGACGATGAAGCCGACCATGTTCTTCGCGACGCGGCTCGACTGCGCGATGTTGGTGCGGATGCCGCCCGGGTGCACGCACGTGGCCGACACGCCGCACTTCATCATGTCGAGCTCCTGGCGCAGCGATTCGGTGAAGCCGCGCACCGCGAACTTGGTCGCGTTGTAGCCGCTCATCCCCGGCTGCGCGAAGATCCCGAAGATGCTCGACGTGTTGATCACGTGGCCTTCGCCTGCTGCCTTCAGGTGCGGCAGGAACGCCTTCGTGCCATGCACGACGCCCCAGAAGTTGATGTTCACGATCCATTCGAGATCGCTGTATTCCATCCCTTCGATCGTGCTCGACAGCGCGACACCCGCGTTGTTGAAGATCAGGTTGACCTTGCCGTGCTCCTTCGCGGTGTCGTCGGCCCACGCGAACATTGCGTCGCGGTCGCCGACGTCGAGCGTGCGCGTCGACACGCGCACGTTCGGCGCGATCGCGCGGACGATCCGCTCGGTTTCCGCGAGGCCGACACCGTTCTTGTCGGCGAGCGACACGTGACAGCCGGCCTGCGCGAGCTGGATCGCGAGCGCGCGGCCCATGCCCGAGCCTGCGCCGGTGATCGCGGCGACCTTGTTGGCGAAATCTCTCATGTCGTTGGCTCCTTGTCTGGCTCAGGCCGCTTCGGCGGAACGGGGCGTGGACGCGGCGGGCGCGGCGGCGGGCCGCGCGCTCGTGTCGTAGTGCGGCGCGCGATACGCGTGGTAATCGGCGATCGAGAAGTGCGCGGTCGCCTGGCGGAAGCGCCAGGTGAAGCCCGGCCACAGCGTCGTGTTCTTGCCGGTGCGCGGATCGAGGTACCAGCTCTTGCAGCCGCCCGTCGACCAGATCGCCTTCTTGAGCTTGCCCTGCAGGTCGTTGTTGAACTGCGCCTCGACGAGCGGCCGCACCTCGATCGCATCCGCATGTTCGCGATGCATCGCCTGCAGCGCGCCGAGGATGTATTCGATCTGCGACTCGATCATGAACACCATCGAGTTGTGGCCGAGGCCCGTGTTCGGGCCGACGATCATGAAGAAGTTCGGGTAGCCGGGCAGCGTCGTGCCGAGATACGCGTGTGCGCCGTCGCGCCACGCGTCGACGATGTCGAGCCCGCCGCGGCCGATGATCGCGCCGCGCGGATACGGGTCGGCGACCTGGAAGCCCGTGCCGTAGATCAGGCAGTCGACTTCATGACGCTTGCCGTCGGTCGTCACGACCGCATCGGCCTCGATGTGGTCGATGCCGGTCGTGATCACGTCGACGTTCTTGCGCGACAGCGCCGGGTAGTAGTCGTTCGAGATCAGCACGCGCTTGCAGCCGAGCGTGTAGTCCGGCGTGACGGTCTTGCGCAGTTCCGGATCGGGAATCTGCTTGCGGATGTGGCGCAGCGCGAGCTTCTGCACGTTCTTCATCAGCGACGGATGGATCGCGAAGCCGAGCACGCGCGATTCGAGCATCCAGTAGATGCCGCTGCGCACCGCCTTCTGCGTGAACGGCAGCGTGCGGAACAGCCATTTCTCGAAGCCGGTCAGGTTGCGGTCGGGCTTCGGCATGATCCACGGCGGCGTGCGTTGGAACAGCGCGAGCGCCTTCACGCGCGGCGCGATCCGCGGCACGAACTGGATCGCGCTCGCGCCGGTGCCGATCACCGCGACGCGCTTGCCTTCGAGCGCGTAGTCGTGATCCCACTGCTGCGAATGGAACGCGCGGCCCTGGAAGTTCTCGACGCCGGGAATCGCCGGCAGCGCGGCACGCGACAGCCCGCCCATTCCCGACACCAGCACGCGCGCCGACAGCCGCTTGCCGTTCGCGAACGTGAGGCGCCAGCGTTGCGCGGCTTCGTCGTATTCGGCGCGCTGCAGCGCGTGGTTCAGGCGCAGGTGCGGACCGACGCCGAAGCGCTGCACGCAGTCTTCCAGATACGCGCGGATTTCCGGCTGCGGCGCGAACATGCGCGTCCAGCGCGGGTTCGGCGCGAACGAGAACGAATAGACGTGCGATTGCACGTCGCACGCACACCCGGGGTAATGATTGTCGCGCCACGTGCCGCCGACCGACGCGGCCTTCTCGAGGACGACGAAGTCGGTGACGCCTGTCTGCCGCAGGCGAATGGCCATCCCGAGACCGGCGAAGCCGGTGCCGATGATGGCGATGTCGGTGGTTTCGTCCAGGCCGTCGTGGCCGGGCGGGCCGAAAGGCAACGTGCGAGCATTCATCCGGGTGTCTCCGATTTGGCTCATTTTAGAATGTTACATTGTTTGATGTAACGATAGTGGGTGAGCCTGGAAACCGCAAGAGGCTAGAAGCGGCGCTCTAAGGGCCGGAAGCCGTGCGGGAAAAGGCTGAGCGGGGTTTGGAACGGGGCGGTTTCCGCATGGCGGGATGCGCGGAAACGGCCGTCGGCCGGGCGCGAGAGGAAGGCGATCAGGCCGCCGACGCGTGGCGGCCTGTTTGAAACACCATCAGGGGCGGATCGAGCGGGCGGCCGTCTCATGGAAAACCCCGGCCACGATCGTGACCTGCGCGAGCGCGTAGAGGCCCCAGATCAGGTAGTCGACGCCGGGAAAGCCGCCGAGAAAGCGCCCGACGCCGATCAGCGTGTCGGAGCCGACGAAGATCAGGCTGCCGATCGCGACCAGCGGGCCGCGCGTGCGGGCCGCGAGCGCGAAGCTCGCCATCGCGCACAGCACGAGCATGTACACGGCGACCGGCACGCGCAATGCGCCCAGGTGTGGCAGGAACGCCGCGTAGAACGCCGGCGCGGCGATCCATAGCGCGATCAGCGCGGCGATGCGCCAGCCGTGCGGCCGCGCGCGCCAGCGCGTGAAGATCGCGCAGTAGAACAGATGCGTGAGCAGGAACGCGCCAAGGCCGAGCACGAACGACGGCGGCCAGTCGGGCAGCGCGAGCAGCACGTCGCCGAGCACGGCCGTGGCGAGCGCCGCGCACAGCCACGCGCGTTCGCGCGGTGCCGCGCAGGTGCTGCCGGCCGCGAGCAGCAGGAGGCCCATCGCGGCTTTCGCGGCGGCCTGGCCGCGATAGGGCGCGGCGGCGAGCGACAGTCCGTACAGCAGCGCCGCGGCGACGGCGAGCGGCCAGAGCCGGCGATAGGTGGCGGGAAGCGTGGCGAGCAAGGCGGGTGTCTCCGGCTTGTTGTTGTCTGCGCTGGACGGCGCGCCGTCGGGGGCGCGGCTGCAGGTCATTATCCGGAAGAACGGGGGCGGGAAAACCGGCGAATCCTTCTAGGAATCGTGGGCCGGCGATCGGTCATGCGCCGGTGCGGCGGGATCAAAAAAACAGCCGGCGGGCATCGTGTGCCGCCGGCTGTTGCGTGCTCGCCGAGCGTGCGCGTGTGCGTGTATGCGTGCGCGTTCGTCGGTGCGTCGCTTGGCTTGGCGTCGCTGGGCGCAGGGCCGCCGCGAACCCGCTGCCGCGGCGGCTTATTTGCCTTCGCCGTCTTTCGGCGCTTTCGTACCCGCCTGGCGCGCCGCTTCGTCGCTGAGCTTCTTGTCGAGGATCGTCGCGACGCGTCCGCCGAGATAGGCGCTCGCCGCGTTCTCGAGCGCGCGGTTCGTCTCGCCTTCGACGAACACGGCCGCGAGCGGGCGCAGCCGCCAGATCGCATCGACGAGCGCGGGCACGTCGTTGACCGGCGGCAGCGAGCCTTCGTCGTAGCGGTCGAGCCGCTTCACGACGAGATCGACGAGCAGCCGCGCGATCGCGTCGAAGTGCGGCCGCGCGAGGCTGATCACGTCGAGCAGTTCGCGCGGGGGAATGCCTTCCTTCGTCATCGCGGCCGCCGCTTCGAGCAGCGCGGGGCTTTTCGCGACGAACGACAGCCCGCGCCGTTCGAGCAGGCCGAGTTCGGTCACGCGCGACAGTTGCGACGCCGTCTGCGGGCCGAACATCTGCGCGAGCGCCGCCAGCGAATAGGTTTTCGGCAGTTCGTGCGACCAGCGGCCGCCGATCGCGTTTTCCAGGCCGAGGATCGAGCGCAGGTCATGACCCTCGTCGATCGCCATGATCAGGTCCTGGATGTTCGACAGCGTGTAGCCGCGCGCGAGCAGGTGGTTGATCAGCTTCAGGCGAGCGACGTGCGTGTCGTCATAGATGCCGACGCGCCCGCGCTTCTCGGGCGGCGCGAGCAGCCCGCGATCCTGGTATGCACGCACGTTGCGCACGGTCGTGTCGGACACGCGCGCGAGTTCGTCGACCGTGTACTCGTTGCGGGAATCCGCGGCAGCCTCGTCGGGCATGGTGGGAGTCTGTTTTGACATGCGGCCATTCTAGCGCGACGCGCCAGCCTCGGGCGACGCGGGGAGCGTGCGTGCGCCGTCGCCGAGCGCGCGCTGCATCAGCACGGTATCGATCCAGCGGCCGTGCTTGAAACCGACCGCCTTCAACACGCCCGCCGGCTCGAAACCGAACGCGCTGTGCAGCGACGTCGAGCCGCCGGTGCCGCCGTCGGCGATCACCGCGATCATCTGCCGCCACGGGCCGGCCTCGCACCGCGCGATCAGTGCCGCGAGCAGCGCGCGGCCGATGCCGCGGCCGCGCTGCGTGTCGTCGATGTAGATCGAATCCTCGATCGTGTGGCGGTACGCGCTGCGCGTGCGATACGGCGTTGCATACGCGTAACCGGCCACGTGGCCGTCGTATTCCGCGACGAGATAGGGCAGCCCGTTGCGCAGCACCGCGTCGCGGCGCGCGCGCAGTTCGTCGACGCCGGGCGGCGACTCTTCGAATGAGGCGACGCTGTGGCGCACGTGGTGCGCGTAGATCGCGTGAATGGCGTCGAGATCGGCATCGGTTGCGTCGCGGACGACGCAGGCGGGCGTGGCGGGCATGGCGGCGGAGTGGACGGGCGAAATCGCTACTATGCCGGCCTTCGTGAGGCGCGGTAAAGGTGTTGGCAGCGGCCGCGGTCGCTGCCGCGTCGTGCGCCGGACCGAGGCCTGCGCGACAGGCTTACAGGTGCCCGTCCGCGTCGCGAACCGCGTCGGCGATCGCATCCGCGACACGCTGCACACGCGGCGAGCGCCGCACGTCCGGGTGGACGACGAGCCAGATCTCGCGCTCGACATCGCAACGGGGCACGGACGTCAGTTCGACGAGCCCGGTCGCGGCCGGCGACGACGGATCGACCGGCGCCGGCGCGTCCGAGCCCGCATGCGTGGCCGGATCGTCGACGAGAAAGCGCGGCAGCAACGCAATTCCCGCTCCGGCGACACACGCCCGGTGCAGCGCGGCCAGATCGTTCGCGACGAACGCGAAGCGGCGGCCGGCCGCGAAGCGTTCGAGCCACTGCTGCTGCGGCATTTGCGCGAGCGCGTCGTCGTAGCCGAGAAACGCCCACGTATCGGGCGGCGCGGCAACCCAGTCGGGCGACGCGCACAGCGCGAAGCGCATCGTGCCGAGCCGGCGCGCGGCCAGCCCCGGCTCGCCCGGCCGCGACAGGCGCACCGCGAGATCGGCTTCGCGTGCGTACAGGTTGGCCGCGTGCATCTCGCCCATCAGGTCGATCCGCAGCGCCGGCCACGCGCGCTGCGCGCGGGCGAGCCGCGGTGCGAGAAAGTGGCTCGCGAACACCGGCGACGCCGACACGCGCACGACGCCGTCGAGCGCCGCCGCCCCTTGCGCGGCACGCGCGAACGCATGCACGTCGGCTTCGACGCGGCCGGCATGGTCGGCGAGATGCAGCCCTTCGTCGGTCGGCGGCCAGCCGCGCGGCAGCCGGTCGAACAGCCGGATGCCGAGCGCGGCTTCCAGCGCGTCGATGCGCCGGGCGACCGTCGAATGCTGGACCTGCAGCGTGCGCGCGGCGGCCGACAGGCTGCCGCCGCGCATCACCGCGAGGAAATAGCGGAGGTCGTCCCAGCTCAACGGCGATGCGGGCGCGGGTGTCGGATCGGTCGAATTTTGCACAGTAGATGGGCGCATAACGGGAATTCCGCTTGATTATGCACGATGGGATGATCGTGTCACTTAATTCGATTGCGAGGAACGTCATGACCCAAACTGCCACCGCCATCCGGATCGGGCTCGACCACTACGGCGACGCCGGCGTGCTGCGCCGTGTCGATGCGCGTGTCGTGCCGCCCGGCGCGGGCGAGGTGCGGATTCGCCAGACCGCCGTCGGCGTGAATTTCGTCGACATCTATTTCAGGACCGGCGCGCATCCATTGCCGGCGCTGCCGGACGCGCTCGGCGTCGAGGCGGCCGGCGTGGTCGACGCGGTCGGGCCCGGCGTGACGTCGCTCGTCCCCGGCCAGCGCGTCGCGTATGCGGGACTGCCGACCGGAAGCTACGCGAGCCTGCGCACGCTGTCGGCCGAGCGTGTCGTGCCCATGCCCGACGGCGTGAGCGACGAGACGGCCGCCGCCGGGCTGCTGAAAGGCATCACCGTCTACATGCTGCTGCACCGCGTGCGGCAGGTCGGTGCCGGCGACACCGTGCTCGTGCACGCGGCGGCCGGCGGTGTCGGGCTGCTGGCGACGCAGTGGGCGCGCGCGCTCGGCGCGCGGGTGATCGGCACCGTCGGTTCGGCCGAGAAAGCCGCGCTGGCACGCGCGCATGGCGCGGAGGTGGTGGTCGACTATCGCGAGGAGGACTTTGTCGCGGCGGCACGTGCGTTCGGCGGCGGCGCGGGCGTCGACTATGCGATCGACGGGATCGGCGGCGATGTGCTGACCCGCACGCTCGGCGCGGTCCGGCCGTTCGGGATGGTCGCGAGCATCGGGCAGGTCGCCGCGCTCGGCGCGCGGCAGTCGATCGATCTCGACGAACTGGGCCCGGCACGCTCGATCGCGCTGGCGCGGCCGAGCGTGCTCGGCTTCATCGCGCGTGACGTGGCGGGGTACGCGGAAGCGGCGCGCGCGACGCTCGACCGGTTCGCGAACGGGATGCACGTGGAGATCGGCGCGCGGCTGCCGCTCGAACAGGCGGCCGACGCGCATCGGCTGCTCGAGTCGCGGCAGACGATGGGCGGGGTGGTGCTGGTGCCGTGACGGCGGCCCGCGCGACGACCGCAAGCGGTGAGGGGCGCGGCGCGGCGTCGATCCGCGGGCGGCGCTGCTACGCTGCCGCCGCCCGCGGATCGGTAACCTTGGCGATCAGTGATGCTTGCGCAGCGGCACGCTCTCGACGAACCACGCGAGCACGAACGCGATCGCGATCACGCCCGCCGCCGACAGATACACGACATGCAGCGATCCGGCGAACGCATGCAGGTACGCATCGCGCACCGCATCCGGCAACTGGTGCACGGCGGCCGGGCCGAGCGCGGGCGGCAGCTCCGTGCCGGCCGGCAGCGCCTGCGTGATCCGCGACTGCAGCCCGTGCGAGAACAGCGCGCCGAATGCGGCCACGCCGAGCGAGCCGCCGATCGAGCGGAACAGCGTCGCGCCCGACGTCGCGACCCCCATGTGCCGGAATTCGACCGTGTTCTGCACGGCGAGCGTCAGCACCGGCATCACCATCCCGAGCCCGATCCCGAGCAGTGCCATGTACGCGTACATCGTATGCAGCGGCGTATCGAGCGACAGCGTCGACAGCAGCGCCATCGCGATGCCGCCGATCGCGGTCCCCGCGATCGGAAACGGCCGATACGTGCCGAGCCGCGAGATCAGCCGGCCGCTCGCGACCGACATCGCGAGCATTCCGCCCATCATCGGCAGCAGCTGCATCCCGGCTTGCGACGGCGTCGAGCCTTTCACGACCTGCAGATAGAGCGGAATGAACGTGACCGAACCGAACAGCGCAATTCCGACGACGAAGCCGATCAGGCTCATCAGCACGAAGGTGCGCTGGCGGAACAGGCCGAGCGGCATGATCGGCTCGGCCGCGAGCCGTTCCTCGTAGAGGAAGCCGCCGATCGCGACCAGGCCGAGCACGAGCGTCATCCACAGCTGCGGCGACGACCATGGCAGCAGCGAACCGCCTTCGCTGGTAAACAGGATCACGCAGGTGAGGGCCGTCGCGAGGAACGCGGCGCCCATGTAGTCGATCCGGTGCTTCACCTGCGCGGTGTGCGGCCGGAACGCGATGCCGATCACCGCGAGCGCGAGCAGGCCGAGCGGCAGGTTGATCGTGAAGATCCAGCGCCACGACAGATGCTCGACCAGGAAGCCGCCGAGCAGCGGCCCGACGATCGTCGCGAGGCCGTACACGCCGCCGAACATCCCTTGATAGCGCGCGCGGCGGTCGGGCGGCACCAGGTCGCCGATCGCCGCCATCGTGACGACCATCAACCCGCCGCCCCCGAGCCCTTGCAGCGCCCGCAGCACGATCAGCTGGGTCATGTCCTGCGCGACGCCGCACAGGGCCGAGCCGGCGAGAAACAGCACGATCGCGGCCTGCAGCACGATCTTGCGGCCATACAGGTCGCCGAGCTTGCCGTACAGCGGCAGCACGACCGTCGACGACAGCAGGTACGCCGTGACGACCCACGACAGCTGGTCGAGGCCGCCGAGCTCGCCGACGATGGTCGGCAGCGCGGTCGACACGATCGTCTGGTCGAGCGCGGACAGCAGCATGACGAGCAGCAGCGCGGCGACGATCAACCCGGTGGGCGCGTCGCCGCGGGCCGCTTCGGCGGCCGGCGGGGCAAGGACGGTATCGGTTCTCATCGAAATATCTGCCATGGCAGGGAATTGACGGAAATATAGAGGCATTTGATTGCCTGGTCAATTTCTGCCGCGCCTTGAATTGTTGCAGCGGTAACAGGAGATTGCCGGCCGGGAAATTGACCGCGATCAGCCCGAAAGCGGGGCGGACTCAAGTTTCTTGCAGGCAAACCGTAATAAGGAGGGCCGCGGATCGATTGCCGCGGCACTTTTCATCGCTCACGTGCCGTCATGAACCTGAACGCCCTGTTTTCCCGTTTCTCGATCCGTACGCGGATTTTTTCCACGCTCGCTCTGGTCGCCGTGCTGCTCGTCGTGTCGGGCCTGATCGGCCTTGCCGGCATGCACAGCTCGAATCGCGCGCTCGACGAGGCTTATACGCGCCAGCTGGCCGCGAAGACCGCGCTGTCCGCCGCCAGCCTGAACCTGACGATCGTGCGCACGACGCTCGACCGTGCATTGCTGCATCCGGACGCGCCGGAGGTGCCCGATCTCGTCACGAAGGCCGAAAACTATCTCGCGAAGGGCGACGCCGCGTGGCGCACCTACGCGGCGATGCCGCACGACGGCGACGAAGGTCCGCTCGCGATCCGGCTCGATGGCGCGCGTCAGGCGCTGATCGGGCAGGCGCTGAAGCCGCTGATCGATGCGATCCGCGCGGGACGCCGCGACGACGCCGACCGGCTGCTGATGACGGTCGCGCCGCCGCTGTCGGTCGCGCTCACCCAGGCGAGCGATGCGCTCGATGCGTACCAGGCCGCGCGCGGCAAGGACGTCTACGACACCGCGCAGACTTACTACGGCTGGGTGCGCGCGGGTGCGATCGCCGGTATCGCGTTCGGTCTCGCCGCGTGTCTCGGCTGCGCGGTCGGCCTGCATTTCGCGATCACGCAGCCGGTGAACCGGCTGCTGTCGCATTTCCGCCGCCTGTCGGACGGCGACCTGACGTCGGAAGTGCGCTGGTCGTCGCGCGACGAGATGGCCGAGCTGGTCAACGGCGTGACGGGCATGCAGCGCAGCCTTGCCGATACGGTGCGCCAGGTCAGCCGGGGCTCCGAAGCGATCTCGAGCGCGACGCACCAGATCGCGGCGGGCAATACCGACCTGTCGCAGCGCACCGAGGAGCAGGCGTCCGCGCTGCAGGAGACGGCCGCGAGCATGGAACAGCTGACGGCGACCGTGAAGCAGAACGCCGACCACGCGGTCGAGGCGCAGGCGTGCGCGGACACCGCGAGCGAGATCGCGACACGCGGCGCGGCGGTCGTCGGCGAAGTGATCGGCACGATGAACGAGATCGACCAGAGTTCGCAGAAGGTGGCCGACATCATCGGCACGATCGAGGGCATCGCGTTCCAGACCAACATCCTCGCGCTGAACGCGGCGGTCGAAGCCGCGCGCGCGGGCGAGCAGGGCCGCGGCTTCGCGGTGGTCGCGGGCGAGGTGCGCACGCTCGCGCAGCGTTCGGCGTCGGCCGCGAAGGAAATCCGCACGCTGATCGGCGAGTCGGTCGAGTGCGTCGCGACGGGGTCGCGACTGGTCGGCGTGGCCGGGACGACGATGCAGGACATCCAGCAGGCGATCGGCCGCGTGACGGGCATCATGACCGAGATCGCGGCCGCGTCGAACGAGCAGCGCGACGGGATCGAGCAGGTGACCCGCGCGGTGTCGCAGATGGATCAGGTCTCGCAGCAGAACGCGGCGCTGGTCGAGCAGGCGGCGGCGGCCGCCGCGTCGCTCGAGGAGCAGGCTGATGGGCTGCGGCGGGCGGTGGGGGCGTTTCGGGTGGCTTGATCGATGGCGGGGTGGGCGGCGCAAGTGGGCGGCATCGTGGCTGCTCAGGCGTGCCGCCCGCGACGTGCTTCACGGGGGAGGTGGTTACGTCGTTCCGATGATTCGGTCGGGAAGATGCCATCGTCCGTTGAGCTTCCCTGACCGATCGATGTCCGTATTTTTCAAGTGTCCGTCTTGACGTACGTTCAGTTCGACGCGCTCAAAACAAAGGCAATCTGGCTCGAAGCCAGTCCCACTTGGTCGGCGGAATTGTCAGGTACTTGTCGTAGTTCGACTTATCGGTCAAGTCGATGTAACGAACCACGTTGCCATCATAATTCAAGGGTCGATGGAAACTTTTTCCGTGATACCAGTTTACGGAAAAATATCGCCTCGCCAGGAGTTCGTCTTTTTCGCTGAAAACTCGCAACTCTATTTTGTCGTTCGTGCCGTCTTGATCATTTCCGCCAGTGCCGCACATCGTGAATCGGTATGAGACTCCATTCATGATTTTGGTGCCTCCGTCTAGCGTTTCCGGGCGATCGTAGAAATCGCAGCGTCCATAAATGGGGCGATTGAAGTGAGTGATCAAGCCGGCGCCGATATAGAAAATCATGGCTAAGCCAATGTATCGGATGGCTCTAATCTGCATATCTCGCCAGGATCAAGTTAAATCGGTTTCTTCAGTTTCAGGTGGGCGGGCTTCGAATATGTCATGAAGTCCTTGCCCCTTTGATGTCGTTCTCTCCAGCGATCGTAGTCTGCGTTGTAGACTGGAAAGTAGACGTCGGATTTTCTGAATTTCCCAAGCAAGCTTTTTCGCGTATCTACGGGCTTGTTGATGCTTTTCGCCCAAATGTCGATATCGGAATCCCGCTTTGGCGAGCTGGAGCTCGTGAGTAGCGAACCTGGCGCAATGACTACTCCGAACTTGTTCCAGTGTCCCAAATACTGTTTCCCGTTGAATGAGTAGCTGTCTTTCACGTAAGCATAGATGTGCGTGATTTTTCCAGTGGCATTGATGCAATAGAAGTTGCCTGGTTTATCGTATTTGAAGTATTTCTCGTTCGATATTTCAACATTTCCTATGGCGATGTAGATGTTGAAATTGGCCAGGGCTCCCGTGAGATCCGTTGGCGAGAAGTTTTCCAGGGTGTCCCAGTTGCTTATTGGTGGAAGTTGAAACTGCCAATCGTTATGGAATTTCAGCAAATCGCCGATGAGTCGTGAGGTGTTGAAGCTGAACGTTGGATTTCTTTCGAGAAACAGGTTTTTGACGACGGGTTTGATGATGTTTGTTGCTGTTTCTACGGATCGTTTGCTATAAATCCCGTGCGCAAGGAAGCGTTCGAATTTCCTTCGGATGCTGCCGAATTTCAACGTCCAGTCGAAGGTGATGCTGTCGTCATTCAATGGCTGGCGTGACGTTGGGTCGTCATTGTATGTGTGCGCCGAACCCGCAAACCAGATTCGCGCGAGTCTGGCGGAAACCTTCCAGCCCAGGTTGTCCATCGCAATTGGCACGTCCTGAAGGTCGAAAGGCGGCGGGCTTTCGCACACTTCCGATTCAGCTTGCTCCGGCGGGACTTTGGTTGTTGCAGGATCGGCTTTCGGCCGCGATTGAGGTGCAGCCGGCTGCGCCGGCGACTTCGGGACTTGAGCAATCGTGTCGGGACGAGCGGGTGGTGGTGGCTTTTCCCCCGGGGCAGGTCTGTCGATCGACACGCTCTTTTGAGTATCGAGGGGAACGCATCCCTGGCGCCCCTTGTACTCCTTCAGTTCTGGTCCCCACAATCCTTTTTGCGGCTTGTAGTACGGCGCTCTTTTTACGTCGGCCATGGAATATTCCGCTTGCAACGAATGGCCTGACATCGTAGTGACAGGCCACAAGCGGATAAACCATCAGGTATTGCCGGAACAGGACGAAACGCGAGTGGACAAGGGGGCTGGACAGAACGAAATGTGTCCAATTGTCGCAAGCAGCATCGTGATGGGGATCGTCGTCATGCGTGGCGCCCCGTGCGGCCGCATCAGCCGCCGGTGAGTTGCGCGGCCGCGCGCGACGACGCGACGAGCAGCAGCTTCATCGTCGCGCGCGTGGCCCCGACGAACAGCTTGCGGGCCGCGCGCGCATCGAGCGTGTCGAAGTCGATCTCGGTGAGGATCACGCACGGTGCGGATTGCCCCTTGAAGCGGTAGATCGAATCGAGCAGCACGTCGCCTTCGCGATATTCGGGGTTGCCGAACAGGTCGTACTTGCCGGTGAAGCGCTTGACCCGGTGCGGGCCGAGCTGGTCGAGCCGCGCAAGCGCCGAGCTTTCGCGGCCGCGATAGGACAGCACCGCGATGTCCTGCTTGCGGAAGCCGAGCGACAGCGCGTGCGTGATCGCGCGCTTGGTCGCGTCGATGCAGGCTTCGGCGAGCGCATCGCCCGATGCGCCGTGTTCCCCGTATGACGATACCGACGGATCAGACCCGTCGAACGGGCTGCCCGAGCGCAGTTCGGCGGCGAGCGGCTCGACGCGGCCGACGACGTCGCGCACGTATTCGAGCAGGTCGCGCGGGCTGCGATAGTTCGTCAGCGCCTTCAGCGTGACCCAGCCGGGCAGCGCGACGGGCTCGCGCAGATAGAGGTTCTGCAGCGGATCCTCCAGCCACCACCATGCGCCGTCCGGCGCCAGCAGGCGCTCCAGTGCGGCCGCCCACGACGCGTGGAAATCCTGGCCCTCGTCGACGATCAGGACATCGAAGCGCCAGCGCTCGGGCACCGGTGCTTCCGCGAAG
The DNA here is from genome assembly GCF_052045245.1 of Burkholderia sp. 22313. Taxonomy (NCBI): domain Bacteria; kingdom Pseudomonadati; phylum Pseudomonadota; class Betaproteobacteria; order Burkholderiales; family Burkholderiaceae; genus Burkholderia; species Burkholderia sp. 22313. Next base: position 84,540 of record NZ_JBQEON010000010.1, read on the forward strand.
CGCGCCTCGAGCTGCTCGAACGCGCCGGGCACGTCGAAATCGGGCGTATAGCCGCCATCGCGGGCGACCCAGTCGCACAGCTGGTGGTAGTTCGCGATTTTCGCGCCGGGCGGCGCGATGCGCGCGATGTAGTCGGCGAGCGGCCGGTTGAAACACACGTAGAGCACGCGCTTGCCGGCCGCGACCGCATCGCGCATCGCCTGCATCGCGAGCTGCGTCTTGCCCGACCCCGCGGTGCCCGTCACGCGCAAGCGAAACGGCGTGAACTCGAGCTGGCGCGCCCACGCGGCGAGCCCGCCCGACAGCCGCGTGACGAGCGTGCCGGCCTGCCCGACGAGCGCGCTCGTGTCGGGCGTGAGCGCCAGCTCGTCCGCGAGGAAATGATGCAGCTTGGCTGCGTTCGGCAACGGTTCGTCGTGCTCGGGCAGGATCTGCCGGATCACCTGCGCGAGCTGCGCCTTGCGCGACGCATCAACGATGCGCTCGGCCGCGACGCCGGCGATCGCCGTTTCACGGATCGCGTAGTCGGGGCAGTACAGCAGTGCTTCGACGCCGTAGACGCCCGCGCCGAGCGCGGCGGTCAGGCGCCGGTGCAGCGTCTCCTGCGTGCGCGCGAGCTGGATCGGAACGTTGCGCTCCTTCTGCAGGTAGACCTTCACGAGCCCCTTCGGCGTTTCGCGCAGGAAGCCGGCCTTCTGCTCGATCAGCAGCACGCGACCGGCCGCGCTCACGACGACGAACGCCGCTTCGCCGAACACCGAGAAGCCCTGGTCGGCGCGCGTCCAGTGCACGCCGTGATAGACGGTGTAGCTGTCCGGCAGCGCGTGTTCGAGGGCGGCGAGCGTTTCGCGTTCGCGTTCGGCCGCGCCGGTGGCGGCGAGGCTTTTCCAGTCGTCGGGAATCAGGCGGGCCATGAAGTCGGGCGGCGGATGCCGGTCGTGAACAGGGTGCGGCTATTGTACTGAGGAACCTGTTCACGACCGCCGTGCAACGCGGACATTGGCCATCCGCAAGGCGGATGCCGGCGGGCGAGACTTACCCGCGTGCGAGCCGTTTCGCGAGATCGGCGCTGAGGATCGCCATGCGCGCGGGTTTTTCGTAGCAGACGACGTCGAATGCGCGAATCACTTCGCTGATGTCCGCTTCGCTCGCGCGGCCGGTGAGGAGGTCGCCCGTCAGCACGAAGATCGGCGCGCCCGGATTGTCGGACGTGCGCACCGCCTTGATCGCGGTGGCGGCCGTGCTGTCGTCGAACAGCCATTCGGTGACGACCGCGTCGAACGCCTGGCCCTGCAGCGCGTCGACGAACGGCGCGAGGCCGTCGAACGCGGCGGTCGCGAAACCCTGCTGTTCGAGATAGCGGCACAGCTCGGTCGCGCTGACGCGATCGGGATCGATCACCGCGACGACGAGCTTGTCGCTCTCCGCGCGGCGCGGATAGATCTCGATCTTGTGCACGTCGTACGCGTTTTGATACAGCACGCCCGAGTGGCGCAGCACGCGCCAGCGGCCGTTCTGTTCGTACGCGACGAACTCGGGGCGCGCGCCGGCCTCGAGCGGCGCGCCGATCCATGCGGTGCACGGCATTTCGGCGACGCCGGCATACAGGACGGCCTCCTGGGAACAGGCGCCGACCATGCCGGGGTCGAGCGTCTGCGCGCCGAACAGTTGAGCGGCGGGCTCGCCGTACGCTTCGGCGACTTTCTTGATCTGCGCGAGCGTCCAGGGGCTGCTGCCCCGCAGTTTGCGGTGACCCTGCGAAAAGCTCAGGTCGAGGATGCGGCACAGCTCGGTGGTCTGCTGGCGCTTGCCGATGCCGTTGCGGCTCATCAGCTCGCGCACGCGCTCGGCAACCGCGAGGGAATCCGTGGTGATTGCTTCAGTGGTCATGCGACGGGAACGGATCGTGACGTTCAGAACGACGCCTTGCGGCAGTCTCGGCGGACAGTCTTGACGACGTCCAGTGGCGAGCCGACCGGCCACGCGCGGAAAAGATAACTTTACCGCAAAACGAGTGTCATTCCATGTCGCGAAAGGTGCGTTTCTGTGAAAGGTGTGTCATGACGTTACACTCGCGACGCATTCGTGCGCCGGACGCCGCTGGCCTGTTCGAAACCGTCAGGCGCGGATCGCGAGGTGTCGCGCCGATTCCTCGCGCGGCGACAGGTAATCCCCCCGCATTGACGGCGAAATGCACCAGCGCAGGGCGCGTCGTTGGCCCCGGCCGCGGCATTGTGCCGCTTCGCCGGCGACAAATTCTTGCATGACGCCGCGCGCCGGCCGGGCGCAGCCGCATCTTATACGCGGACCGGTCGAGGGTTGCCTCTAATGAAACCGATGTGGATACATTTCTGATCGGTGCAAGGAGGCGGCGGAGCCCCATGCTACGATTCCCCGTCTCAAAAAAAACGTTGAAGCGATGCAGAAGAAATTTGTGATGCGTGGGTACGAGATGAACTGCGAACCGCGCGTGACGGAGGACGGCAAGTACGCCGCCCAGGTCGAGGTCACGAAACTGGGTTTCAGCCGCGAGGCGGCATTCCGCAGGCTGGGCGAATTCGATACCGAAGCCGAGGCCGTTGCCTACGCGAAAAAATTCTCCGAAGAGTGGTTGAGCCGCTACGCGTAGCGCGTCCATCGCGCATCGTTTGCCCGTGCAAGACGGGCGCCCCGTTCAACGCGACACGCCCGATCGCCGTGCCGGACAAGGATGCCGTGCAGGAGCCCGCGACGATCTGCGGGCAACCCGCGAAAAGCGCTGCACGATCGGTGCGAGATTGATTCCTGATGGTGATGAATATCCGGGGAAGTCGGTAGATTAACGCGCTACGTTGTGAGGTATCGTTCGATGCTCGATTGAAAGCAACACAATTGGAGACTGCGAATGGCCACCTTGTGCATGCAGACCGTCGTTCTCGGTAAAACTGTCCAGGTCGTGTTGTCGCCGGAGCGCGGTACCGCCAGGATTGACATCGTCGACCACGACGCGGGCAGCCATCCGCCCCGCACGATGAGCATCGAACAGTACGTCAGCGCCGGGATGGACGACGACGAAATCGCCCGGCATGTACTCGAAGTCGTCGCGATGTCGATCGAGCAACTGGCGCGGCTTCAGCCGTTCAACCGCGCGGCCCCCGCACCCGCGCGCTATTCACCTCGCGCATCTTGATACCGGTGCACCGGGATCGTCCGGTGCGAACCGTGCATTCCGGCTTTCGATCACGCCCTCGGGTCGCGATGGACGCGCGGTCCTATCTCTTCAGAAATGCTGACCCATGGAGCACCATCCGTTGCTCGAGATTTTGCCGGCCCGATGACTTGTCGCTCAGGTGACGCCAGCGATCGCGAAGCTCGGCCCAGTTGATGCGCGGGAAGTCCGGAATCGCGTGCGGGAGCGTGCCTGCTTCGGCCGGTTCGGGCCGTGCGCGCAACGCGCAGCGCAGTGCCTTGCGCGCCCGTCCCGCCATTCTTCCGAGAACGGCGCATAAACGTCGAGCGAACGCCCGATCGGATTCGCGCGCTCGATTTCCTTCTCGAGCAGGTAGCCGAGCCGCCGAGGCGCGGAGCCATGCGCGAGCATACCCGGATCGAGCACGCGAATCCGGTGCGATGCGTTCGCGACGCGAGCCTTCAGTTCCCACCGCGTCAGGCGCAGATGCTGCACTTCCAGGATCAGGCGCTGGACGTCCGCATAAGTGCAATTCGTCCACCATTCGGTGAGTTCGTTCAGCTTCGGGGGATCGAATGGGGGGGGGATCATTGCTACTGCGAAAATGCTGTACGGATGTGCAGTATTTCGCGCGGTAACATGGCGCCGTCAAGGCAAAAAATGGGGACGGCCGCGAGGCCGGGGTGATCAGGGAACAATGACGACGACCTATCCGTTGCATCACACATTGACGCGCGCCGACACGGCGTTCCCGGCCGAAGCCGACGTCGTGATCGCCGGCGCCGGCATCATGGGCTGCGCGGCTGCGTATTACCTCGGCTTGCGCGGGCTGAAAGCCGTCGTGCTCGACAAGTCGCGCATCGCAGGCCAGCAATCGACACGCGCGTGGGGCTTCGTGCGGCAACAGGGCCGCGAATCCGCCGAAGTGCCGCTGATGATGGCCGGCATGCGGATCTGGGAAGGACTCGAGCAGGCGCTCGGCTTCGATCTCGAATGGCGGCAGGGCGGCTGTCTCTACATGGCCGACAACGACGACGACTGGGCGTCGTTCCACGCGTGGCTCGCCGTCGCCCGCGAACACGGGCTCGACACGCGCACGCTCACGCGTGCGGAGATCGACGAACGCGTGCGCGGTTTGTCGACGCAAGCGCGCACGCTCGGCGGGCTGTATACCGCGACCGACGGGCAGGCCGAGCCGCGCCGTGTGGCCGCCGCGTTCGCGGCGCGCGCGACCGAAGCCGGCGCGCGTTTCTTCGAAGGCTGCGGCGTGACCGCGATCGAGGCGGCCGGCGGCGCGGTCGTCGGCGTCGTGACCGAGCGCGGCACGATCCGCACGCGGCGCGTGATCTGCGCGGCCGGCGCGACCAGCTTCCGGCTGCTCGACGGCGTCGGCATCCGGTTGCCGCAGCAGGCCGTGCGCGGCACCTGCATGCGCACCAACGTGCTGCCCGACGTGTCCGCGGCGACGATCTGGGGGCACGGCCTTGGCATCCGGCAACGCACGAACGGCGCGATCAATCTCGCCGACGACATGCAGGTCGACGTCGACCTGACGCTCGGCCATCTGCGCGGCCTGAGCCTGTTCTGGCCGGAGTTCTGGTCGCAGCGCGAGAAATTCCGGCTGCATCTGAACGCGGCGGCGTGGCGCGATGTCCGCGCGCGCATCGGCGGCGCAACCGGGCCGCTCGAGCCGCGCGATCCGCAGCCGCAGCCGAATCGCGCGCATGCGCCGCGCGCGCTCGCGAAGCTCAAGGCGATCTTTCCCGCGCTGAAGGACGCGCAGATCGTCGAGGCATGGGCCGGCCTGATCGACGTGCTGCCCGACGGGATCCCGGTGATCGATGCGCCCGGCACGCCGTCCGGGCTCGCGATCGCGACCGGGTTCTGCGGGCACGGCTTCGCGATGGGGCCGATCGTGGGCCGGCTGCTGGCCGAATGGGTCGATACGGGCGTGCCGTCGCTCGACCTGTCGGCGTTCCGCTCGCAGCGTTTCGTCGACGGGACGATGGTCCGGCCGCGCAGCATGCTGTAGCGGAGGGCCGATGGCGGAGGGCCGGTAGCGGAGGGCCCGCGTCCTCCCGTCGTAGAATCGAGCCCGCATCCTTCAGGAGAATCCCCGTTGGCCTCGCCTTCCGCCCAGCGCCGTTCGTTGCGCTCACGCCTGCGTCGTGCCCGCGATCCGTGGCAGGCGCCGCGTGCTCGCACGCTGTTCACGCGTCCCGCGACGTCGCCGCGGCGCACGCTGCTGTTCCGCCTCGGCGCGGTCGTGCTGCTGTGCATGCTCGCGTTTCTCGTGCTGTATCTCGATCGCGACGGCCTGCGCGATTCGACCAAGAGCACGCCGATGAATGTCGCCGATCTCGTGTACTTCACGATGGTCACGGTCGCGACGGTCGGCTATGGCGACATCGTGCCGGTCACCGCGCGCGCGCGTCTGATCGATGCATTCTTCATCGTGCCGATCCGCATTGGCATCTGGTTCATCTTCCTGGGCACGGCGTATCAGTTCGTGATCCAGCGCGTCATCGAGGAATTCCGCATGAAACGCCTGCAGAAGCAACTGTCCGATCACATCGTCGTGTGCGGCTATGGCCTGTCCGGGTCGATCGCCGTGCGCGAGCTGCTCGAGAGCGGCGTCGATCCGTCGACGATCATCGTGATCGATGCGCAGCAGCAGGCGCTCGAGGCCGCGACATCGCTCGGCGTGGCGGGGCTGCTCGGCGATCCCGCGCATGAAGACCTGCTGCAGCAGGCGCAGGTGCGTGCGGCGAAGGCCGTGATCATTTCGGTGACCGACGATCCGACCGCGATCCTGCTGACCTTGTCGGTGCGCAGCATCGCGCCGGAGACCAAGATCGTCGTGCGGATCCAGGAGAACCTGTATCAGCGGCAATTGCGACAGGCCGGCGCGGACGTGATCGTGTCGTCGACGAAGATCGGCGCGCTGCTGCTCGCGGATGCGGTGCATAGCCGCTACATCGTGCCGTTCGTGAACGACATGCTGTCGACGCGTGGCCGCGCGACGCTGCTCGAGCGCGAGGCATTGCCGCACGAGATCGGCTGCATGACGAACGTCGTGCCGGGCGCGATCGTGGTCGGGCTCGATCGTTGCGGGAAGATCCATTCGTTTTACGAGGATCCGCCGTGCCGGATCGAGGCGGGGGACACGCTGGTGGTGATTCAGTCGGCGCGGATTCCGGATCCGGATGTGTGAACGCCGCGCGTTTCAGACGATCCGGCATGGGTCAAACGGCATGCCGCCGTCCATCTGCCACGGCACGTGCGCCACGAGATCTGGTCGAACCCGAAGGGGTTCCCCGAATTCATGCCGTACGCGTCATGGCAAGCAGCGAGTCGATGAATGCCTCGCGCTGCGCCGCGTCGAGCGGGCGCAGTCCGCACACCTCGTCGAACCACAGGCCTTCCACCGCAAAGCGGATGATATGGGCCGTGCGTTCGGGCAATGAGTCGCGGCTCAGCAATTCCGCCCAGCGGGCGGCGTGCGTCGCATAGACGGGCAGCAGGCCCGGCTCCAGGAGCAGGCTCCCGATCACGGCCGACAGGCTTCTGCCCTGCAGCGCCTGTTCGGAACTCGCGATGATGTACGCGCGCGTCCATGCGCCGGGCTGACCGTCGGCCTGGGCGGCTTCGGTCACCGCTTGCTCGAAGGTGGTGGCTTCGAAGTGCAGCAGCCCGGCCAGAAGCTCGGACTTGTTCGAGAAATGGTAGAGCAGCCCACCTTTGCTGACACCCGCAACCGCTGCGGCCTCGGCAAGGGTTAATCCCAGGATCCCTTTGTCTTGCAGGATTTTTCGCGCGGCGAGGAAAATTTTCCTCTTTGTTTCGCTTATTTCGTTATCCATGTTCTCTCGATTGGGGAAATTAAGGGGTAATGCACTGAAACGGACCGTACCGGCTGGACGGTGCATTATACAAATTCCCTTTGAGATTTTTTTTGAACTCGGTACTGTACCGGCTGGACGGTATACATCCATCAAACCTGAGCCTCATCTTCCCGGTATCGACAGAACGATGAACGAATACACGAGTCTCCCCGCGATCGACGCATGCACCGAACGCCGCGACGGCATAGTGCGGCTCGCGCGAGGGAGTGTCCGCGGCATCTGCACGCATCGCGGCATTCGATTTCTTGGCATTCCTTACGGAATGGAGGCGGGCGGCGATCTGCGTTTCAGGCCGCCCTTGCCTGCACCGGCGTGGGACGGCGTCCGCGATTGCCGCACCTATGGCGACGCGTGTCGGCAGTTCAATGACGACTTGCCGGCATGGCAGTTCGATGGCGGTCATTCGTCGAACTGCCTGAACCTCAACGTCTGGATGCCGTCATCGGCGGCGCGAGGCGATCGTTTGCCGGTGATGGTGTGGCTGCACGGAGGCGCCTATCTGTCGGGCTCGGCAAACCTGCCGCTGTACGACGGACGCATGCTCGCCGAAGAGCAGCAGGTGGTGGTCGTGTCGATCAACCATCGTCTCAATGCGTTCGGTTACCTGACCTTGTTCGATCGGGACGACCGCGATTCGGATGCTGTGAACGTGGGGCAGCAGGACATCGTGCTGGCGCTCGAATGGATCGCGGCGAACATCGACGCGTTTGGCGGCGACGCGGCCAACGTCACGCTGTTCGGCGAATCGGGTGGCGGCGGGAAGATCTGTGCGCTGACGATGATGCCGTCGGCCGACGGCCTGTATCACAAGGCGATCATCCAGAGCGGCGCATTCGTCACGACGCTGTCGCGGGAGCAGGCGCGCGACAGGGCCGACGCGTTTCTCGCGATGCTCGGCGCCGATGCGCGATCGCTCGACGGGATTCCGGATGAGCGGATCCTCGCGGCCGCGCGGCGCCTGTTCGATCGCTACGGCTATACCGCGTTTTGGCCCGTCGACGATGGCGTCGTCATCGATGCATCGAGAAGCCGGCGGCCGTCGATACCGATGGTGATCGGTACGACGCGACACGAGGCGGCGTACTTCCTGGAGCCGCGCCTGCTGGCGCACCGCACGCTCGATTCGGTCGACCGTTGCCGTGCGCTCGAGAACGGTTTCAGGCCGTTCAGCATCGGCCCGGACGACGCGAAGGCAGCCGTCGCCGCCGCGTGGCGTACTCATGCGATCCGGCCCGGCACGGTCGGCGAGGACCTCACCGACGTCATGTTCTGGATGCCCGCGATGGCGCTGGCGGAGCGCAACGGTTGGCAGGCCAGCACGTTCATGTATCGGTTCGACTGGGAATTCCCGTGCTGCGGCGGCAGCTACTCGATCCACGGCGCCGAAATCCCGTTCGTATTCGGCACGCTGGATTACCCGCTGCCGGCTTGGGATAGTGCCGATTTTCCTGACACCCGGTACCTGGGCGACACGCGTGGCGACCGGTACGGACTGGCGGCACGCATGCGGCGCGCATGGGCCGACTTCGCCCGATACGGCGATCCGTCGACGCGGGACGCCCTGGCTTGGCCGTGCTACACGCCGGACGTGCGTTCGACGCGGATTTTCGACCGGACCTGCCGCATCGAACAGGATCCCGATGCCGAGCGCCGGCAGGCGTTGTTCGCCGGGCACACGGGCACGTGACGCATTTCATTCATCAACGACAAGGAACGAACATGGAGACGTCAGCAACCACACCTGCAACCGCATCCTCGCGGCCTCTGAACTGGATCGCCATCGTATTTTTCGTGCTTGCCACCAACGGGCCGCTCACCAGCCTCATCGGCTGCGTACCGTATGGCGTCGCATACGGTAACGGCATCGGCATCGCCGGCTCCTATTTGTGCGTCGGGCTGATCTACCTGGTCTTTGCGGTCGGTTTCACGGCGATGAGCCGGCATGTACGCAACGCAGGCGCGCTCTATGCGTACGTCGGACAGGGCCTCGGCCGGCCGGCGGGCGTGGGTGCCGCGTTCATGGCCGTCGCATCGTATTTCGTGATTACGCTCGCATGCTACGCGCTGCTCGGCTTCTATATCAGCTATTTCATCAGCAGCCTCGTTGGCGTGGCCGTGCCGTGGTGGCTCAGCACGCTTGCGGCGGCAGTCGTCGTACACGTGTTCGCGATCAACAACGTGCAGTTCAACGGCGCGGTGCTGTTCCTGCTGATGATCGTCGAGATCGGGTTGATCGTCGCCTTCAACATCAAGGTGGCGGCCACGGCGGGCGGCGTGGAGCACTTCAGCCTCGCACCGTTGCATCCGGCGAATGTCTTCACCGGGAAATTCGGTACGTCGCTCGTGTTCGTGGTCGTGGCCTACATGGGTTTCGAGACGACGGTGATCTACGCGAACGACGTCAGGAACCCGAGCCGCTCGATTCCGGTTGCCACGTACGTCAGCGTCGCGGTCATCATGGCGATCTACGTGGTGTCGACGGTGCAGATGTCCAACGCGTTCGGTTACGCCGAGGTCGTTGCCCTGGCGGTGAAGTCCCCGGCGGATCTGTGGTTCGCGGTGACGGAGCGGGTGCTCGGCAAGCACATGGTGGTCGTCACCAATGCGCTGCTGATCACCAGCATGCTTGCCGCGATCATCAGCTTCAACAACGCGACCGTGCGCTACTGGTATTCACTCGGCCGCGACGGCATTGCGTTCGGGTGGCTCGCGCAGTTGAGCGTGAAGAAGGGGCTCCCGATCCGGGCCGCGAACATGCAGTCAGCGATCATGATCGTGCTGATTGTCCTGTTTGCCGCCTATCGCGTCGACCCGGTCATGGTGATCGCGCCGTATCTCAGCATTCCGTCCGCGATCGGCATCGTATGCGTGCAGGCGCTGACTGCCCTGGCGGTCATCCGGTTCTTCGCTACCCGCAGCAAGCGTGACACGCGATTCGTTCGATGGGCCGTGTTCCCCGCCATCAGTTTTGCGGGATTCAGCTACTTCCTGTACGCGATGATCGGCAACGTCTCGCTGATGGCCGGAACGTCTTCGGTCGTCGTGTCGATCCTGCCGTGGACGACACCGGCGATTGCCGTCGCCGGCGCACTATTCGCAGCATGGTTGCGGCACGCTCGGCCGACGGTCTATACGCAGCTCGGGCGATTCCTGAGCGATAGCTGACCATGCGGGACATTTTCTACATACGAGAGACTCAAATAATTAGGTATACGGACGAATAGAGGGCGTCGGAAGCTGACGAGGCTGACGGGCTTGGGGGGAGTTGAAAAGCGAGCAGGGCGCGCTGACGTTCGGCAACCCGGCGGACCTGACCAACGAGCTCGTTTGCCCGCGCGACATTCCGTCGTGGGGCGGCGGATATGCGATCGGCATGGGCGATTTCGCTCGCATGGAGGGCGATCACGTTGCGAATGCGATCAAGTCGGGGATTATCTGAGTGCCTCGTCAGGTGTCGATGCTGTAGTCGGCTACAGCTTCACACCTTCCTCGTCCACCACGCAAGCCGACGTGCGCGTCGGGACGCGGCCTGCGTTCCAGTCGATTGCATCCTGCCCGGGGCATCCCCCGCTTGATATGCCACCTCCCGTTATTTAGTATGAGGGAATCGCGCTGCGCGCCTGCGCACAAGCCTGGTCACCGAGGAGACACATGCAATCCAGGTCGGCGGCACCCCAAACCATCGTCGTGATCGGCATCGTGGTCGCCTGCGCCCTCATGGGCCTGTGCGTGCTGCAGCTGTTCCAGAGCCGCAACGACGCGCTCGAGCGGGCGAGCGAAACCTCCCGCAATCTCGGCCTGATCGCCGAGCGCGACATCCAGCGCAACTTCGAACTCTACGACCTGTCGCTGCAGGCGGTCATCGAGGGTCTCAAGCGCCCCGACGTGATGAATGCGCCCGCGAGCCTGCGGCGTGCCGTGCTGTTCGACAATGCGATGACGGCGGAATTTCTCGGCTCGGTGCTGGTACTCGATGCCGCCGGCAACATCGTCCTGGATTCGGCCAACGACGTGCCGCGCCACGGCAATTTCGCCGACCGCAAGTACTTCACCGTCCATCGTGACAATCCCGATGCCGGGCTCTTTGTCAGTGATCCCTACCCGTCGCGCCTGCGCGGCGGCTCGCTCAGCATCGGGCTGACCCGGCGAATCTCGAACCCCGACGGCTCGTTTGCCGGCATCGTGCTCATTGCGGTCAACCTCGAGTATTTCCACCAGCTGTTCGCCGGCCTGTCGCTCGGGCAACATGGTTCGATCTCGCTGATCGGCAGCGACGGCGTGATGGTGATGCGTCAGCCGTACGACGTCCATACCGTCGGTCGCGACATCAGCCAGGCCGCGACCTTCAGGCGGTTCCAGTCCGAACGGGAGGGCGTGTTCTCGGAAACCGCGTCGCTCGACGGGGTGCGCCGTCTCTATTACTTCAGGCACCTGCCGAAGCTGCCGTTGATCATCATGGTCGCGGAGGCGGAGCAGGACATCTATGCGGCGTGGCGGCACCGGGCCATGACGATCGGCGCGCTGGTGGCGACGTTCGGCGCCGCGTTCATCGCGGTATCGATCATGCTCGGCGCACAGCTGCGGCACCGGATGCGCGCCGAGTCGGAGCTCGTGCTGCTCGCACGCACCGACGGCCTCACGGGCCTGAACAATCGCCGCAGCTTCGGGGAAGTGCTGGATCGCGAATGGCGTCGTGCGCGGCGGGCGCGATCGGTGTTCTCGCTGTTGTTCGTCGATGTCGATCGCTTCAAGGCCTATAACGATACCTACGGCCACCAGGCGGGCGACGACGCGCTCGCGGCGGTTGCGCGCTGCATCGGCGACAACATCCGCCGGCCGGTCGATACCGCGGCCCGCTACGGCGGGGAGGAATTCGTCGTGCTGCTTCCCGATACACCGCAGACGGGCGCTGCCCAGATCGCCGAGCGCATTCGCGCGGCGATCGATCAACTGGCGCTCGAGCATGCCGGCAGCGAATATGGGCACGTCACCGCCAGTATCGGCCTCGCGAGCTGGACGCCGGAGGGCGATGAAGAGGCCGGTATCGTGATCAAGGCGGCCGACGAGGCGCTGTACCACGCGAAGGCGACCGGCCGGAACAAGGTTGCCTCCTTTCAGGCGACGACGTGACCCGGAACACGACACGCGATCTCGCGGTAACGTGAGCCGCGCGGCGAGTCTGCCGCCACCTCCGCCGCGATTGCGGATGCGCGTCGCTGCCAGGCGCGCGACCGGAAACGTTATGACGTACACCGAATAATTTATCGATTTATATCGGTTGGGATAGCCGGATCGCAAGAACAGAATCGTTGCTTCCAGAACCAGAAGGCTAGCGCCGGGCTTCCGGCGAAACCAGGGAATGCGATGAGTTCGATCGATCTGAATGCCGCTATCACGCCGGTTTCCGCGCCCATCCGCTCCGCGAGCGACGTGGCGCGCCTGATCAATACGACGGACAGCTCCGTCGGCCACGGCGCGATATCGACGACGAGGCGGCCGCGTAATCGTCGGTCTTGCCGGGACCGCAAAACAAGTTCGCCGCAACGACGCCCGCCGCGCTACAGTGGACGTCAACCGCCTTCACGTGAAGGCCGATGCGAGGTCGAACCATGCAACTTCAAACCGGCAACCTGTTCAGCATCGAGCAAGCGCGCGACAGCGACGAGCGAGTCGACCTGCTCGTCGCGGGATCGCGCCTGAACGTCGAGCGGATCGTGTCGATGGGGCACACGAGTCCCGACGGGTTCTGGTATGACGATCCGCGCGCCGAATGGGTCGCGCTGCTGTCGGGGGCCGCGGTGCTCGAGTTCGAAGCGGATGCGGTGCTGCACGACATGCGCCCCGGCGACTACGTCCTGATCGAACCGCATTGCCGGCATCGCGTCGCGTGGACGCATCCCGACGAGCCGAGTGTCTGGCTCGCGATCTATCACGAACGCTGAATCGCGCGGGGCGCCGGTTTATCCGCGCCCCACGAACGGCATGGTCGTCGCCATGATCGTCATGTTCAGGATGTTCGTATCCAGCGGCAGGTTCGCCATCTGAACGACCGCGTTCGCGACATGCGTGACGTCCATCCGCGCCTCGGGCGCCATGCGTCCGTCGGCCTGCAGCACGCCTTCCGTCATCCGGTCGGTGAGCGACGTCGCCGCGTTGCCGATGTCGATCTGGCTGCACGCGATGTTGTACGCGCGGCCGTCGAGGGCGAGCGACTTGGTGATGCCGGCCACCGCATGCTTGGTGGCCGTGTACGCGATCGTGTTCGGGCGCGGCGTATAGGCGGAGATCGAGCCGTTGTTGATGATCCGGCCACCCTGCGGCGTTTGCGCCTTCATCAGGCGCCACGCGGCGCGCGCGCACAGAAAGACGCCCGTCAGGTTCGTCGCGACGACGTCGTTCCACACGCCGAAGTCGTATTCGTGGAGCGGAACGGCAGGCGCATTGCGGCCCGCATTGTTGAAGAGTACGTCGAGCCGCCCGAACTGCTGCGCGATCTGATCGAACGCGTGTTCGACCGACGCTTCGTCGGTGACGTCGGCCGGGAACGCGTGCGCATCGCCGTGGGCGGCGACGATCGCTTCCTTCGTTTCGAGCAACGCGGCTTCCTTGCGACCGATCAGCGCGACGGTAAATCCGGCGTTCGCGAGTGCGATCGCCGCGGCGCGACCGATGCCGGATCCGGCGCCCGTGACGGCGGCGAATTTCTGCGAGACAGACATGGCTTGATTCCCTGCGGGTTGGGGGAAGGAAAGCGGCGGCGAGTGCTCGACGGACTCGCCGTGCGTGGAGCGAAGCGACATCCTACCGCGCACGCCGGGTTTCGCTGCGTGAGCGGTTATTTCTTGCGCGCCGGCGCGGCCTTCCGTGCGCGTGCCTCGCCTTCCGCGAACAGGTTGACCACGACATCCCGCAACCACCGGTTGCCTTCGTCCTGATTCACGCGCGTATGCCACAGCATGTGAATCGGCGCGCCCGGCAGCGTGACGGGCAACGCCCGCCAGCCCAGCGAAAACGGTGCGGCGAGCTGCAACGCAAGATGTTCCGGTACGGTCGCGATCAGATCGGTGCGCTGCAGGATGTACCCGACACTCATGAAATGCGGCACCGTCAGCCGCACGCGGCGCTTGACGCGGCGCCGCTTCAGCCATTCGTCGACTTGGCCGTGACCGGTGCCGGCCGACACGACGACCAGATGCTCGGCGTCCCGCCAGGCGTCGACGGTCAGCGGCGCGTCTTCGAGCGGATGGCCGCGCCGGAACAGGCACACATACCGCTGATCGAACAGCCGCCGCTGATAGAACCCGCCCTGCAGTTGCGGCAGCAATCCGATCGCGAGATCGACGCGGCCGTCGGCCATCTCGTCGCCGAGATTGACGCTCGTGTTGCGCACTGTGTTGAGCGCGATGCCCGGCGCCGCGCGCGACAGGTGTTCGAGCAACGCGGGCAGGAACACGACTTCGCCGATATCGGTCATCCCGATCGTCATCGTGCGCGACGCGTGCAGCGGATCGAAACCGGTCTCGGGATTGAGCGCGGCATGCAGCGTCGACAGCGCGTGCGCAACCGGCTCGGCCAGCCGCAACGCGAACGGCGTCGGGACCACGCCGCCGGGCCCGCGCACGAACAGCGGATCGCCGAGCCGGCGGCGCAGTTTCGCGAGCGCATTGCTGACGCCCGGCTGGCTCATGTTCATCTGTTCGGCGACGCTCGACACGCGCCGCTCCTGCATCAGCCGCTGGAACAGCAACAGCAGGTTGAGGTCGATCTCGCTCAGTTCCATGAGGGTGGGGCGTCTCCAATTATTTCATTCGGTGATGAAGCAGATTCCCTGCATTTTATTGTGGGATGAAGGTGCGCTGCCGACAATATCGATACGGCGCCGGCATTCGACAGGCGCGCCGGACAGGCTACGCGCGCCGCGGCCTCGCCCCATCACCATCTGAATCAATAGCGGAGACACGTTCATCATGCAGAAGAATCCGAGGATCGCGATCGTCGGTGCCGGCATCGGCGGCCTGACACTGGCGCTCGCCTTGCGCGAGCAGGGCATCGACGCGCAGCTGTACGAGCAGACCGACGTGCTGCGCGAGGTCGGCGCGGCTGTCGCGTTGTCGGCCAACGCGACGCGCTTCTACGAACGAATGGGATTACGTCCGGCTTTCGACGCGGTCTGCGCGGAGATTCCGGGCCTCGTCTATCGCGACGGGCGCAGCGGCGCGGTGATCGGCCACCATCGCGGCGAGCCCGACTATCGCCGTCAGTTCGGCGGCTCGTATTGGGGCGTGCACCGCGCGGACCTGCAGGCGATCCTGTCGAAGGCGGTCGGCGCCGGGCGGATTCATCTCGGCCATCGGCTCGTCGATCTCGTACAGCATCCGGACCGTGTGACGCTGTCGTTCGCCAACGGCGAACGCGTCGAAGCGGATCTCGTGATCGGCGCGGATGGCGCACGTTCGATCACGCGGCGCTGGATGCTCGGCTACGACGACGTGCTGTATTCGGGTTGTTCGGGCTTTCGCGGCGTGGTGCCGGCCGAGCGGATGGACCTGCTGCCCGATCCCGAGACCATTCAGTTCTGGGTCGGGCCGCACGGCCATCTGCTGCACTATCCGATCGGCGAGCGCGGCGACCAGAACTTCCTGCTGGTCGAGCGCCATCCGTCGCCGTGGCCGTCGCGCGACTGGGTGATGCCGGCGCAAGAGGGCGAGCAGCTGCGGCTGTTCGGGGACTGGCATCCGGCAGTGGTGCAGATGATCACCGCGGTGCCGGTCAGCCAGCGCTGGGGGCTGTTTCACCGGCCGCCGCTCGGTCGCTGGAGCCGCGGGCGCGTGACGCTGATCGGCGATGCCGCGCATGCGCTGGTGCCGCATCACGGGCAGGGCGCGAATCAGTCGATCGAGGATGCCGTGGTGTTGGCGGCGCAACTGGCGAAGGCCGGGCCGGGCAACTGGCGCGAAGCGCAGGAAGCGTACGAGCGGCTGCGGCGCGGCCGCACGCGCAAGGTGCAGTACGCGTCGATCTCCGCGGCCGACGTGCTGCACCTGCCCGACGGGCCGGCCGCGCAGGCGCGCAATGCGCGTCTGGGCGAGCGCGACAGCGTGCTGCATCACCTGGACTGGATTCACGATTTCGACGCGCTTGCCGATGAACCGAACGAGCGGCAGGGCGGGACATGGCTTTGACGCGCGGGCGGTGCTGCCGTCAGTCATCGTGTGCCGGATGACCGGCGCGGCGGGCCCGCAGTCGCCCGCCGGGGATGCCGGCCGGCCCGCACGCGAGCCGGCCGGCGCATGACCGTCACGCGTAGTCGGCCACCTGTTCGGCAGCGCGCTTGACCTGCTCGATGTCGCGAAACCGTGCGGCCGGATGCGCGTCCGGCAACGTCGCCGAGCCGCCGAACAGCTTTTCCCGCAGCGTGCCCGGTGCGTATCCGGTCGGATAGACGCCGCGCCGCTGCAACTCCGGCACGAGATGGCGCACGATGTCCTCGAAGGTTTCGTGCGCAACCGCATACGCGAGGTTGAAGCCGTCGACGTCGGTCGCGGCGACCCATTCCTGCAGGATGTCCGCGACGGTCTGCGCGGAGCCGACGAACACCGGCCCCATCCCGCCGATGCCGCCCCACGCGGCCAGCTCCTCGATGGTCCACGCGGTATCGCCGCCCGCCAGATGCTCGACGGCCGACACGATCGCATTCGTCTCGACGCGCCTGACGGGATCGGTCGGCGCGTACTGGCCGAAGTCGATGCCGGTCCAGCCGGACATGAACACGAGCGAGCCGTCGTACGACTCATAGCGGCGATACTCGTCGAACTTCGCCTGCGCCTTCTCGTCGGTCTCGTCGACGATCACCGTGACCAGGTTGTAGATCAGCACGTCGTGCGGGTCGCGGCCGGCGGCCGCAGCCTGCGCGCGCACGTCGGCGACATGGCGGGCGAGCTGTGAGCGGGTTGGCGCGGCGACGAACACGCATTCGGCGTGCCGTGCGGCGAATGCCTTGCCGGGGCCGGACGCGCCGGCCTGGAACAGCACCGGCGTGCGCTGCGGCGACGGCTCGCACAGGTGATAGCCGGGCACGTCGAAGAAGCGCCCCTTGTGGCCGATCTCGTGCACCTTCTCCGGATGCGTGAACACGCGACCCTCGCGATCGCGCACGACCGCGCCGTCTTCCCAGCTTCCCTCGAACAGCTTGTACAGCACCTCGACGTACTCGGCCGCGACCGCATAGCGGTCGTCGTGCGTGCGCAACCCGTGGTCGCCGACGTTCTTCGCGCCGCTTTCCAGGTACGACGTGACGATATTCCACGCGAGCCGGCCCTTCGTGTGATGGTCGGCCGTCGACAGCCGGCGCGCGAACGTGTACGGATGCTCGAACGTCGTCGACGCGGTGATGCCGATGCCGAGATGCTCGGTCGCCATCGCGATCGGCGCGGCAAGCTGCAGCGGATCGTTGACCGGGATCTGCGCGGCCTGGTGCAGCGCGTGGTAGTTGCTGCCCTGGTAGACGTCGTAGTAGCCGATCACGTCCGCGATGAAGATCGCGTCGAAGATCCCGCGCTCGAGCACACGGGCGAGATCGGTCCAGTAGTCGAGATCCTTGTACTGCCACGACCGGTCGCGCGGATGCGCCCACAGCCCCGGCGACTGATGGCCGACGCAGTTCATCTCGAACGCGTTGAAGCGGATGGTCTTGCTCATCGCGCGGCCTCCGTTGCCGTGCCGGCTTCCGCGCTGGCACCGCTGCCGACGCGCCAGACGAACGGTGGCGTGCGCCCGTTGATGATCCAGTCGCCGACGATCCGCGCCTTGTAGACGAGCGGATTGTGCGACGACACCGTGCGCGCGTTGCGCCAGTGACGATCGAGCGCGGCCGTGCTGCGCGTCGCGGACGCGCCGAGCGCGTCGAACAGGCGCGTCGCCGCGCGCAGCACGAGTTCCGACACGACGAGCTGGCTCTGCGCGGATTCGATTTCGGCCGCGACGTTCGCGGCGTGCTCGGCGTCGTCGTCGTGGCCGAAGCGTGCGAGGTACGCCTGTTGCAGCGGTTGCGCGGCACGCAGCGCGAGCGCATCGGCCGCGTAGGCCCACGACGCGATTTCGCCGATCACCTGCTGCAGTTGCGCATCGTCGCCGGCGCGCACGGCGTTGCCGTGGCTGTACACGCGCGTGCGGCTGCGCACGAGCTCGCCCGCATCGCGCACGATCGCGTGGCCGATGCCGGCCAGCGTGGCGACATGGAACAGCTGGTAGAACGCGGTCTGGTATTTGAAGCGGCGCGCGAAATCGATCACGTTGGCGGCATCGACCGCCGCATTCTCGAAGCGCGTCGTGCCGCTGCCGGTCGTGCGCTGGCCGAAGCCGTCCCAGTCGTCCTCGAGTATCACGCCGGGCTGCACGGTGGCGATCGCGACGATCACGTCGCTGCCGTCGTGTTCGCGCTGCGCGAATACGTCGATCCAGTCCGCGAACAGGCTGCCCGTGCTGTAGAACTTCCGGCCGTTCAGCACCAGCCGGCCGTTGCGTTCCGATACCTGGGTGACGGTCTGGCCGAGCGGGACGTCGCCGGCTTCCGACCATGCATTGCCGACGAGCTGGCCGCTCGCGAAGCGGTCGAACCACGTCGTGCGCTGCGGCCCGGGCGGCGCGTTCAGCCAGTCTTCGACGAACGCGAAGTGGCCGCGCAACGCCTGCGGCAGATTGGAATCGGCGGTGGCGAGTTCGGTCAGCAGCCGGAACAGTTGCGGCAGCGACGCGCCGGCGCCGCCGTCGCGCACCGGCAGGCGTACCGCGCCGAAGCCGGCGGCCTTCAGCCAGCCGATGGCTTCGTGCGGCAGTTCGCGACGGCGCTCGCGCTCGGCGGTGCCGGCGGCGATCCGGTCGAAGAGGGGGCGAAACCGGCTCGCGAGTGCGTCGTAGTCGGTGCCGGTGGAGAGATCGATGTCTGCGTGCGACGAAGTCATGCGGTGTTCCTCGAAGGGCGGGGCCGTTTGCACCGGGAGGCCAGTATAGGAAGCACGCCGCAAGCGCTCCAATAACGGATTCGCAGATCGTTATCGTCGATCCGCATTACGCGGCGCAACGACGGGAAGCGTCGATGCTTCGGCATCGATTGCGACGTCGCAACGCGGAATCGACTGCCGAGCGACGCCATGTCGTTTGTTATCCGAAGGAATATCGTTACGTGAATCGCTCGGTTTGCCGGCCCGCGACGCACTGCTAGATTGAATGCTTTCGTGATTCGACGGGAGAACCCGATGTCAGAGACGAGTGCAGCGCTTCAGGACCGGCCAGCCGACGCCAAACCGCAGGTGGCCCGCGTGATCGCGGACGACGCACAGGCAATCGCGGTCGCGCATGCGCTCGCGCGGCGGCTGGCGGAAGGGGCGGCCGAGCGCGATCGCGAGCGACGCTTGCCGCGCGACGAGATCGAATGGTTCTCGCAGTCGGGGCTGTGGGCGATCACGGTGCCGAAGGCGTACGGCGGCGCGGGCGTATCGCACGTGACGCTCACCGAGGTCATCAGGATCGTCGCGGCGGCCGATGCGTCGCTCGGGCAGTTGCCGCAGAACCATTTCGGGCTGGTCGACGTGATCGCGCTGATCGGCACCGACGCGCAGAAGCGCTATTTCTTCGCGGAGATCCTGAGCGGCAAGCGCTTCGGCAACGGCTTCTCGGAGAAGGGCACGAAGCATGTGCTCGACCTGAAGACACGCGTGCGCCGCGATGGCGACCACCATGTGGTCGACGGCACGAAGTTCTATTCGACCGGCGCGCTGTTCGCGCATTACGTGCCGGTGCTCGGTCTCGACGATGCGCAGCAGGCGTGGCTCGCCTATGTGCCGCAGCCGACGCCGGGGCTGACCGTGATCGACGACTGGTCGGGTTTCGGCCAGCGCACGACCGCGAGCGGTACGGTGGTGCTGGACGGCGTGCGCGTGCCGGCTTCGCATGTGCTGCCCGCGCAGCGCGTGTCGGACGAGCCGACGCTCAACGGCCCGTTGTCGCAGATCATCCAGGCGGCGATCGACGCCGGCATCGCGCAGGCGGCGATCGCCGATACCGAGGCGTTCGTGCGGTCGCGCACGCGGCCGTGGGTCGACAGCGGCGTCGAACGGGCAGTCGACGACCCGTTGCTCGTGCGCGAGATCGGCCGTCTGCATATCCAGCTGCATGCGGCGGAAGCGCTGCTCGAACGCGCGGCGCGCACGCTGGACGAGATTGGCGCACGTGGCACCGTGACCGACGACGATGTCGCGCGTGCGTCGGTCGCGGTCGGCGAGGCGAAGGTGCTGACGACCGAGATCGCGCTGCTGGCGGGCGAGAAGCTGTTCGAACTGGCCGGCACGCAGTCGACGCTCGCCGAGCACAATCTCGACCGGCACTGGCGCAATGCGCGCACGCATACGCTGCACGATCCGGCGCGGTGGAAATATCACCTCGTCGGCAACTACTACCTGAACGGCGTGCGTCCGGCGCGCCATGCATGGAATTGAAATGCGTGCGATCGGGCCGGGCGCCCGTGCGCGCCGTGTGCGGGCGCCGGCAGTCGAGTGGAGGATGAAGCGTCAGGCAGCCGGCGAGCGGTTGCCCGACGCGTGGCCCGGCGTCATCACTTCACGCACTCCAGCGCATACTTCAACCCCTGCCCGAGCAGCCCGCGCCACACTTCCCACGTATGCCCGCCGTCGACGATGCGCAGCTCGGCGGGGTTCTGCGCGCGGCGCAGGTGCGTGTACAGCACGCTCGATTCGGCCTGGATCGTCAGGTCGTCGTCGCCCGCCGCGATGAACATCGGCACGCGCCAGTTGCGCGCGAAATAGCCGCGCATCAGCGCCGGGTAGTTGAGCTCGTGCCACACGCGCGGATCGAACTGGCGGTCGCCGAATACGCCGACGTAGCGCGCGGCGGAATTGAGCGGCGGCTCGTTCGCGTAGATCGCGGGGCTCAGCAGCATCGCGCCGCAGAACAGGCCCGGCTCGAGCAGCGAGAAACGCAGCGCGCCGAAACCGCCCATCGACACGCCGCCGATCGCACGGCCGGCGCGCTGGTTCGACACCGCGAAATGCGCTTCGACTTCCGGCAGCAGGTCGTTCAGGAACGCGCTCTGCATCTTCTCCTTGCGATCGACGTACCAGTCGGTGCCGCCTTGCGGCATCACGATCACGGCGGGCGGGATCTCGTGGCGCTCGATCAGCGTGTCGGCGGTGGCCTGCAGCCGGCCCTGCGTGATCCAGTCGTTCGCGTTGCCGGCATTGCCGTGCAGCAGGTACAGCACCGGATAGCGCGCGCCTTCCGGATTGTAGCCGGGCGGCAGGTACACCGTATAAGACCAGTCGCGCTTCAGGGACGCCGAACGGAACGCGCGCAGCACGATGCTGCTGCCCGGATTGACCGGCGGCTCCTGCGCGGCGGGCGCGGGCGTTGCGGGCGGAACGAGCGCGGGCGCGGACGCCGGCGAACCCGCGGGCCCGCCAGGCGTGGCGTGGACGGTGGCGACGGAGCCGGCGAGCAGGGCGACGGCGAACGGAAGGGCGAGTCGGCGCATGGCGAATCGAATCGTTTCAGGAGAAGCGCCCGCTATCGTAGCAGCGGCGCAGGACGGCGCGGCACGTCATCGCCGCGAACGGAACGGGAACGGCAGCCGCGACACCAGCGGCGCATAGAGCTTCGCGACGAGATACAGCAGCCCGATTGCAACGATGTCGGCGGTCAGGCCGAGCGGCACGTCCAGATAGCCTTCGGTTGCCTGGTAAAGCAGCGAGTCGACCGCGAGCGAGATGCCGGTGCCGGCGACGAAGCACAGCAGCCCCTGGCGCCCGATCGTGCCGATCCACGGCATCGCATGCGCGACCTTCTTCATCCATCCGAGGTGCACGAGCTTGGCCGCGAGCCACGCGATCGCGAGGAAGTTCGCGAGCCGCGGCGCGCCGAGGTTCTGCTTGATCGACGGATCGGTCGGGAACGGCTCGATGCGCAGCCGGTAATACGCGCCGGCCGCGACGATCGCGAGCGCCGTGGCCGTCAGCAGCCAGCCCTGCGGCTTGGGCGCGAGCGTCTGGTAGACGGGCTGGCAGCGCGCGATCACGCCGAGCACGAACAGGAACTGCCACGCGAACGGGTTGAAGTCCCACGGCGCGCCTTCCACGGTCGGCAAAAAGCGCGCGACATGCGGCGCCGCGTACCAGAGCGAGCCGCTGAACGCGAGCATCAGCCACGGCTGCGTGCGCGCGAGCGGCAGCGCGAGCGGGACGAGCAGCGCGAAGAACGCATACATCGGCAGCACCGACGCGAGATACGGCTGGCGGCGGAACAGCAGGATGTCGCGCAGCGCGGCGAGCGGCCTGTGGAGCAGGCCGTCGAGATCGTTGGTCGGCATGTTCGGGCCGTCGATCGAGAGCGCGTTCAGCGCGGCGGTGATCAGCAGCATCAGGCCGGCCGTCACGAGGAACGCACGGTAGATCTCGAATGCGCGGCGAACGAAACGCTGGCGCGCGGCGGCCTCGTCGTGCCGCTCGGCGAGCGAGTTGTACGCGATGGCGGTCGCGAAGCCGCCGAGAAACACGAATACCTCGGCCGCATCGCACAGCGCGTACGCATGCAGCGTCACGCGCGACAGGATGCTGCCGCCGATGTGGTCGACGACGATCACGAGCAGCACCAGGCCGCGGAAGAAATCGAGCTCGGCGTAGCGGCCGGCCCGGGCGGCGGCGGTCATCGGGCCGCCTCCCGGCGCGCGCCGCGTGCGCGGCCGGCAGCCGCCGCGCATGAATCGGGGTGAAGCATGACTTCGTGAAGAAATGACGAACGGATGCGCATTGTGCCACCGATGCGACGCCGTTCGGGTTTACGCCGATGGCGGGCCGGTCAGCCGTGGCCGGCAAGGCGAGTCGGACGGCGACGCGAACCGGGCAGTTGGAGCAGCGCAACGCTTTGCCGGCCCGGCCCACGCCCCGATGGACGCGCGATTTCCGACGTGACACCATTTTGTCCTCGCGGCCGCACACCGCGTTGTTGTCCGCCCTGCGGGCCACCTCAATAAACAGACCAAACAATCGCCGGGCGAACGACCTGCCCGGCCACCGGCTCCGGAGATTCGTCATGAAGCAGCACGTCATTTTTGCCGCCGCGCTGGCAGCCTTCGCCGCGCCGGCCTTCGCGCAGGACAGCGTGACGCTGTACGGCCTGATCGACGAAGGCTTCAACTACACGAACAATGTGAACGTGAATGGGGTCGGGAAAGCGAATTACCAGCTCGCGAGCGGCTATGCGCAGGGCAGCCGCTGGGGCCTGCGGGGCAGCGAGGACCTCGGCGGCGGGCTGAAGGCGATCTTCACGCTGGAAAACGGCTTCGACGTGAACAACGGCCGGCTCAACCAGGGCGGCCGGATGTTCGGCCGCCAGGCGTTCGTCGGGCTGAGCGCGTCGCGTTTCGGCACGCTGACCTTCGGCCGCCAGTACGATTCCGTCGTCGACTATCTCGCGCCGCTGACCGCGAACGGCAACTGGGGCGGCACGTTGTTCTCGCACCCGTTCGACAACGACAACACGGACAACTCGTTCCGCGTCAACAACACGGTCAAGTATGCGAGCCCCGACTGGAACGGGCTGTCGTTTGGCGGGACCTATAGCTTCAGCAACAGCACCGGCTTCTCGACCAACCGCCAGTACAGCATCGGCGCGCAGTATTCGCTGGCCGGGCTGCAGGTGGCGGCTGCCTATCTGCAGGCGAACAGCCCGGGCGTCGGCAGCGCGGGCGCGATCGCGGCCGACGATGCGAACTTCGTCGCCGACCGCCTGCGGATCTTCGGCGGCGGCGTCAACTACACGTTCGGCCCGGCGACGGTCGGCTTCGTCTATACCAAGACCGACGTGAAGAACCCGGTGTCGACCGTCTACCTGCCGGCATCGACGTTCTCGGGCCTCGGGTTGACCGCGACCAAGTTCCAGAACTTCGAGATCAACGGCAAGTACCAGCTCACGCCCGATTTCTATCTCGGCGCGCAGTACGTGTACACGGACGGCAAGTTCGACGCCGCGGCCGGTTCGGTCAAGCCGAAATACCACACGGTCGGGCTGATGGCCGACTACAGCCTGTCCAAGCGCACCGACGTCTACCTGCAGGGCGCCTGGCAGAAGGTCGCCGGCGACAAGACGGGCACCGCGGCCGACGGCGGCTACGTGGTCGGGACGGACGGCCCGTCGTCGTCGTCGAACCAGTTCGCGGTGCGCGCCGCGATCCGCCACAAGTTCTGAGGATCGTCCGATCCGGCGCCGCCGCGGCCTGACCGCCCGGGCGCCGGCGGCCGTCAGTCCGCCCGGTGCGCGTCGCCGAGCGTCTGCGCGAGCCAGTCGACGAAGATTCGCACGCGCGGCGCCAGATGCCGGCCGTGCGGAAACACGACCGACACCGGCAGCGGCGCGGCATGCCATTCCGGCAGCACTTCAACCAGCGAGCCATCCTCGAGCAGCGGCGCGAGCCCGTCGCGCGGCACCTGGATCAACCCGAGGCCCGCGAGGCAGCACGCGAGATACGCCTGCGAGCTGTTCACCGCGACGACGCTACGCATCGTCACCGTCTGCAGCACGCCCGAATCCATGTCCGCATATTCCCAGTCCAGTTCGCGGCCCGTGCGGCTCGAGAAATAGCCGACCGCGACGTGGTCCGGCAAATCGTCCGGCGAGCGCGGCGTGCCGTAGCGCGCAAGATAGGCGGGCGACGCGCAGTTGGCCTGCGCCATCTCGCCGACGCGCCGCGCGACCAGCGACGTGTCGGACAGCACACCGACCCGCACCGCGCAGTCGATCCCGTCGGCGACGAGGTCGACGAAGCGGTCGGTCGTGCTCAGCACGACGCGCAGGTCGGGATAGCGTGCGTGGAAATCCGGCAGCGCCGGGATCACCTTGGACAGCGCGAAGCGTTCCGGCAAGTCGACGCGGATCAGGCCGCGCGGCGACGCGCCGGCGTCGTCGAACAGCGTTTCGGCATCGTCGAGATCGGCCAGCAGCCGCGTGCAGCGTTCGTAGTAGGTCGCGCCCTCGGCGGTCAGCGCGACGCGCCGGGTGGTCCGTTGCAGCAGGCGCACCTTCAGGTGTTTCTCCAGATACTGGACGGCGTTGCTGACTGTCGGGCGCGGCAATTGCAACTGCTCGGCCGCTTTCGTGAAGCTGCCGAGGTGGGCGACGCGCGCGAAGATGCGCATTGCATGCAGATGATCCATGCGGGGGAGCGTTGGCGGATGGGAACAGGCTCCATTGTTAATCAGCGTCGAATGATTTGGTTGCGCGTTTCGCGTTT
The DNA here is from genome assembly GCF_052045245.1 of Burkholderia sp. 22313. Taxonomy (NCBI): domain Bacteria; kingdom Pseudomonadati; phylum Pseudomonadota; class Betaproteobacteria; order Burkholderiales; family Burkholderiaceae; genus Burkholderia; species Burkholderia sp. 22313. Next base: position 109,909 of record NZ_JBQEON010000010.1, read on the forward strand.
ATCGCGCGCCGCAATGCGTCCAGAATCCGGTTCATTCATTCACCACCTGAAGGACACGGACATGGACAAGCGTCAACTGGGCCGCACGGGCCCGCAGGTTTCGGCGATCGGGCTCGGCTGCATGGGGATGTCGGACCTTTACGGGCCGGCGGATCGCGACGAAAGCATCGCGACGCTGCACGCAGCGCTCGACAACGGGATCACGCTGCTCGATACGGGCGACTTCTACGGGATGGGCGACAATGAAATGCTGATCCGCGACGCGCTGCGCGGCCGCACGCGCGACCAGGTGTGGATCAGCGTGAAGTTCGGTGCGCTGCGCGATCCGGCCGGCGCGTTCGTCGGCTACGACGCCCGGCCGGCGGCGATCCGCAACTTCGTCGCGTATTCGCTGAAGCGGCTCGGTACCGATCATATCGACATCTACCGGCCGGCGCGCGTCGATCCGGCGGTGCCGATCGAGGAGACCGTCGGCGCGATCGCCGATCTCGTGAAGGCCGGCTATGTGCGCCATATCGGCCTGTCGGAGCTCGGCGCCGACACGATTCGCCGCGCGGCGGCCGTCGCGCCGATCGCCGATCTGCAGATCGAATATTCGCTGCTGTCGCGCGGGATCGAGGCGGAAATCCTCCCCGTGTGCCGCGAACTCGGCATCGGCGTGACGGCCTACGGCGTGTTGTCGCGCGGGTTGCTCGGCGGCGGCTGGAGCGCGGCACGGCAGGGCGAGCGCGATTTCCGCGCGGCCAGCCCGCGGTTCCAGGGCGAGAACCTCGCGCACAACCTCGCGCTGGTCGACGCACTGCGTGCGATTGCCGACGAGAAGGGCAGCAACCCGGCGCAGATCGCGATCGCATGGGCGCTGTCGCGCGGCGACGACATCGTGCCGCTGGTCGGCGCACGCAAGCGGACGCAGCTTCACGACGCGTTGCAAGCCTCTCAATTGCAACTAACGGTCTATGACCTGGCTCGCATCGAAGCGGCGGTTCCCGCCGGGGCGGCTGCCGGTGAACGCTATCCGGCCGCGCAGATGGCGCACCTCGACAGCGAGCAGGGACGGGGGCCGGCGCATGGCGCCTGAGCGGTGAGCATGGCGGGCAAGCCCGAGCCAGCCTCAGGCAAAGCCAGATGGCGGGCGGCGTGCCGGTGGTTCAACATCGGCGCCGTGTTCAACCGGACGGAACGCCTCCCATGCCTGTTCATACGCTGACGATCATCGTGCTGGTCTTTCTACTGGCCGGCGCGGTCAAGGGGATGATCGGCCTCGGACTGCCCACGATCGCGATGGGGCTGCTCACGCTCGCGATGCCGCCATCGGCCGCCGCCAGCCTGCTGCTCGTGCCGTCGTTCATCACCAACGTGTGGCAGCTGTGGCTCGGCCCGTCGTTCGGGCCGCTGCTGCGGCGCCTGTGGCCGCTACTCGTCGGGCTGACGATCGGCACGCTGACGGGCGGGCTGCCCGCGCTCGCCGCCGGCAGCGCGTGGACCCACGCGGCGCTCGGCGTCGTGCTGGTCGCATACGGCTGTTGGGGGCTCGCCGCCGCGCGGCTGCCGGCGCCGGGGCATCACGAAAAGTGGCTGTCGGCGGTGGTCGGCTATCTGACGGGTGTCGTGACGGCCGCGACCGGCGTGTTCGTCGTGCCGGCCGTGCCGTACCTGCAGGCACTGCGCCTGTCGAAGGACGACCTGATCCAGGCGCTCGGGCTGTCGTTTACCGCCTCGACGCTCGCACTCGGCCTGCAATTGCGCGTGACGGGTGCGCTGCAGACGGTCGATCTCGGTGTCTCGGCGCTGGCGCTCGTGCCGGCGCTCGCCGGCATGATCGGCGGTCAATATGCGCGGCGCGTGATGAGCGAGACGATGTTCAAGCGCTGCTTCTTCCTCGGGATGATCGCGCTCGGTGCGTATATGGCCGCGACGGGGTTGCGGTAAGCGTCGTGCCGCCCGGCATCGTCACAGCTGCGCTTCGATCGCGGCCTTGTCGATCACCGACCAGACCTGCCGGATCCTGCCGTCGTGAAATTCGTAGAACACGTTTTCGGCGAACGTGACGCGCGTGCCGTCGACGGCGAGCCCCATGAACGTCCCTTTCGGCGCGCACGCGAAGCGCAGCCGGCATGCGACGCGCGGCGGCTCGCACACGAGCAGCCGGATCTCGAAATGGAGATCCGGAATGTCGCGGAAATCCTGCTCCAGCATCGCGCGGTAACCCGTGAGGCCGAGCGGCCGGCTGTTGTGGATCACGTTGTCGGCGACGTACTCGCCGAGCGCCGGCCAGTCCTGCCGGTTCAGGCAGTCGATGTACGCGCGGTAGCGCATCGCGAGGTCGGGTTCGGTCATGGTTGCGGGGCCTCCTCGGGTGTGTCGTCCGGTTGTGCCGGACGGTGCGGGTGGTTCAGCGCGGCGGCGTCTCGCCCGACAGATACGACACGAACGCCTGCGTGTATTTCGGCAGTGCGTCGAACGCGCGCGCGCAGAGCGTCAGCTTGCGGTGGCTCCACGGGTCGGACAGCTCGACGAGCCGCACGTCCATCGTCTGCATCGCCCGCTCGGCCGCATGGCGCGACACGATGCCGATCCCCACGCCGCTTTCGATCACGCGGCAGATCGCGTCGAAACTCTTCAGTTGCACACGGTAGCGGATCCGCTTGCCGAGCGCACGCGCCTGGTCCGCGAGATGGACCTGCAGCGCGCTGCCGTCGGTCAGCCCGATGAAATCCGCATCGGCGATCTCGTCGAACGCGACCGTGTCGCGCGCGGCGAGCGGATGCCCGGCCGGCACGACCGCGATCAGCCAGTCCTCGCGGAACGGCTTCTGTTCGAGCCCGCCGAGCCCGACCGAATCGGCGACGATGCCGACCTCGGCCGTCTTGTTGCGGATCGCATGCACGATCTCCTGGCTCGAGCGCTCCTCGACGCTGATCGACAGTGTCGGATGGTGCGGCAGATACGCGGCGAGCGCGTCGGGCAGGTATTCGCTGAGCGACGCCGTGTTGCACAGCAGCCGGATATGTCCGCGCAGCCCCTGGCCGTATTGCTGCAGTTCGCCGCGCATGTGATCGATCTGCTGCAGCACCGTGCGTGCGTGGTGCTCGAGCGTGCGGCCGGCGTCGGTCGCCTGCGCGCCCGACTTGGTCCGGTGCAGCAGCGGGACCCCAAGCTCGTCCTCCATGCCGCGGATGCGCTCGCTCGCGGCCTGCAGCGTGATGTGGGTCCGCTCGGCGCCGCCCGTGATCGTGCCGGCCTCGCAGATGTTCAGGAAGAGCCGCAGGTCGGTGAGGTCGAAGCGCATGGTGGGGTTGGGGACGTAAGGATCGGGCTTGGCCGATAAGTTAGCAGGAACCGCCGCGCCAGTCTCAGTCTGGGCTTGAGGCCCCGTTCGGCGGTTCCGCATTTTCGGGGCGGGATCGATGCCGGATCATGGCCGCATATCAACCGCGGAGACCGTCATGCGCATCGATTCGTCATGGGGCGTGTCGTTCAAGCTCGCGTTGCACCTGTTGTTCCTGTGCATCGGCGTCGCGTGGGCCTGTGCGGAGCTGGTCGACTGGCTGCGTTGAGCGGGCGGCCGGCGCTGGCTGATCCGGCGGTCCGGCGCGGCCGCTCGCGGATTGAAAGGCATTCGAAATAAGAGCGTGCCACGAAATTTTTTCCGCCCGACGTGCCGAAACACGTCAAGTTTTTCCGAATTCGACCGTATTACCGGTAGCAAGTCGCTGCCGGCGTCGGATTCGTGATCGTTTGTCATCAATGTTTGCATCCGGTTACACGTCGGCCGTTCCGTTTTTGAGATGCTTGAAAGATTGTCAAACCGGAGTCGATCGTCCATGAAACAGCGCGAGATTTACCGCAAGGCGGCCTGGCTGTCCGGCCTGGCCGCCGTGCTCGTCATGGCCGGTTGTGCAAGCACGCAGTCCGTTGCGCCGAGCGACACGCTGGCGGGGGCGCCGTCGGGCCAGCCAGCCGCTGCGCCGTCGGCCACGCCCGTCGCACCGCCGCCGGCACCCATTCTCGTCGCGCAGAAGTACGTGGTGAAACGCGGCGACACGCTGTCGGGCATCGCGTCCGCGAACGACTGCAGCGTCGCCGACCTGCGCACCTGGAACAAGCTCGGCGCGCGCGTCAAGCTGCGCCGCGGGCAGGTGCTGCGCATCGTCCGGCAGCAGCCGCTGCAGGCGGCGGGCGCGATCGCCAGCGCACCGGCTGCCGCGCCGGCCGTCGGGAGCAATGCGACGGGCGGCGCGCAGGCGGGCGCGTCGTCGGCGAGCGATCGGCAGGTCGTGAAGGAAACGAAGCGGCATGCCGGCGGGGTGGCGCTCACGTGGCCCGCGCGCGGCAAGATCGTCGATGCGTTCCGGCCGGGGCAGAACCGCGGCATCCAGATCGCCGGCCGCCCGGGCGATCCGGTGCGCGCGGCCGCCGATGGCCGCGTGATGTATGCGGGCACGGGCCTGAACGACTACGGCAGCCTGATCATCGTCCAGCACAACGCGGATTTCCTGACGGCCTATGCGCACAACCGCAAGCTGCTCGTGAAGACCGGCGACATCGTGCACCAGGGCGACGAGATCGCCGAGATGGGCGACCTCGACAACGCGCGTGTCGCGCTGCTGTTCGAATTGCGGCGCGACGGCAAGCCCGTCAATCCGATGCCGTACCTGCCATCGTCGCAAGGCTGAAGCGGGCCGCGCCGCTGGAACGCGGCCGCGGTCGCTGATACGCTAGGATCTGTTCATGCGAGTCCCGCGCGTGCGGGCCGACGGGCGTCTTTGGGGGATGCGCGGCGAATGCCGTCGCGAGCCGGCCGTCGGCATGAACGCGCGCACATCGCGAATGTGCGCGCGCGTTGCTTCGTGCCACCGTTTCCGACAGACCACCATTCATCCATGGAACATTCTCCGACACGCCGCTCGCTGTTGCTCGCCGCCGTCGCCGCGCCATTCGTCGCCGCGTGCTCGTCGGCACCCGTCGCCGACCAGGGGCGCGCCCATGCCGCCCAGGCCGAACTCGCCGCGCTCGAAAAAGCGTCGAACGGCCGGCTCGGCGTCGCCGCACTCGATACGTCGGGCGGCACGCGCATCGCGCACCACGCGCGCGAGCGCTTCCCGCTGTGCGGCACCTATGCGGTCGTTGCCGCCGCCGCGATCCTCGCGCGCGGTTCGCTCGACGCGTCACTGCTGCCGCGCCGCATCCTGTATCGTCGCTATGACGTCGTGGCCGGCTCGCCGGTGACGGAAAACCACGTCGACACGGGGATGACGATCGCGCAGCTTTGCGCGGCGATGCTGCGGTCGGGCGACAAGGGCGCGGGCAACCTGCTGATGGGCGTGCTCGGCGGCCCGCAGGCCGTCACGTCGTTCGCGCACGAAAGCGGCGACACCGCGTTCCGTCTCGACCGCTGGGAACCCGAGCTGAACGAGGCCGCGCCCGGCGACGTGCGCGACACGTCGACGCCGGTCGCGATGGTCGACATGCTGCAGCGGCTGCTGCTCGGCGACACGCTGGGCGAACCGCAGCGTGCGCAGCTCACCGAATGGATGACCGGTGGCGCGCGCGGCGCGACCGGGATCGCGGCCGGCGTGCCGCCCGGCTGGCGCATCGCCGACAAGACCGGCAGCGGCGGCTACGGCACGACGACCGACGTCGCGGTGCTGTGGCCGCCGTCGCGCGCGCCGATCGTGCTGGCCGTGTCGTTCACCCAGCCGCGTGCCGACGCGGCGGCACGCGCGGACGTCGTCGCGTCGGCGGCGCGCATCGTCACGGGCGCATTCACCGCCACGGCCTGAGCGTCCGGCGCACCTCGCGCAAAGCCGGCGTTTGGCTTATCGTGTCGATCAGCGCGCGCCGGTGTCGGCGCGCGATCTTGCCGCGCCGTCGTTCGGCGCGGTCGATCCGTCTACCCCTTCCTCATGCGCCGACTTCCGCCCCTGCACGCGCTGCAGATTTTCTCGACGGTGGCCCGCCACCGCAGCTTCACGCGCGCGGCCGAGCAGCTGTGTCTCACGCAGGGCGCGGTGAGCCGGCAGATCCAGACGCTCGAGGCGCACTACGGCTTCCCGCTGTTCAAGCGGCACGCGAAGGGCCTCACGCTGACGGCGGAGGGCGAGCAATTGCTGCCGGTCGTCAACGAGAGCTTCGCGCGGATCGAGGACATCTCGATGAAGCTCACGCGGCAGCGCACCGATCTCGCGCTGAAGGTACCGACCTGCGTGATGCGCTGGATGCTGCCGCGCATCATGCGCTTCCAGGGCGAGCATCCCGAGCTCCACGTGCAGATCACGACCGCGTGGCAGCACGTCGTCGATTTCTCGACCGAGCCGTTCGATGCGGCGATCGTCTACGGCACGTCGCCGGGCACGGGCGTGTGCGCGCTGCCGCTGTTCGACGAGCGGTTGACGCCGGTGTGCGCACCCGAGCTGCGGCAGGCCGCGCCGCTCGACGCGGTTGGCGATCTCGCGCGCCATACGCTGCTGCATCCGACGCGCGACCATCGCGACTGGCGCGCGTGGCTCGATCACGCGGGCGAGCGCGCCGTCGACGCGGAGCGCGGGCCGACCTTCGACACGCTCGATCTCGCGACGAACGCGGCGATGCAGGGCTTCGGCGTCGCGATCGGCGACGTGACGCTCGTCGACGACGACGTCAGCGCGCGCCGGCTCGAACGGCCGTTCGACATCGTGCTCGAGACCGGCGCCCGCTATTTCTTCGTCTATCCCGAGACCATCGGCAGCCAGCAGAAGATCCGCGCGTTCAGCGACTGGATTGCCTGCCATCGCGACTGACGCGCGACGCCTCCGGCAACGGGCTTTACTGGTAGGTCACGACGGCGATCATCGGCGCGTTCGCGTTGCCCGGGCGATCCGGTAAAACGATTGCGCGCGAGGCCTGCGTAAAGGTCGTGGTCTTGATCGTGCGCAGGCTGGCCGCGTCGACGAACGCGACTTGCCCATTCGCCGGGCGCGGGCAGTCGGGGCGCACGTGCGCATGCGCGGCGTCGGCCGTGTCGAGCGCGAACGAGCAGGGCGGCTCGACGATCATGCCGGTGAAGTGGATGATGCCGGACGCGCCGGCGGCAAATGAAGAGGACGAGGCCAGAAGCGAGGCAGCCAGGGCAAACGAGGCGGCAAACAGGCGATGCTTCATGACAGGCTCCAGAGAGGAAGCGCGTCGCAGCGGGGCCGCTCGAATGGCAGTCCGTCAACGCCGCGGTGCTGTATGCGTAAACGGCAACTTCATCGAACCTCTTGAGTGGAAAACCGGAAATAGCGGCGATAAGCAAATGACGCCGTATTCCTTCAATCAATTTATCTCAAATTTGTATGGGCGCAAGACAGGGTATTGCCGATGGCGTAGCCTCTGGGGGCGCGCGCCAGTGGATGCAGGATTTGCCGGCAAATCGTTGAGGACTCAACGAATCCACGATCCTGCGAATGACGATGCGCCAAAAGAAAACGGCCGCTCGTGCGTGACGAGCGGCCGTGTAGCGCCGGAGCGGGCGAGGATGGCCGTCAGCCCGCGCGCTTGCGCACCGCGCCGACGATCACGAGCAGCACGATCGCGCCGATGATCGACGCGATCCAGCCGGCACCCTGGCCCGGCGCATACCAACCGGCAGCGCGGCCGACGTAGCCCGCGACGAGCGAGCCGACGACGCCGAGCACGATGGTCATCACGATGCCCATCTTGTCGTCGCCGGGCTTGAGCGCGCGGGCGAGGAGGCCGACGATGAGCCCGACCACCAGGGTTTCGATGAATTGCAGCATGAACGCCTCCCTGTTGCGTTGTTGACGAAAGAAGATGGACTCGTCAGGCACACCGTGGTTCCCCGTGGAGCCGGACCAGCGCGCGGCGTGCCGAGGATCGCGCGCCACCGGGTCGCGCTCGGGTCAGGTGATGCGACGCGCGCGCAGGGCCGTACTGTCGTCGTCCGGCGCGTATCAGGCCGCCGGCGCGTCGACGGCCGGGTCGAGCCGGCGATAGCCTTCGGTCGCGCGCAGCAGCGTGCGCGTGTAGTCGCGTGCGACCTGTCCGGCACGCACGTCCTCGATTCGCAGCTGTTCGACGATCTCGCCATGCTGCATCACCGCGATGCGCTGGCACAGGAAGCCGATCACCGCGAGGTTGTGGCTCACGAGGATCATCGTCAGGTTGCGCTCGCGATGCAGGCGGCGCAGCAGGTTCAGGATCTCGGCCTGTACCGACACGTCGAGCGCGGAGGTCGGCTCGTCGAGCAGCAGCACGCGCGGCTCGACGATCAGCGCGCGCGCGATCGCGACACGCTGGCGCTGGCCGCCCGACAACTGGTGCGGATAGCGGAAGCGGAACGCCGGGCCGAGCCCGACTTCGGACAGCGCGCGGGCGATGCGCGCGTCGGGTTCGCCGATCCCGTGGATCGACAGCGGCTCGCGCAGCGTCTGGTCGACCGTGAAGCGCGGATGCAGCGACGCATACGGATCCTGGAACACCATTTGCACGTGGCGGCGAAATGCGCGATCCGGCGTGCCGCCGACGGGCCGGCCGTCGATCGACAGGCTGCCGCCCGCGAGCGGCACGAGGCCGGTCAGCGCGCGCAGCAGCGTCGACTTGCCGGAGCCCGACTCGCCGACGAGCCCGAACACCTCGCCGTCGCGCACCGCGAAACTCGCATCGCGCACGGCGTCGACATGGCCCGTGCGGGTCGGGAAACGGATCGAGGCGTGATCGACGTCGATCATCGTGTGGACTCCTGTTGCTCCATCGGCGCGCTTGCCGGCGAGACGGCGTCGAGCCACGCCGGATCGCGCCGCAGCACCGGCAGTTCGTCGGGCGGGTTGGCGAGCGGCGGGTTCGCCGCGAGCAAGCCGCGCGTGTACGGATGCGTTGCATCGCGCAGGTCGCGCGCCGCGCAGGTCTCGACGACGCGGCCCGCATACATCACCGCGACGCGATCGCAGAACGACATCACGAGCGGCAGGTCGTGGCTGATGAACATCAGGCCCGTGCCGTGCCGCGCGATCATCGCGTCCAGCACCGCGAGCACCTGCATCGACACCGCGACGTCGAGCGCGGACGTCGGTTCGTCGGCGATCAGGAGGCGCGGGCCGGTCGACACCATCATCGCGATCATCACGCGCTGGCCCATGCCGCCCGACAGTTCGTGCGGATATGCATCGGCGACGCGCGCCGGATCGCGGATCTGCACGGCCGCGAGCGCGTCGACGATCCGCTCGCGCAGCGCACGGCCGCGCAAGCCGGGCGTGTGCAACCGGAACGCTTCGCCCATCTGCTTCGCGACGGTCATCACCGGGTTCAGCGAATACTTCGGATCCTGCAGGATCATCCCCATCTGGCTGCCGCACAGGCGCTGGCGTTCGCGCGCCGGCATCGCGATCAGGTCGTGGCCCGCGAAGCGCATCGTGCGGGCCGAGCAGTGCGCGGCTTCGGGCAGCAGGCCGAGCAGCGCGCGGCCCGTCAGCGATTTACCGGAACCCGATTCGCCGACGATGCCGAGCCGCTCGCCGGGCGCGAGCGTCAGCGACAGGTCGCGCACCGCGTCGGTGACGACGCCGTCGTGCCCGCGAAAGCCGATCTTCAGGCCGTCGATCTCGCAGAGCGGCGCGGGTGCGTTGACGGAATTCAGTGGCATGTCACGCTCCATGACGCGGATCGAAGACGTCGCGCAGCCCGTCGCCGAGCAGGTTGAACGCGAGGCTGACGAGCAGGATCGCGATGCCGGGCAGCGTCGCGACCCACCAAGCGTCGAGCAGCACGTTGCGGCCCGACGCGACCATGAAGCCCCATTCCGGGCTCGGCGGCTGCGCACCGAGGCCGAGGAAGCCGAGGCCGGCGACGGTCAGGATGATGCCGGCCATGTCGAGCGTCGCGCGCACGATCACCGACGACATGCACAGCGGCATGATGTAGCGCAGCAGGATTCGCGGGCCCGACGCGCCTTGCAGCCGCGCCGCGTGGATGTAGTCGGCCTGCGCGATGCGGATCGTTTCCGCGCGCGCGAGCCGTGCATATGCGGGCCACGCGGTGATCGAGATCGCGACGACCGCGTTGATCACGCCCGGCCCGAGCGCGGCCGCGAACGCGAGCGCGAGCACGATCTTCGGGAACGCGAGCGCGATGTCGGTGAAGCGCATCAGCACGCTGTCGACGAAGCCGCCGCAGTAGCCGGCGGTCATGCCGATCAGCAGGCCGATCGGCACGACGATCACGACGACGAGCAGCGCGATGCCGAGCGTGAGGCGCGAACCGGCGATCATCCGCGAAAGGATGTCGCGGCCGAGCTGGTCGGTGCCGAGCCAGTGCGACGTCGAACCGGGCGGCAGCAGGCGGTCGGGCAGCACCTGGTGCAGCGGGTCGTGCGGCATGATCAGCGGGCCGACGATCGCGACGACGATCAGCGCGACCAGGATCGCCAGACCGAACAGGTTGAGCGGATTGACCGCGAAGCGGCGCCAGCGGCGGTACGCGAGGCCGAGCGCGGCCTGCGAGCGCGACGCGGGCGCATCGGACAGAAGCCACGCGCGCAGCGTGAGACGCTCGGCATTCATGATTGGACGGCCTTCGGCATGGACGGGGAAGGAAGCAGGGGAAACACGGTCATGTCGACGCAGCCCTCAGCGTGCACGCGGATCGAACACGCGGTACAGCGCGTCGGTCAGCAGGTTGACGGTGATGAACATCGCGCCGATCACGAGCGTCGCGCCGAGCACCGCGTTCATGTCGGCGTTCAGCAGCGCGCCGGTCAGGTACGAGCCGATGCCTGGCCACGCGAACACGATCTCGGTCAGCACCGAGCCCTCGAGCAGGTTGCTGTAGGTGAGCGCGATCACGGTGAGCAACGGCACCGCGATGTTGCCGAACGCATGCCGCCAGATCACGCGACGCTCGGACAATCCCTTCGCGCGCGCGGTGACGATGTATTCCTGGCTCAACTGGTCGAGCATGAACGAGCGCGTCATCCGGCTCAGGTACGCGACCGAGTAGTAGCCGAGGATCGCGGCCGGCAGCGCGATGTGCGACACCGCGTTGCGGAACACGTCCCACTCGCCCGCCAGCGCCGCGTCGATCAGCAGGCTGCCCGTGCGCGGATCGACCATCCCGTCGTACACGGGATCGAGCCGGCCGGGGCCGCCGACCCAGTGCAGCCGCGCATAGAACAGCAGCAGCCCCATCAGCCCGAGCCAGAACACCGGCACCGAATTGCCGATCAGCCCGACGAAGCGCGCGATGTGGTCGATCGGCCGGTTGTGCTTCACCGCGGCCGCGACGCCGAGCGGCACGCCGATCGCGATGCCGATCACCGTCGCGATCGTCGCGAGTTCGAGCGTGGCCGGAAACACGCGCCGGATGTCGTCGAGCACCGGGTTCGACGTCAGCAGCGACATGCCGAGATTGCCGTGCAGCACGTCGCGCGCGTAGATCAGGAACTGCGTGACGAGCGGCTTGTCGAGGCCGAGCGCGATGCGCTCGGCCGCGTATGCCTCGGCCGACGCGCGATCGCCGAGGATCGCGAGCACGGGATCGATCGGCACCTTGCGGCCGATCACGAAGGTCAGCGCGAGCAGCCCCGCGAACGTGACGGCGAGCGTGAGCGCCCAGCGCAGCACGCGCAGCGCCCAGCGGACGGCCGGGCGCCGCGCGGGCAGCGTGCGCAGTGCTTCGAGGGAGGAGGCGGGAGTCGACATGCGGCGAATCTTATGGCTTCTTCAGGTTACGGTACGACACGAGATCGTTGATCGGTCCGACTTCGAGCCCGCTCACGCCGGGCCGCGTCGCGACCTGCGCGACCTTCTCGAACATGATCACGAACGGCGAGCGCGCGAGCACGGCCTTCTGCATCGCCTGATACCGCTGCGCGCGTTGCGCAGGCGACGGCTCGGCGAGCGCGGCGTCGGTCTCCTTCGTCAGTTGCGGAATGTCCCAGCTGTTGCGCCAGGCCAGCATTTTATAGCTCGACTTGTCGGAGTTGTCGGGGTTCCATGCAAAACCCTGCGCGTTGCTGTGCGGGTCGATATAATCGGCCGACCATTCGCCGATGTAGATGTCGTGCTGGCGCGCGCGGTATTTCGCGAGCGTCTGCTTGTTGTCGCCGGGGATCAGCTGCACCTTGATGCCCGCTTGCGCGAAGTTCGCCTGCACGGCCTGCGCGATCTCCGTGTACGGATAGTCGTTGCGCACGTCCATTGTCACCGCGAAGCCGTTCGGCACGCCGGCCTTCGCGAGCAGCGCCTTCGCCTTCGCGACGTCGAGCTTGTACGGATTCGCATTCAGCGTGCCGAGGAAGCCTTCGGGCAGGAAGGTCTGGTGCACCTGGTAGGTCGTCTTCACGACGTTGGCCTGGATCCCCGCATAGTCGACCAGCCACTTCAGCGCTTCCTGCACGTCGGGTTTCGCGAGCGTCGGATTCCTCGTGTTCAGGCCGAGATACAGCAGCGTCGCCTGCGGCGAGGCCGTGACCTTCGCCTTGCCGGACTTCACGACCGCCGCGAGATCGTCGGGGCTCAGGTCGCGCGCCGCGTCGACATCGCCGTTTTCCAGCAGCAGGCGCTGGCTCGCCGCTTCGGGCACGTGGCGCAGCACGATGCGCTTCATCGCGAGCGGCAGCCGGTAGCCGTCGAAGCGCTGCAGCACGATGCTGTCGCCGGGCGACCACTTGACCAGCTTGTAGCCGCCGGAGCCGGCCTCGTTGGTCTTCAGCCACGCGTTGCCGAAATCGTTGCCCTGCTGGTGCGACAGCAGCAGCTTCCTGTCGACCACCGACGCCGGCCACGAGCCGAGCACGTTCAGCACGAAGGTCGGCGCGTACTTGTGGTCGGTCGTGATCGACACCGTCTGGTCGTCGAGCTTCTTCACGTTCGCCGCGACGTTCGCCTTCGTGAGGCCGATGCCGGTCAGCACCGCGGCCGGGCCCTTGTCGAGCAGCACCGCGCGCTGGATCGACCAGGCGACGTCGTCGGCCGTCAGCGGGTTGCCCGAGTGGAACTTGAGGCCAGTGCGCAGCTTGAACGTATAGGTCAGCCCGTCGGGGCTCGCCGTCCACGACTGCGCGACGTCGCCGTTGAATTTCGACGGATCGCGCAGGTCGACGCGCACGAGCCGGTCGTAGGTGTTCGCGACATACTCCTCCGGCACCAGCTCGTAGATCTCGCCGGGATCGAGCGTCGTGAATTCGTCGAGCAGCGTGGCCATCACGAACATGTCCTTCGGCGTTTCCGCGTGCGCGGCCGAAAGCGGAACGGCGGCGAGCACGGACGCGGCGGCCAGCGCCGCGACGAGCCGGGAGGTCGGGAGTTTCATGAGCGTTTCTCCTTCTGTCGTTGAAGTCGTGGAACGTGAACGTGCATGAACGACGGTGCGCGGGTGGTCGTTACATCAGCCGCCACGGGCCGCTCGCCGCGTTGTCGATCTGCGGCAACGCGCGCGAGCCCGGCAGCTCGTAGTGCCACCACTCGCTGTCGATATGTGCGAAGCCGGCCGCGTGCATCACGCCGAGCAGCAGCAGCCGGTTGCGCTGCACGGCTTCGGGCAGCCCCGCGTGGAAGTGGCCCGACGCGGCCACCATCTCGTCGAAGCCGGTGCCCATGTCGAGCGGCTCGCCGTTTGCGCCGATGAGCGTCAGGTCGAGCGCGGTGCCGCGGCTGTGGTTCGAGCCGCGGCCGAGATCGGCGATGAAGTTCGGATCGGGCAGGAAATCCCACAGCACCTGCTGTGCCTGCGGCGGCCGGTACGCGTCGTAGATGCGCAGCGTGAAGCCGGCCTGCGCGGCGACGTCGACCGCACGGCGCAACGCGGCTTCGGCCGGCTCGAGCAGCAGGCAGTGCGCGCGGCGGTAGATCGGCTTGCCGGTCAGGTTGCGCGCGGTCGCGTAGACGAGATCGATCTCGACGCGATGCGTGGCGGGCGTGATTTCGACGAGGCGGGAAGGGTTCATTGGCGGTCGGGGGCGCTCAGGATTCGCTCAGGATTCGAATTGGTCGAACGTGTGCTGCAGTTCGCGGTTGCGCGCGACGCGCCGGTCGATCGCGGGACCGAGGCGGTCGACCACGGCGGTGATCAGCAGGTTGAACAGGCAGGTGAGCGGCGCGAGCGAATCCCAGAACTGGCCGACGTCGGTTTTCACCTGCAGCAGGTCGGCCGGCCATTCGCGTGCCCACGGGCAGTACAGGTCGGTGACCAGCGCGAACGGCTGGCCGCGTTCGGCGGCCGCCTGGCAATAGCGGCGCGCGCTGCGCGAATAGGCGCGCGTATCGGTGACGATGCAGTACGGCCGCTCGAACTCGGAATTCAGCGAATCGACGTACGAGCCGGATTGCCCGTCGGAATAGAACACGCGCGGGCGCAGGTATTCGAGATAACTGCTGAACGCATTGCTGATGCCGCGGGTCGACTGGATGCCGAGGATGAACACGGCGTCGGCATGCGCGATCCGGTCCGCGACCTGCGCGAACACCGGTTCTTCGGCGAGTCGGTACACGTGGCGGATCGCGTCGAGTTCGCGATCGAGCGACGAGGCCAGCGTGCCGTCGCTGCGCGCGTGGTCACCGTTGCCGGCGGCCGTGGGCATGGCGGCGGTGCGGCGGTATTCGTCGAGGCGATCGGTGATCATCCACGGGCGGTCGCTGCCGCCGCGCAGTTCGCGCTTCAGGTCGTCGAGGTTTCGATAGCCGACGCTGCGCAGGAAGCGCCCGACCGAGATGCCGCTGGTGCCGGCCTGCTGCGCGATCTGGCCGGCGGTTTCGAGCCCGAGCCGGTCGAGATTCGCGAGCATGTAGCTCGCGATGCGCTTCGCGGTCGGCGTCAGCTCGGCAAAGCGGGATTCGACGGTATGGGCGAACGCGCAGGTCATCGGACGGTTAGATATTTGTCATCGGATGATTCGGTGTCATCCATCTAACAAAGCCAAAATCATCCGCGCCAGCAGATAAAAACTATGGATGGATGATGGGTGATAGGGATAGGTGACATTCCCAGGGAAGAGATTGCGGTAGCGAAAAAATATTTCTGACAGAAATATTTTGCGTTTATCTCTGGCGGGAATAATTTGCGTTTATGCCTGTCGGAGATATACTGCATTTATTCGCCAACTGGACCTGCGCCGTGAATCTCATCGTCAATACCCCTGGGCAGCTGGGTGAAATCCTGTCCTCCGCGCGTCAGGCCAAGGGGCTGACGCAAGCCGAGGCGGCGGCACGCATCGGCGTCGGCCAGCCGCGCCTGTCGTCGCTCGAGACCACGCGCACCGCAAGCCTGTCCCTTAGCCAATTGCTCGAATTGACCGCGCTGTACGGCCTCGAGCTCAGCATCCGCACGAAGGACGGGCGTGCCGCTTCCGACGTCGAGTGGTAAGCGATGGGGCGCAAATCACACACGCGCGCGCTATCGGTCTGGGCCAACGGGCAGCGGGTCGGAACATGGCGCATTCCGGCGCGCGGCGACATGGAGTTGCTGTACGACATCGGCTGGAAGCAGTCCGATGCCGGGCGTCCGTTGTCGCTGTCGCTACCGTTCGGCATCGGCGACGCGCCGTTGCGCGGCGAACGCGTGAACCACTACTTCGACAACCTGCTGCCCGACAGCGACGCCATTCGTCGCCGGCTGGCGTCCCGGTTCGGCACGGCGACGATCGAGCCGTTCGATCTGCTCGCCGCGCTGGGCCGGGATTGCGTCGGCGCGGTGCAGTTGCTCGGCGAGGATGAAACACCGACCGGCCATGACCGGATCGACGGTACGCCGTTGTCCGACGACGAGGTGGCACGCGTGCTCGATCAGGCGAGCGGGGTGGCGGGCAGTGCGCAGGATGACGACGACTTCCGCCTGTCGCTGGCGGGCGCGCAGGAAAAGACCGCGCTGCTGTTTCACGACGGGCGATGGATGCGCCCGCATGGCGCGACGCCGACGACGCATATCCTCAAGTTACCGCTCGGGCTGGTGGGCAACAAGCGTGCGGACCCCACGGCATCCGTCGAAAACGAGTGGCTGTGCCTGGCGATTCTGCGCGCGTTCGGCTTGCCGACGGCGGAGGCCGACATCGTGCGTTTCGGCGCACACACGGTGTTGTCGGTCGCGCGTTTCGATCGTGCGCTGCATCGTGACGGCGGATGGCTGTTGCGTTTGCCGCAAGAGGATTTCTGCCAGGCACTCGGCGTGCCGCCGCATCTGAAATACGAATCGCAGGGCGGCCCCGGTGTACCCGATCTGGCCGCGATCCTGCGCCGGTCGGAAACGCCGCAGGCCGACCTCGACACGCTGTTCACCGCGCTGATCGTGTTCTGGATGCTCGCCGCACCCGACGGGCATGCGAAGAACTTCAGCCTGCGCCTGCTGCCCGGCGGCCGTTTTCGCCTGACGCCGCTTTACGACGTGATGTCGATCTGGCCGGTGGAGGGGGATGGCGCGAACCAGTGGTCGTGGCACAAGGCGAAGCTCGCGATGGCCGTGCACGGCAAGCGCAAGCACTATGCGATGCGCGACATCACGCGACGGCACTTCAGCGCGATGGCCGAACAGTGTCTGCTCGGCGATATCGCGACGCCGATCGTCGAACGGCTCGTCGCCACGACACCGCACGTGATCGAATCGGTCGGCGCGGCGCTGCCGGCAGGGTTTCCGGCGAGGATCGCCGAACGCGTCCTGGGCGGATTGCGCTTTGCCGCCGAGCGCCTCGCCGACATGCCACGCACCTGACGTCGGGCGGCCACCCCCGCCGCATCTCCAACCGCTGACTGCTGGATGTCCGGCGCCTTGCGCAGCCGGCGTTATTTTGCCAGCGTCCGGTACGACACCAGATCGTTGATCGGTCCGATCTCGGGGCCGGTCGTGCCGGGGCGCGTCGCGACCTGCACGACCTTCTCGAACATGATGATGAACGGCGAGTTCGCGAGCACGGATTTCTGCAGCGCCTCGTAGCGCTGCGCGCGCTTCGCGGGCGACGGCTCGACGAGCGCGGCCTCGGTGTCCTTCGTCAGTTGCGGGATGTCCCAGCTGTTGCGCCACGCGAGCATCTTCGTCGTCGACCGGTCGGAATTGTCAGGATTCCACGCGAAGCCGCGTGCGTTGCTGTTCGGGTCCATGTAGTCGGGCGACCATTCGCCGATGAAGATGTCGTGCTGGCGCGCGCGGTACTTGCCGATCGCCTGCTTCGCATCGCCCGGGATCAGCTTCACGCGGATGCCGCCTTGCGCGAAGTTCGCCTGCAGCGCTTGCGCGATCTCGATGAATGGATAGTCGTTCGGCATGTCCATCGTCACGTCGAAGCCGTTCGGCAAGCCGGCTTTCGCGAGCAGCGCCTTCGCCTTCGCGACGTTGAGCTTGTACGGGTTCGCGTTCAGCGTGCCGAGGAAGCCTTCCGGCAGGAAGGTCTCGTGCACCTTGTAGGTCGTGCTGACGATGTTGCGCTGGATGCCGTCGTAGTCGACGAGCCACTTCATCGCCTGCTGCACGTCGGGTTTCGCGAGGTTCGGGTTCTTCGTGTTCAGGCTCAGGTACAGCAGCGCGGACACCGGCCACGACGCGACCTTGATCTTGCCGGCCTTGGTCAGCGCGGCGAGGCTGTCGGGGCTCAGGTTGCGCGCGGCGTCGACGTCGCCGTTTTCCAGCAGCAGCCGCTGCGCCGACGCCTCCGGCACGTGGCGCAGCACGACGCGTTTCATCGGGTACGGCGCGCGGTACTTCTCAAAGCGCTGCAGCACGATGCTCTCGTTCGGCGTCCACTTGACGAGCTGGTACGGGCCCGAACCCGCGTCGTTGGTCTTCAGCCAGCCGCTGCCGAAATCGTTGCCCTGCTGGTGCGACATCAGCAGCTTCTTGTCGAGGACCGACGCCGGGCATGCGCTCAGCACGTTGAGCACGAAGCTCGGCGCGTACTTGCGGTCGGTTTCGAGCACGAAGGTCTGCGGATCGACCGCGCGCACCTTCTGCATCACGTTCGCCTTCGTGAGGCCGAGATCGGCGAGTACGCCCGCCGGGCCCTTGTCGAGCAGCACGGTGCGCTGCAGCGACCAGGCGACGTCGTCGGCGGTGACCGGGTTGCCGGAATGGAACGCGAGGCCGGGGCGCAGCTTGAACGTGAAGGTGACGCCGTCGGCGCCGACCGTCCAGGACTGCGCGATCTGTCCGTTGAATTTCGTCGGGTCCTTCAGATCGACCCGCACGAGCCGTTCGTAGGTGTTCGCGACGTACTCGGACGGCACGAGCTCGTAGATTTCGCTCGGATCGAGGGTCGTGAATTCGGCGAGCTGGGTGGCGACGACGAAAATGCCGGGCGGCGTCGCGGCCTGCGCCGGCAGCGCCGGAACGAGTGCGACGAGCGCGGCGCTGACGAACAGCCGGGACAGCAGATGCTTCATGCGGGCTCCGTGGGAAGGGAATCGTGGTGCGATTCTCTCATCGACGGCGGCCCGGATGAAAATATTCGATGGGCGCGCAACGGCGCTCGGGGGGGCGCGGCTTGCGGGCCGGGCGCCTGGCGCCGGCGCCGGTCAGATCACGCAGCGCGCGATCGCGAAGCGCATCGCTTCCTCGGCCGGCTCGCTGCCCGAGCCGCGCACGACCTTGACGACGGAGCCGTTGCCCGACGGCGTGAGCGTGACGAAGTACGAGCGCGACCCGACCGTGATGTCGGTCACGCCGTTGTGCTGCGACCGCTCGGTGCCGGACAGGCGGCTGTCGAGGCAATTGGCGATCGCATGGGCCGGGCGTGCCGACGACACGTAGATCATCGGCGCCGAGCCGGACGCGGCCGAATCGGACGACGGCGCGGAACCGCAGGCGGCGAGCAGGGCGGCGGGAAGGAGCAGCAGGAATCGTTTCATGATCGGGATCGTCGTGTGTCTCGTGTCGAGGCTGGGGCGCGGGGTACGCGAAACGCGGAGCTTCGCGACGAAACCGCCGGGATCGTGCCGTTCTTGACGGCCGATGCGGGAGGCGGCTGACGTCGAAGTATACCCGCGGCACTTCACACGAACGACCTGCTGAAACGATTCGATACAACAACAAGCACCCGCTGTCGCGCGGCGGCAGCGGGCGTTTCAGGCGATGGCGAATCGACGTGTGCCGGCCTTACTGGCCGATCGTGTGGCTGACCGCATTTTCCTGCTGGTTCAGCACGTGCTTTTCGCTCTGCGTAATGTGGCCGCGATCCTGCCCGGCCATGTCCCGCTCTTCCTGGCGGATCTTGCGGTCGTCACGGTGCAGGCGCGCGGCCTGGGCGTGCGACATCTCGCCTTCCTTCACTTCGTGATGGATCCGGCGATTCTGGTTGGCGAGGCGCTGGTTGACCTCTTCGCGGCGCGCATGTGCGTGCTGCCACGGCGTGTCGGCGAACGCGGTGCCGGTCAGCACCGACATCAGGGTGGCGGCGATCGCGAGATGGCGGGTAAGGGCTCGCATGCGGTTTTCTCCTGTCGTTGCGCGTCACGAAACGTGTGCGCTTGTCGAAAAAACGCGCCGCGGGCCCCGGCTGTTGACGTTTCTGGCTGTATCGATTGCAAGTCTTTATTACGTTCGCGGACAGCGAATAGCGAGCACGCGTGATAACACCAACGACAGCGCCAACGACAGCGCGCCCGCTGCCGCCGCATCCGCATCGCCGCCACCCGAGCGCGACGGCTTGGTGATCCAGATCAGCGGAATGATCGCGATGAAGATGATCGCCGACACGTAGAAGATGTCGTTCAGCCCCATCACGGCCGCCTGCGAATCGACGGACGCGTTGAAGAACGCGAGCGCCGCATCGGGGCTCAGGTGCAGCAGCGACCGCGCCGCGTCGATCTGCTGCGCGAGGATGGGATTGCCGGCGCTCGCCTGTTCGGTGAGCCGCACATGATGCAGGATCGTCCGGTCGTTCCACGCATTGCTGATCAGCGACGTGCCGACCGCCCCGCAGAACGTGCGGCCGAAATTCGACAGGCCGGCGGCGGCAGGGATCTTCTCGGGCGGCAGCCCGGACAGGATGATCGCCGTGAGCGGCACGAAGAACATCGCCATCGGAATGCCCTGCAGCAGCGTTGGCAGCACGAGATCCCAGTGCGACACGTCCGAATAGAACGCCGTGCGCATCATGAACACGACCGCGAAGCCGATGAAGGCGAGCGTCGCGAGGTAGCTGGGATCGGTGCGCGGCAGGATGCGCCCCATCACCGGCGTCAGCACGATCGCGAAGATCCCGAGCGGCGCGGTGGCGAGGCCGGAATCGATCGCGCGATAGCCGAGATAGCCCTGCATCCACTGCGGCAGCAGCACCAGCGTGCCGAAGAACATCCCGTACGCGACCGAGATCGCGATCGTGCCGCCCGCGAAGTTGCGCTGCGTGAAGAGCCGCAGGTCGACGATCGGATTGGCCGCGGTCAGTGTGCAATTTCATCCTGTTGCCCGCGGTGTCGAGCTTCGAGATGCTCGCGTACACCATCGGCGTGTTCATGATCGGCACGGGGCTCGCGCTGCGTCATCCGCGCACCGCCGCGCTGGCGGATTTCGCGGGGCTCGAACGGAGCTGCGGCGCCGCCGCGCACGGCGGCTTCCTGCGTGGTCGCAGCGACTGAACGGCGCGAAGGTGGCCGGGTGCCGGAGGTTCAGGTGAGCCGATACGCCGGACCGGGCGTCACTTCGGCCGGCGCGGCCGCGCGGTGCAGCAGCACCGGCACCGACTTCGACGTCGGCGTGTTGCACACGTCGCCGACGCTGTCGAGCGGCACCAGCGGGTTCGTTTCCGGGTAGTACGCGCCGATGCAGCCGCGCGGGATGTCGTATTCGACGAGCAGGAAGCCTTCCGCGCGCCGCTCGATGCCGTCGTGCCACACGGTTTCCATGTCGACCCAGTCGCCGGCCGCCAGGCCGAGCATCGCGAGGTCGTCGCGGTTGGCGAACACCACGCGGCGCTGGCCGTACACGCCGCGATAGCGGTCGTCGAGCCCGTAGACGGTCGTGTTGTACTGGTCGTGCGAGCGCGTCGTCATCAGCGTCATCAACCGCTCGCCGTGCAGCGCGCGGGCGCGCTGGATCGGCGTGTCGGCCGGCAGCGCGTGCGCGATGAAGTTCGCCCTGGCGGTCGGCGTGAGCCACTCGCGATCGCGCGACGCCACGCGCAGGTGGAAGCCGCCCGGCCGAGCGATGCGCGCGTTGTAGTCGTAAAAGCCGTCGAGGGTCGCCTCGATCGCGTCGCGGATCTTCGCGTAGTCGTCCTTGTACGCGAGCCAGTCGATCTTGCCGCTGCCGAACAGCGCGTGTCCCATGTGCGCGACGATCGCCGGCTCCGACATCAGGTTCGCCGACGCCGGCTTGTTCATCCCGTACGACACGTGGACCATGCTCATCGAGTCCTCGACCGTCACGCCTTGCGCGACGTTGTCCTGCAGATCGATCTCGGTGCGGCCGAGCGTCGGCAGGATCAGCGCGTCGCGGCCGTGGATCAGGTGGCTGCGGTTCAGCTTGGTCGTGATGTGCACCGACAGATCGCAGCGGCGCATGCCTTCCCACGTGCGCGGCGTGTCGGGCGTCGCCATCGCGAAGTTGCCGCCGAGGCCGATCAGCACCTTCACGCGGCCTTCGAGCATCCCTTCGATCGTCTCGACGACGTCGTAGCCGTGGTGACGCGGCGGTTCGAAGTCGAACACGTGGCCGAGCCGGTCGAGGAAGGCCTGCGACGGCTTTTCCTCGATGCCGACCGTGCGGTTGCCCTGCACGTTCGAGTGGCCGCGCACCGGGCACAGGCCCGCGCCGGGGCGGCCGATGTTGCCGCGCATCAGCATCAGGTTGGTCAGCATCTGCACCGTCGCGACCGAATGCTTGTGCTGCGTGATGCCCATGCCCCACGTCGCGATCACGCGCTCGCTGCGCGCATACAGTTGCGCGAGGCCGTCGATCTGCTCGTAGGGCACGCCGCTCTCGGCGGTCAGCGCGGACCAGCTTTCGTTGCGCAGATCGTCGGCGAACGCGTCGAAGCCGGCCGTGTGCTCGCCGATGAACGCGGTGTCGAGCACGCGCGGCGCACCGGCGGCGCGCGCGGCGTCGTCGAGTTCGAGCACGCGCTTGGCCATCCCCTTGATCAGCGCGAAGTCGCCGCCGATCGTCGGCTGGATGAACGTCGACGCGATCTTCGTGCCGGACATCGTCAACATCTCGAGCGGGCTTTGCGGATCGGCGAAGCGCTCGAGCCCGCGTTCCTTCAACGGGTTGATCGACACGATCGTCGCGCCGCGCTTCGCGCATTCGCGCAGCTCGCCCATCATCCGCGGATGGTTGGTGGCCGGGTTCTGGCCGAAGATCAGCAGCGTGTCCGCGTGCTCGAAATCGTCGAGCGTGACGGTGCCCTTGCCGACGCCGACCGACGCCGGCAGCCCGCGGCTCGTCGCCTCGTGGCACATGTTCGAGCAGTCGGGGAAGTTGTTCGTGCCGTAGCGGCGCACCAGTAGCTGGTACAGGAAGGCCGCCTCGTTGCTCGCGCGTCCGGACGTGTAGAACGCGGCCTGGTTCGGGTCCGGCAGCGCGCGCAGGTGGCGCGCGATCAGTTCGAACGCGTCGTCCCACGCGATCGGCACGTAGCGGTCGGTCGGGGCGTCGTAGACCATCGGGTCGGTCAGGCGGCCGTGCTGTTCCAGCTCGAAATCCGTCTGTTCGAGCAGCTCGGTGACGGTGTGCGCGGCGAAGAATTCGGGCGTCACGCGCTTGCTCGTCGCTTCCGCGGCCACGGCCTTCACGCCGTTCTCGCAGAATTCGAACGTCGATGCGTGCTGGCGGTCGGGCCATGCGCAGCCCGGACAGTCGAAGCCGTCCGGCTGGTTCTGGCGCAGCAGCGTGCGGTAGTTGCCGCCGGTGACCTTTTCCTTGATCAGGTTGATCGTGACGGCTTTCAGCGCGCCCCAGCCGGCGGCCGGGTGGGTGTACGGTTCGATGCGCGCGGCGGCGGATTTCTTTCTCATGATGCGTGATGCACGTGTCAGGGTCGATGCACGCAGAGTACGTGCGGCGCCCCGGCCGCTGTGTGTACACCTTTCATCTTCAAAAAAGAGTACAGTTGCGCCCAATCAAGCAGTGCGGACCCGAACTGTGTTGTTGAAGCGACGTTGAAAGGGAGGCGCGTGAAGCGTTACGAACAACTGGCCGACGATCTGCAGGCGCAGATCGAGCGCGGCGTGTACCGCCCCGGCGAGCGGATTCCGTCGGTGCGGCAGGCGAGCCGGCAGCAGCAGCTCAGCGTCACGACCGTGCTGCGCGCGTATCTGGTGCTGGAGAGCCGCGGCCTGATCGAGAGCCGGCCGCAGTCCGGCTATTTCGTGCGGGCGCGGGCCACGTTGCCGGCCGAGGCCGAGCTGCACGTGTCGGCGCCGGCCGCCGAGCCGTCGGCGGTGGACGTGAGCCGGCTCGTGCTGTCGACGCTGCGCTCGATCTCGCGCGACGACGCGGTGCCGCTCGGCTCGCCGTATCCGGACGCATCGCAGTTCCCGGTGCAGCGTCTCGCGCGCTACGCGCAGGCGATCGGGCGGCGCCGCACGCGCTGGGGCGTGATCGACGACCTGCCGCCCGGCAACCAGGAACTGATCCGCCAGATCGCGCGGCGCTACGCGGAGCGCGGGATCGCGGTCGAGCCGGGCGAGATCGTGGTGACGATCGGCGCGACCGAGGCGATCAATCTTTGCCTGCAGGCGGTCGCCAAACCCGGTGACACGATCGCCGTCGAGTCGCCGACGTTCTACGCGATGCTGCACGCGATCGAGCGGATGGGCATGCGCGCGCTGGAAGTGGCGACGCACCCGGGCGACGGCATCGATCTCGGCGCGCTCGAACGGATCCTCGAGCGCGAGCGCATCGCCGCGTGCATGGTGATGCCCAATTTCCAGAATCCGCTCGGCTTCCAGATGCCCGATGCGCGCAAGCGCGCGCTCGTCGAGCTGCTCGCGAAGCACGGCGTGCCCGCGATCGAGAGCGACGTCTATCACGAGCTGCATTTCGGCGACACGACGCCGAGCGCGCTGAAGTCGTACGATCGGCACGGGCTCGTGCTGCATTGCGCGTCGTTCACGAAGAGCCTGTCGCCGCGCTACCGGATCGGCTGGGCGATGCCCGGACGCTATCGCGACCAGGTCGAGAAGCTGAAATTCCTGAACACGCTCGCGACGCCCGCGATCGAGCAGCTCGCGATCGCCGAATACCTGAAGTACGACGGCTACGATTTCCACCTGCGGCGCATGCGCAAGCAGTACGCACAGCAGGCGAGCCTGATGAGCGCGATGGTGCGGCGTTTCTTCCCGGAAGGCACGCGGCTGTCGCAGCCGCAAGGCGGGTACGTGCTATGGGTCGAGCTGCCGGCGCAGGTCGATGCGATGAAGCTGTATGCGCTCGCGCTCGCGCAAGGGATCACGGTCGGGCCGGGGCACATGTTCTCGGCGACGAACGATTACCGGCATTTCATCCGGCTCAACTACAGCTATCCGTGGTCGCGGCAGATCGAGGACGCGCTGAAGGCGCTGGGGCGGCTCGCGACCGAGTGCGCGGGGCGGTGAGCGGCGCGATGCGCGGTGGCTGCCCGGTAACTGCCCGGTAACTGCCCGGTAACTGCCCGGTAACTGCCCGGTAACTGCCCGGTAGCCGGCGGCGGCCCGTGGCTGGCCGCCGCGGCATGCATTACTGCGCGTTCGTGGCCTGCAGTTCGGCTTGCACCGCGCCGACCATCCGGCGCATGTCGAAGCCCGACGGGTGCTGGTACACGCGCAACCCGAATTCCGGCAGCACCGCGATCAGGTGATCGAACAGGTCGGACTGGATCGCCTCGTAGTCGACCCAGGTCGTCGTGTCGGTGAAGCAGTACAGTTCGAGCGGAATGCCCTCGGCCGTCAGCGGCAGCTGGCGCGCCATCGACGTCATGTCGCGGCGAATGCGCGGATGGCCCAACAGGTAGTTCGCGACGTACGCGCGAAACGTGCCGAGATTCGTCAGCTGGCGGCGGTTCGCCGGGCAGTCGCCGGCCGCGCCGAGCGTGCCGTTCCATTGCGCGATCGCGTCGACCTTGTCTTCCAGGTAATCCTTCAGCAGCGTCAGGCGCTCGAGCCGTTCGATCTCGTCGTTGGCGAGAAAGCGCACGCTGGTCGCGTCGATGAACAGCGCGCGCTTGATCCGGCGCCCCCCGGCTTCGGTCATCCCGCGCCAGTTCTGGTAGCTCTCGGTGATCAGCTTCCAGGTCGGCACCGTGATGATCGTGTGATCGAAGTTCGCGACCTTGACCGTGTTCAGCGTGATGTCGATGACGGTGCCGTCCGCGCCGGCCGACGGCATCGTGATCCAGTCGCCGATCCGCAGCATGTCGTTCGACGACAGCTGCACGCCGGCGACGAGGCCGAGCAGCGTGTCCTTGAAGATCAGCATCAGCACCGCCGACATCGCGCCGATACCCGACAGCAGCAGGCCGATCTGCTTGCCGGTCGCGTCGCCGATCACGACGAGCGCGGCCGTGATGAACATCACCAGCTTGACGAGCTGCATCGCGCCTTTCAGCGACAGGCGCGGCTGGTCGCGCTGGCTCGTGCGGTGCGCGTGTTCCAGCGCGGACAGCGTCGCGCTGATCGTCATCGACACCAGGAACACGATCAGCGCGAACAGCACCTTGTCGGCGGCCTGCGCGGCAGCGGCCGGGATGCCGGGCACCGCGCCGAGCCCGAGCTTGATCACGACGAACGGCACGATGCGGTTCAGCCACCTGAAGGCGCCGAACTCGAACAGCGCATCGTCGATACGGGTCGCCGACAGCCGCGCGAGACGCGCGACCACGCGGAACAGCAGGAAATGGACGGCGGCCGTGATCGCGCCGGCGGCCGCAAGCAGGATGAGGAGGCCGGCGAGCGGCGCAAACCAGGGTTCGTTCAAGGTCATAAGGTCAGGCAGGGTCATTCGCGTGCGTTGAATCGGCGCCGCGATGCGGCGCGCGCCCGATGAAGGGCACATGAAAGGGACCGTGATTGTGCCATCGGGTTCCGGTCGGGGGCGGGACATGCCAGCCTGTCGTCGGGGCTCCCGAACATCCTCACCGTCGTGCGGGTTGCCGTTGCGTCGTGGCGCCTCGTCGTTCAAGCCGCGCAACATACTGTGTACTTGCCACGCGCGGCCCGCTCGGGGCACGATGCGCGAACGACTTCGCAAACCCCGTTACCCCGTTACCCCGTTACCCGGTCAATCCGCTCAGACACGCATTTCACGCATGCCAGATTCCAACGAAAGCCGGTCGTTTCCCGTGCGGCTGCTGAAGGGCATTCTGCCGATTCATCGCGCGTCGGCCATCCGCGACGTGTTCGCGGGCATCTCGCTCGCATCGATGGATATCCCGCAGGTGCTCGGCTATGCACGCATCGCCGGCATGCCGGCCGTGACGGGCCTCTATACCGTGTTCCTGCCGCTGATCGCGTTCGCGTGCTTCGGCGCGTCGCGGCATCTGGTGGTGGCCGCCGACTCCGCGACCGCGACGATCTTCGCGAGCCGCCTGTCGTCGATGGCGCCACAAGGTAGCGCCGAGTATGTCGCGCTGGCCGGCATGGTTGCGTTGCTGACCGCCGCGATGCTGCTGCTGGCGCGCATCTTCAAGCTCGGCTTTCTCGCCGACTTCCTGTCGCGCACGGTGCTGGTCGGCTTTCTCGCCGGTGTCGGCGTGCAGGTGTCGATCGCGATGCTCGGCGACATGCTCGGGCTGGCCGTGCCGTATCCGGCCTCGCGCAGCGTCGCCCAGCTCGACTACGTCGTCACGCACGCCGTTCATGCGCACCGGCCGACGCTCGCGCTGGCGGTGCTCGTCGTCGTCGCGATTCTCGCGTGCAAGCGCTTCCTGCCGCGCGTGCCGATGCCGATGATCGCGGTCGCGGGCAGCATCGCGGCAAGCGCCGCATTCGGCTTTTCCGCGCATGGCATCGCGGTGCTCGGGCCGGTCGCGGGCGGCTTGCCGCCGCTGCGCTGGCCGTCCGTCACGTGGCAGCAATTCCTCGATCTCGTGCCGGTCGCTGCGTCGTGCTTCGTGATGATCATCGCGCAGAGCGCGGCGGCGGCCCGCGTGTTCGCGCAGCAGTACGGCGAGGACGTCGACACCAACGCGGACATCCTCGGGCTGGCGGCCGCGAACGCGGCGGCGGCGGTGGGCGGCGCGTTCGTCGTCAACGGCAGCCCGACGCAGACCGCGATGGCCGACGGCGCGGGCGTGCGCAGTCAGATCGGACACCTGACGTTTGCGGCGGTCGTCGCGGTGGTGCTGCTGTTCCTGAGCCCGACGCTGCAATACCTGCCGCATGCGGTGCTGGCCGGCATCGTGTTCACGATCGCGCTCGGGCTGATCAACGTGCGCAGCCTCGCGGCGATCCGCAAGGAAAGCCCCGGCGAGTTCACGCTCGCGCTCGGCACCGCCGTGGCCGTCGTGACGGTCGGCGTCGAGCACGGGATCCTGCTGGCCGTTGCGTTGTCGTTGATGCGGCACGTGCGTCACAGCTATCAGCCGCACACGATGGTGCTCGAAGCCGCGCAAGGTAACGGGCGATGGCTGCCGGTGCCGGCGCGACCCGGCGCGATGACGGCGCCGGGGCTGATCGTCTACCGGTTCGGCTCCGACCTGTTCTTTGCGAACGACCATCTGTTCGCCGCCGAAGTGATCGAGCTCGTCGACGCGTCGCCGGTGCCGCTGCGCTGGTTCATCGTCGATGCGGGGGCGATCACCGATCTCGATTACTCGGCCGCGCGGACCCTCACCGATCTCGTCGAGGTGCTGCATGCGCGCCGGATCGGCGTGCTGTTCGGGCGCGTGAACCGCTATCTGCACGCGGACATGGAGCGCCATCGGATCACCGGGATCGTCGGCGCGTCGTGCATCTTCCCGACGCTGCATCAGGCGCTGGAAGCGGCGGGCGTGACGCCGGCCCAGCAGGAGCCGGGTGTGGTGTAGCGGGGCGCCCGTCTCTCAGCGCGAACCGGCTCGCGTGGCGCCCGCCGGCCGTCCGCCCGCGCCGCTCGACCACCGCGGCAGCCGCAGCGTCGTCACGAAGCTTGCCGCATGCAGCGCGCAAAGCAGCCCGAACGCCCATGCGTAGGCCGTGCCGTGCGTGCCGCCCGTCGTCGCCGGTTCGAGCTGCAGCCGCCACGCGAGAAACAGCGTGCACAGGGTCGTGAACGTCGGGCCGCCGAGACGCTGGACGATATTGAGCGACGTCGTCGCCATCGGCAGGTTGCGCCGCTCGACCGACGCATACGCGGCGGAAATCGACGGCACGCCGATCGCGCTTTGGCCCATCCCGCGCAGAAACAGCGCGGGCACGAGCGCGTACGGATCGTAGCCGGCCAGGGCGAGAAACACGAACGGCAGCGTCGCGACGAGCGCGAGCAGCGCGCCGGCGGCGGCCAGCCGGCGGACGCCGAACCGGTTCGTCAGCGCGCCCATCGACGGATAGGTGACGAGCATGCCGAGCCCGAGCGGCGCGAGCAGCCAGCCCATCTCGCCGGGCGAGCGGCCGCACGCTTCGATCAGGAACACCGGAATCAGCATCTGGCCCGCGTAGATCGCGCCATTCGACAGGAACTGCGTGGCGGCGGCCGCGCCGAATACGCGCGAGCGAAACAGCGCGAGATCGATCAGTGCGTGCTCGCCCTTGCGTTGCTCGACGCGCAGGAAGGCCGCGAGCAGCAGCACGGACGCCGCGATCGCGGCGAGGCCGGGCGCGGCGTCGAGCCGCTCCGCGCCATACAGGAACAGCACGAGCGCCGGCGACAGCAGCGCGAGGCCGACCCAGTCGAGTTCGCGCCGCTGCGTTTCGTCGCGGTCGCCGGGCAGGAGTCGCGCGGCCAGCACAAGCGCCAGCGCGCCGACCGGCAGGTTCACGAGAAACAGCCAGCGCCATGACGCGTGTTGCAGGATCGTGCCGGCGACGACCGGGCCCAGGATCGGCGCGATCAGCACGGGCACCGCCGCATAACCGACCACGCGCGCCATCTGCTGACCGGCCACGCGCGCGATCATCATCTGCGCCATCGGCGCGAGCAACCCGCCGCTGATGCCTTGCAGCACGCGGAACGCGATCAGCGATGGCGCGGACCACGCGAGCCCGCACAGCGCCGACGTCAGCGTGAACGCGGAGAAGCACCACAGGTACAGCGCCTTGGCACCGATGCGGTCGACCAGCCAGCCGTTCAGCGGCAGCACCAGCGTGAGCGCGAGCAGGTAGCCGCTCGTCACCCACTGGATCGTCGACAGGCTCGCGTGCAGGTCGGTCGCGAGGCTCGACAGCGACACGTTGACGATCGTCGCGTCGAGCTGCGACAGCAGCGAGCCGAGCGTCGCGACCGCGCTGACTTTCCAGATCGACGCATCGAGCCGGCCGGCCGCAGGGCCCGGCGCCGGCTGGGCGCGCGGGTCGCTCACGCGCCGCGCCGGCCGAGCAGCGCGACGATGTCTTGCGTCGAACCCGTTTCGCCGAGACGCGGGAACAGTCGTTCGACGCTGTTGATGTGTGCGTCCGCGTTCAGGTCCGTCATCGCGTCGACCGCGAGCGTCACGTTGTAGCCGAGTTCGTGCGCTTGCCGGGCGGTCGATTCGACGCCAATGCTGGTCGCGATGCCGGCCAGCACGATCTGCGTGACGCCGGCCGCCTTCAGGTAGGCGTCGAGACCGGTGCCGGTAAACGCACCCCAGGTCTTCTTCGTCACGACGTGGTCGCCCGGCTGGCGGTTCAATTCGGGCACGAGTTCGGCCCAGTCGGCCGGGAACGGATCCTTGCGCGGCGGTTGCTGCGTACGGCCCGGTGCGCCGCCGTCAACGTTGACGAGCACGACCGGCAGGCCGCGGCTGCGGAATGCGTCGAGCAGTTCGCGCGTGCGCTCGATCACCGGCGCGACCGGGTGCGACGTGGGCAGGGCGACGATGCCCTTTTGCAGGTCGATGACGACGAGTGCCGTGTTCGTGTCGAGACGGGTTGTGCTCATGATGTCGATGCTCCGGGAATGGGGCGAAAGGAAGCGTGCGCGCGGATGGCGCGCGGCACGCAGGTGGAGGTCACTGGTCGCCGATGCGGCGGATCAGCGGAATCGCGGCGGCGAGCGTGCGGATGTCTTCGGGGTCGAGGTTCCCGATCGCGGCGCCGAGCCACTTGTGCTTCGCGGTGTCGCGCTTGCGCCGTGCTTCCAGGCCGGCCGCGGTCAGCAGGAACAGGATCTGGCGGCCGTCGGTCGGGTGCGGCTCGCGTTCGACGAGCCCGTC
Organism: Burkholderia sp. 22313; assembly: GCF_052045245.1. Taxonomy (NCBI): domain Bacteria; kingdom Pseudomonadati; phylum Pseudomonadota; class Betaproteobacteria; order Burkholderiales; family Burkholderiaceae; genus Burkholderia; species Burkholderia sp. 22313. The sequence goes on from NZ_JBQEON010000010.1 coordinate 140,105, forward strand.
TTCCTCGAGGCTCGCGAGAATCGCCTTCATCGACTGCGGTTTCATCGCTTCGGCGCGGGCGAGATCGGCGGTGGTCATCGGGCCCTGTCGTTCGAGCCGCGCGAGCGCACTCGTCTGTGACATGCCGAGCCCCTCGGATTCGATCTCGGAACGCAGCCGGCGGATCAACTGGCCGACCGCGAGGGTCAGGTCGGCGGCGACGGCGTCGGCGCAAGCGCCGGTGGTGCGGGGCGGTGTCATGCGGCGGATCATAGAACACGACAGTCAAACTTGCAAGTTTAACTGTTGAATCGGGCGTGGTTTCACGACATGCGGTGTGTCAGGGCGGTCGGCGCGCGGGGGAGAGGATGGCAAGGCGGCCGCCGGTTTGCGACAGGGCCGTTGCGGGCGACGTGACCGGGCGCTACGCGTGGCGCGGCACCGGCACCGGCACGACGTCGTTGTACCTGGGCGACGCATTCTCGTGCAGCAGGTCGCCGAGATATTGCGCGAGCTCGCCGGCGGCGAGCGCTGACGGAATCTGCAGGTTGGCCGGACGCCGCTTGCCGTCGGTGCCGAGATCGAACGCGGCCCAGCGACCGTTCGAACGCACGACGGCGAGCAGGCGTCCGAACGCGTTGAAACGGTATTCGTCCTGCATCGCGTCGCTCCTTCGTGGTTGAGCGCGCCGGCCGCGTGCGCCGTGTCGCGCTTACTGGATCGAGCAGGCCAGCCAGCGATGGATCTTCAGCGCATCGCTCGACACGCCCGCGCGCGTCGGCGCACCGAGCAGCACGATCGTTTCGCGGCGGCCCTTCACGCGCATGCGCATCACGACGCCGTGCCCCGATTCGTTGATGAAGCCGGTTTTCTGCAGTCGGATCGGCAGGCGGCCGTAGCGGACGAGCGGATCGGAATTCACATACAGCAGTTCGGTGTCGCCGGCCTGCACGGTGGTCGACGTGTCCGTCGAGAAATAGCGGATCAGCGGATCCTGCGCGGCCGCGCCGACGAGCCGCGCGAGATCCTCGGCCGTCGACACGTTGTGCGGCGACAGGCCGGTCGGTTCGCGGAAATGCGTGTTGCGCATCCTGAGCCGGCGCGCTTCGCGGTTCATCGCCTGCACGAACGCGGCGCGCCCACCCGGATAGTCGCGGCTCAGCGCGGCCGCCGCACGATTTTCCGACGACATCAGCGCGATATGGAACATCTGGCGGCGCGACAGTTCGGCGCCGACCGGCAGCCGCGAACCGGTGAACTTGATCGTGTCGCGGTCGCGTGCGGTGACGCGCAGCACGCCATTCAGCGGCCGGTCCGCGTCGCGCGCGACGACGGCGGTCATCAGCTTCGAGATCGACGCGATCGGCCGCACGGTGCGCGCGTTGCGGGCCAGCAGCGGCGTGCCGGAATCGACGTCGACCACGTAGGCCGCGCGCGAATGCAGCGAGCGCACCGCGCGCGGGCTGTAGCCGCAGCTCGCGAGCAGACGCGGCTTCGCGGTGGGGCGCGGGCGAACCGCGGTCGTGCGTTTCGCGCGCCGGTGTTNGGCACCGCGTGACGCTTGACCGCGTGATGCTTCACACGCGGCTGGCGGCGCTTGATGGCGTGCTTCTTGCGGTGGACGGGTTGCTTCTTGACGACTTTCGCATGCGCATGCGGGGCCGTGGCGCGATGCGGCTGCGCGCGCTGCTGCGCGGACGCGTTCGTTGCGAACGCGAGTGTCAGGAACGAGAGGGCGATGAGCAGGGTGGTCCGGGCGCGGGGCAGGCGCGCGATGAGGCCGGTCAAGCGAAAGTCTCCTTTTCACGCGCGTTGCGGCGGCGCGAAATGCGTGGGCGGTCAGCGGGTGCGGGAAATTATAAGGTCGATCGTGGGGCGATGACGATAGATGCGCACGCATTGGCGCGTGATACGGGCGGATTTCTGCTGTTCTTTTGCGGTGGGTCGAGGGTGCGCACTGAGAGCGGAATGCGCGCGAGGCGGTGGCTCAGCGCGGCCAGTTCCGCCGCGACACGACGGCGAAACTGATCGCGATCGAACCGGTGACGACCCGCGGCGGCGCGTCGTCCAGCACATCGCCGAAGCGAAAGCGGCGGCTGCGGCCGTCGACGCGTGCAGCATCGGCAGTACCCCGCTCGGGCGCCGGCACCTCGGGCTCGGCGCCGCTAACGCCTGCGACAACCGTGTCGCACGACACGTCGGTCAGACACTCGGACGCATGATCAATGGACATGACAGTGAATTCCAGGAGGGGCATGTCCGTATTGAACGTCAACTCATTCGATCAGTAAAATGAATGTTTCGATCGCTACGATTCCTTAAAAGAATGGAATTAAAACTGCTGCGTACCTTCCTGACGGTCACCGAGCTCAGCCATTTCAGCCGCGCGGCCGACACGCTGCACATGAGCCAGCCGGCGCTGAGCAAGCAGATCGGCGCGCTCGAGGCGAGCCTCGGCGGCAAGCTGTTCGAGCGCGGGCGTCACGGCGCAGAGCTGACGCCGTTCGGCGAACGCTTCCTGCCCGACGCGCAGGCGCTCGTGCGCGATGCCGACGAAATCCTCGCGCGTGCGCGGGAGCTGGCCAGCGGACAACGCGGGCATCTGCGGCTCGGCATCTGCCTGTCCGTGCTGACGCTCGTGCCGAAACTCGTCGCGGAATTCCGCCGCCGCAATCCGGGCATCGCGGTCACGTTGAGCGACCTGTCGTCGTCCGAGCAAACGCGGCGGCTGCGCGCCGGCAAGCTCGACGCCGGTTTCCTTCGGTTGCCGTCCGACGAAGGGCTGTCGTCGTTCAAGGTGATCGACGAGGCGCTTGCGCTCGCGGTGCCGCCGCACCTCGGGTTCAAGCGCGTGCCGGCCGACCTCGACGTGCTCAACGAGATCGGCTTCATCGCGCTGCAGCGTGCACGCGGTGCCGGGCTCGCCGCGCAGATCGACCGATGGTGCGTCGAGCGGCGCTTCGTGCCGCACATCACGCAGCAGGCGGAGGACGTGCAATCGGTGCTCACGTCGGTCGCGGCCGGCGTCGGCGTCGCGTTCATCCCGTCGCGTGCGCAATACCTGCTGCGCGATGCGACCGTCCTGCCGCTCGACGGCCGGGACGCGAAATGGCGTGTCGGGCTCGCGTGGCTGTCCGGTCGCGACGATCCCGTGACCACCCGTTTCGTCTCGTTCATGCGCGCCGCGATCAAGGGTGCGTGACCGGGCGTATAGTGTCCGCGATTGCCTTCCGCCTGAATCGCCGGCCCCGCGCCGGCACACGAACCCGAACGATGATGTCAGAATCCGACGATTCCCCGCTCGATCCCGCCATCGTTGCGACGCTCGCGACGCTGAACGAGGCCGCGACCGATCCGTCCGGCAAGCGATGGTCGCTGCCGAAGATCGCGAAGCGCACGCAATTGCCGATGAGCACGTTGCGCCGCGTGCTGACTCAGCTCGATGCCGCTGGCCTGAGCACGACGACGTTGAACGACGACGGGACGGGCGCGGCTGCATTGACCGAAGAGGGGCGCGCCGTGTGCGCGCAACTGTTCGGCGCGAACGACGGCAGCTGAAAAAACGGGCCGCCCGAAGGCGACCCGTCGTATCGCGGTGCGACATGGGACATGCGACATGCGACGTCGGCCGCCTCACCGCAGCCTCACCACCGCGNCGGCGTGACGGCAGGTCTGGTCGTTCAGCCCGTGCCGGTAGCCGACGTCCAGGTCGAGCCAGCGCGTCGGCGCATAGATCGCGCCCGCGATCGCGAACGCCGGATTCGCGGCGGCGGTGCTTTCGGTATTGCGCGACATACCGATGTCGGCCACGAACTGCAGCGTGTCGGTCGCCTTGTAGAGCGCGGCGGCTGACACGGCCCAGGCCGAGCGCAAGTCGCCCTGGCGATTCGGCTGGTAAGTCAGGCCCGCATTCGCGAGCAGCGAGACGCGCGCGACGTCGGCTTGCGCGAGCAGCGTCGCGCCGGTGCCGATACGCCCCGTGCCGAGCCCGCGGCTGTCGTTGCCGGTCGGCATCGTCACCGCGGGTTTCAGCGCGAGCGACAGCGGCCCGCGTTCGACGAAACGCCATTTCATGCCGATCTCGACGTCACCGATGCCCGCGCCGTTGTCGTCGGTCCGCGTTTGCAGATGCGTATAAGGCGCGTTCACGTAGAGATCGACGTGTTCGCCGAACCCGCGCGTGAGCGTCGCGTTCCACCGTTGATGGCGGCCGGTGTCGTCCTGTTTCGAGGTTGCCTCGCCGTTGAGCTCGACCTGCCAGTTCGCGTTGCCCTGCGTGCCCGTGTCGTCGCTGGTGAGCGGATGGGCTGCATACGCATCCGGCGGCGCGAGGAGGGCGCTCGCGGCTGCGAGCGGAAGCATGCTTCGTTTCATCGCGTTACCTGTATCGTGTCGGCGGCGGCCGACCCAGGCGGGCCGGCGCGCCGTCATTCGGAGGGAGTCAGAACCACTGCTTGTAGCGACGCACGTAGATCGTCTTGACGATCTGCGCGAGCAGGATGTAGCCGACCATCGTCGCCGCGAGCCACAGCCAGTAGGTGCCCGGCAGGTGCATGAAGCCGAGCGAATCCGCGAACGGCGAGAACGGCAGCCAGCAGCCGATCGCGATCGCGGTGAACGTCGACAGCAGCACCGGCAGCGCGGCCGTGCTCTGCAGGAACGGGATCTTCTGCGTGCGAAGCAGGTGGACGACGAGCGTCTGCGACACGAGACTCTCGATGAACCAGCCCGAGTTCATCACGATCTGGCCGCCCGAGCCGCCGTTCAGGTGATACATCGCACCGGCACCGAACACGGTCCACATCAGCACGTATGTCGTGATATCGAACACCGACGACGTCGGCCCGACCCACAGCATGAAGCGGCCGATGTTGCCGGCTTCCCACTTGCGCGGCTTCTTCAGGAACTCCGGATCCATCTTGTCCCACGGCAGCAGCATCTGCGACGTGTCGTAGATCAGGTTCAGCACGAGCAGCTGGGTCGCGAGCATCGGCTCCCACGGCAGGAATGCGCTGGCGACGAGCACCGAGAACACGTTGCCGAAGTTCGAGCTGGCCGTCATGTTCAGGTACTTCAGGATGTTGCCGAACGTCTCGCGGCCCTTGATCACGCCTTCCTCGAGCACCATCAGGCTCTTTTCGAGCAGGATGATGTCGGCGGTTTCCTTCGCGATGTCGGCGCCGCTGTCGACCGAGATGCCGACGTCGGCGTCGCGCAGCGCGGGCGCGTCGTTGATGCCGTCGCCGAGGAACCCGACCGTGTGGCCGTTCGCCTGCAGCGCCTTCACGATGCGCGCCTTCTGCAGCGGCGTGAGTTTCGCGAATACGATGGTGCGTTCGACGACCTGTGCGAGCGTCGCGTCGTCGAGCGCCTCGATTTCGGCGCCGAGGATCGGCTTGCCCGGTTCAAGGCCGACCTGGCGGCAGACCTTCATCGTGACGGTCGGGTTGTCGCCCGTCAGCACCTTCACCGACACGCCGTTCTCGCGCAGCGCGGCGAGCGCCGGCGCGGCCGATTCCTTCGGCGGATCGAGGAAGGTCAGGAAGCCGCGCACGACGAGGTCGCGCTCGTCGGCGGTGCGGTACTGCTCGCGTTCGTCGCCGCGCGGGATCACGCGCGTGGCGAGCACCAGCACGCGGAAACCGTCCTCGTTGTACGCGTTCGCCTGTTCGAGCAGCCGCTTGCGCGCGACGAAGTCGAGCGGGCGCACGCCGTCTTCGTCCTGCACGTGGGTGGACACCGCGAGCATTTCCTCGACCGCGCCCTTGCAGATCAGCAGGTGCGTGCCGTGCGTGTCCTCGACGACGACCGACAGGCGGCGGCGCACGAAGTCGAACGGCAGTTCGTCGATCTTCTTGTAACCCTGCGGCTTCACGCGGTCGCCGATCTCGTCGGCGCGCGCGACGACCGCGATATCGATCAGGTTCTTCTGGCCGCTCTGATGGAAGCTGTTCAGCCAGCCGAGCCGCAGGATGTCCTCGTTCTTGTGGCCGGACAGGTCGAGATGGTGTTCGAGGATGATCTTGTCCTGCGTGAGCGTGCCGGTCTTGTCGGTGCACAGCACGTCCATCGCGCCGAAGTTCTGCACCGAGTTCAGCCGTTTCACGACCACCTTGCGGCGGGCCATCGCGATCGCGCCGCGCGCGAGGTTCGCGCTGACGATCATCGGCAGCATCTCGGGCGTGAGGCCGACGGCCACCGCGAGCGCGAACGTGAGCGCGCTCAGCCAGTCGCCCTTGGTCAGGCCGTTGATCATGAACACGATCGGCACCATCACGAACATGAACTTGATCAGCAGCCAGCTCACGCTCGCGACGCCGCGGTCGAAACTCGTCTCGATGCGCTTGTGGCTCACGACGTTGCGGGCGAGCGACCCGAAGTAGGTGTCCTCGCCGGTCGCGACCACGACGGCCGTCGCGGTGCCGCTCACGACGTTGGTGCCCATGAAGCATACGTTCTCGAGATCGAGCAGCGACGTCGACGCGCCTGGCGTGCCCGCCGTGCTCGCCATGCCGGCCACGCCCGTGCCGGCCGACTTGCCGGCGACCGCGCCGAGCGTGTCGTACTTCTCGACCGGCAGCGCTTCGCCGGTCAGCACGGCCTGGCTGATGAACAGGTCGCGCGACGCGAGCAGGCGCACGTCGGCGGGGATCATGTCGCCGGCCGACAAATGCACGATGTCGCCGACGACTACTTCGCGCATCGGCACCTCGCGGCGCGCGGGCTCGGACACGTCGGTCACCGCGCGTTGCACGGTCGCTGTCGTGCGGACCATCGCCTTGAGCTTCTCGGCCGCACGCAGCGAGCGGAATTCCTGCACGAAGCGCAGCAGCGCGCTGATCGTGACCATCGTCAGCAGGATCGTCATGCCGACGTAGTCGCGATCGTCGGGCGCCGCGAAGTAGACGTCGGTGCAGAAGCTGATCGCGGCCAGCACCAGCAGCACGTAGACGAACGGATTGTGGAACGCGTGCAGCAGTTGGCGCGTCCAGTGCGGCGGCTTGTCGTGCGCGATTTCGTTCGGGCCGTTGCGCTGCAGGCGATCGGCGGCCTGATCGTAGGTGAGGCCGCGCGTGCTGGTGCGCAGCGACTTGAAGGTTTCCTTGAGCGGACGGACCGCTTCCTGCGCGGCGCGCATGATGCGCGGATCGTTCTGCTGACCGGGGCCGGCGTTGATGAAGCCGCGCTGTTTCTTTTGCGAAGTGTTTCGTTGTGTCATGAGTCGCTCCTTGCGCACGAGGCGGCGGGCGGGGAGCGGCCGTGACGTTATCGACGCACGAGCGCTCCCCGCCGCGTCGCGTCAGGCGCGATCGGCTGTGAGTCGGTTAAGGGAGGGGCGCTCGCCGGCGCGTGGAGCGCGGTCGGGGGGACGATGCGCAGCGTCGCACCGGCGAGCGGTAATCGACTACTGTCGTCTGAGTTCATCTGCACTCCTGTCAGTTTCGGGTAGGCGGCACGGACGATCGCTGGCCACGCACGCACGAGGGCGCGCGGCCGGATGGCACGCGAACGGAACACGCACGCAGCTCGCGCTGCGCGCAGCACGAACGCGCGCGGCAGCACAGGGCTGCGCGGACATTCGGCGATATCGAAAAAATTCGGCGGGGATTCTGGCCGGTCAGGCCGGAAGGGCGCCGCATCCTGCTTCCCGGGATGCGGCAGAAGACGAGGCTCTGCGCGGTTTCCTCAGGCAGCAGTCAAGTTGGTCGGGGACCAACTACAACTCGCATCGGTGTTCACAGAACACTCCATGTAATTAGACGGGGGCGATGGTAAAGGGTCGTCGTGCGAAGCGTCAACCTTTTTTGTGCCCCTTTTTTACGGCAATTTCTTGCAGAACGTTAGCGCGACGCCGCTCGCGCCGCGAATAAAAAAAACGCGCGCACGCCGGACAAGGCATGCGCGCGGTGGCATCGCGTCGACGCGCCGGTTACTGCGTGGCCGCCGTGACGGCCGCGCCGGCATCGGCAATGCCGGAGCCGGCCGGCAGCGCGGTGCACGACGTGCCGGCCGGCAGCATCGCCGCGCGCGTGCTGCCCTGCAGCTTCTGCTGGATCTGCGCGGGCGTGAGGTTGCCGTTCATCGCCAGCATCAGGCCGACGATGCCGGTCACCTGCGGTGTCGCGAGGCTCGTGCCGCTCGCGGTGCCGTACGTGTCCGAACCCGGCGTCGTCGCGCCGCTGTTGGCCGTCGACAGGATGCTGACGCCCGGCGCGCTCAGTGCCACGTCGGTGCCGAAGTTGCTGAACGAGGCGCGGCGGCCGGTCGCGTCGGTCGCGCCGACGCTGATCACGCCGCGGCAGTTCGCGGGCTGGTCGAGCCCGGTCGACAGGCCGTCGTTGCCGGCGGCGACGACCACGGTCACGCCTTTCGCGGTGACGTCGTCGATCGCCTGCTGGAACGTCGTGCTGCACGCGCCGATGCCGCCGAGGCTCAGGTTGATGACCTTCGCGGGATTCGGGTTCGCCGGCACGCCGTTGACCGGGATGCCGGCCGCCCAGCGCATCGCGTCGGCGATGTCGCTCGTCACGCCGCCGCACTTGCCCAGCACGCGCACCGGCAGGATGCGGCCGAGCCACGAGACGCCGGCCACGCCGACACCGTTGTTGGCGCTCGCGCCGATCACGCCCATCACGCGCGTGCCATGCCAGCTGCTGTCGCTCGGTTCGCTCGCGCAGTGATAGAACGGGCCGCTGGCGTTGTCGAGCTCCTGCTGCGTGACCCAGTCGCCCGGATCGGTTGCATCGGTGCCGCGCGTCTGGCCGTTGTTGCTGGTGTTGACGTTCGAGATGAAGCTGTAGCCGGGCAGCAGGTTGCCGACGAGGTCGGGGTGCGGCCGGTAGCCGGTGTCGAGCACGGCCGTGACGACGGTCGGCGAACCCTTGGTCCGCGTCCATGCGGGCGGGGCATTGATGCCGGCGCTCGGGTCCGACAGATACCACTGCTGGCTGTAGTCGGGGTCGCTCGGCGTGTCGCGGATCTGCATCGGGTGATCCGGTTCCGCGTAGTCGACGTCGGCGTCGGCCGCGAACGCCTGCGCGAGCGCCGCTGCGTCGCCGGACGCGATGCGCTGGCCGATCGACAGCACGGCCGCGCCGTTCGACAGGGTGCGCTCGACCTGGACGTTCAGCAGTGCCTGCGACGTCGTCGCCGCAGCATACGCGCGGGCGGCGCCGGTGGCGGTCGGTGCCGACCAGCGCGTCATCGAGCGCTGGATCACCGCATCGAGCCGCGTGCCGGTGTCGAGGGCCGCCATCGCGCGCGTGGCCGCCAGCGTCTTCAGCTTGACGATCAGGTGATCGATCGGCGGCTCGGCCGACTCGGTCGCGTGGGCGGCCATTTGCGCCGCGGCCTGTTGCGTCGCGCACGCGTTGCTGCCGGAGGATGGGGGCGGCGTCGTCGGGGCGGGTGCCGGGGCCGGCGTGGGGGCCGGTGCCGCGTTGGAGGAAGACGGGTTGCTGCCGTCGCCGCCGCCCCCGCCGCAGCCGGCGAGGGGAAGCAGGGCGGCGGCGGACAGCATGCCGGCGAGCATGCGCGCGTGCGCGGACCGGGCCGGCGCGAAATGGGAACGTTGGGCTCTCATGGTGAAACTCGATCCTCGTGGATGACCGTCGTGCCGGCGGTGATGCGTGGGTCCGGAGGAACACCGGACCGTGTCGTTTTAGTCTGACGGTCGCGGCAAGGTTGCTGCGACGCGTCATGCATGGGGTAACGGCCGCCAAGGGCGCTTCTTGAGTCTGTTGCATGAGAAAAAAACGGACCGCCGCAAACGATTGCCGTGCCGCGTTGCAGCACGATGGCGGATCTGGAGCGGCCGCCGCGACAGGCGGGACGCGACCGAATGCGGCCGGCCCGGCGCAACGCGGGATGCGCGCGTGGTTGCGCCACGGCAGCCGGCGCCCCGGGCGTGGCCGCAAAGGGCGCTTGCTTACGCTTTCCCTGATGCGACGCGAATTTTGTCGGGCGTAGGATCGCGATTCGATCAACGTTTCGTCAGGAGAAAAGCATGGATCGCCGCTTTCGTTGGCTGGCCGTTGCGCTGACCTGCGCGCTGGCGGGTACCGCGCACGCCCAGGCCCTCACCGGCACGCTGAAGAAGATCAAGGACACGGGCATCGTGTCGCTGGGTATCCGCGAATCGTCGGTGCCGTTTTCGTATTCGGACAACCAGCAGAAGAACATCGGCTACTCGCGCGACATCGCCGCGCGCATCATCGACGCGCTCAGGATCGACCTGAAGGCGCCGAACCTGACGGTGAAGGAAATCCCGATCACGTCGCAGAACCGCATTCCGCTGCTGCAGAACGGCACGATCGACTTCGAGTGCGGGTCGACGACCAACACGCTGGAGCGGCAGAAGCAGGCCGCGTTCTCGAACAGCATCTTTCTCTACGGAATCCGCTTCAGCACGCGCAAGGATTCCGGCGTGAAGGATTTCGCGGATCTGGCCGGCAAGACGGTCGCGACGACGGCCGGCACGTCGGACGAGCGCCTGCTGCGCAAGCTCAACGAAGAGAAGGCGATGAACATGACGATCATCAGCGCGAAGGATCACGCCGAAGCGTTCATGAACGTCACGACGGGGCGCGCGGTCGCGTTCGTGATGGACGAGCCGCTGCTGTACGGCGAGATCGCGAAGGACCGCAACCCGGGCGCGTACACGGTGGCGGGCACGCCGCTCGTCCATGAAAACTACGCGTGCATGATGCGCAAGGACGATCCGGCCTTCAAGCACGTGGTCGACGGCGTGATCGCCAAGCTTCAGACCTCGGGCGCGGCCGAGAAGCTCTACGACCAGTGGTTCATGCAGCCGATTCCGCCGAAGGGCGTGAGCCTCAACTATCCGCTGTCGCCGGAGATGAGGCAGCTGTTCAGGAATCCGACGGATCAGGCGCAGTATTGAGCGGATTCGACAGGCGGCGACGGGGGCCAGCCTGGCCCCTTTAACCTTTCGCCGAGCCGTCAGTCTCTTCCCGTGGACCGAGTGCACGACGCAGGTCCGATGCCGTCGCCGAACCGACGACAACCTCAATTCAGATTGCTCGAGCTTGACGATTCGCTTCATGCATGCGATAAACTATCCGATCGGATAATTAATGTCGTGCCACGCATCGATCCAGTGCAACCCTGGATCGCGAACGGCGCGTCGTCGATCGAATGCGGCCGGCGGGCTGTGCCGCATTTCGAGTTCGGCGCGGCTGCGAGCACGGTGAAAAGACGGAGACATCATGAAAGCAATCGTCGTCATGTATGACAGCCTCAACCGGCGCATGCTGCCGCCGTACGGCTGCGACTGGATCAAGGCTCCCAACTTTCAGCGCCTTGCGATGCGGAGCGCGACGTTCGACAACTGCTACGTTGGCAGCATGGCCTGCATTCCGGCGCGCAGGGAGTTGCACACCGGACGCCACAATTTCCTGCATCGCAGCTGGGGGCCGCTCGAACCGTTCGACGATTCGATGCCCGACCTGCTCGGCCGGAACGGAATCCATACCCATCTCGCCAGCGATCATCCGCATTATTGGGAAGACGGCGGATCGACGTACCACACGCGCTACGGCAGCTGGGAGTTCTTTCGCGGGCAGGAGGGCGATCCGTGGAAGGGGGAGGTAAATGATCCACCGCGCCCGTTTCCGATGAAAGGTGCGTCGAAGCCGAAGGCGGCACGGCAGGACTGGGTCAATCGGCAGTATTTCCCGACCGAGGATCTTCATCCTCAGACGCTGACGTTCGATGCGGGGGAGCACTTCATCCGCAAGAATCACGACGCCGGCTCCTGGTTCCTGCAGATCGAAACGTTCGACCCGCACGAACCTTTCGTGAGCTACCCGCGCTACCGGGAACGCTATGCGCACGAGTACCGCGGGCCACATTTCGACTGGCCGTCATACGGCCCTGTCTGCGACGACGACACCGACGAGGAAATCCGCCATGTCCGCGCGGAATACGCAGCGCTCGTCTCGATGTGCGATCACTCGCTCGGCAGGGTGCTCGACCTGATGGACGAATTCGATCTGTGGAAGGACACGATGCTCATCGTGTGCACCGACCACGGCTTCATGCTTGGCGAACATGGCTGGTGGGCAAAGACGGCCCAGCCATGGTTCAACGAGCTGGCCAATACGCCGCTGTTCATCTGGGATCCACGCAGCGCTTGCGCGGGCGTGCGCCGCAACGCGCTGGTGCAGACGATCGACCTGGCGCCGACGATTCTCGATTTCTTCGGCATTCGTCCGACGCCGGACATGCAGGGCGTATCGCTTCGGGACACGATTCATGCCGATGCGCCGGTCCGCACGGCTGCGCTGTTCGGCATGCACGGCGAGCACGTCAACGTCACCGATGGTCGATACGTCTACATGCGCTCCGGACCCGATCCGGACCACCCGGCGCCGATATATGAGTACACGCTGATGCCGATGCACATGAAGGGGATGTTCGGCGTCGACGAGCTGGCGGACATCCAGCTGGCCGAACCGTTCTCGTTCACCAAGGGCGTGCGCACGATGAAGATCGCGGCCCGGCCGCTGGGTTATTCGTACCGCGCCGGGACGTTGCTTTTCGATCTCGCAACGGATCCGGCGCAGGCGCACCCGATCGACGACCCTGAAGTCGAGCGTCGCATGGCCGTCCTGCTTCGCGATCTCATGGTGCGAAGCGATGCGCCACTGGAACAATATGCTCGCATCGGTCTGCCGGTCGACGGAGCGATTACCGACGATCATCTGCTCGCGCGTGTCCATGCAGGGCGTGCCGAGGCCTTGCGGCGAACCCTTGCCAGGCAGGCAAAGGCCATGCGTGCCATGGCGGGCGGTGCCACGCCGAGCCGGCAACCCGATCAACCCGGCGCGGGCGCCTGACTGTCATGTACGGACCAATCGAGGTACGAGAAGCCCCGGCGGGGGCGGGCGACGTGCAGAAGGCCGTGCCGGTGGTGAAGAACCGCTGGCGCCACATGGGCATCCTGACTGCCGCTCAAGCGCTCGACAACAGCGAGGCGAGCGTTCTCCCGGCGCTCTTTCCGGTCATCAAGGCGAGCCTGGCACTGTCGTTGTCGAGCCTGGGCATGATGATGGTTTGCAGCAAGATCGCCGCGGCGCTGTTCAGCCCGTTCTGGCTTTGGCTCGCGAGGCGCTGGAATCGCAAGGGCGCGCTTGTCGTCTGTACCGCGGTGTGGGGAGCGTGGGGTGTCGCGGCGGGGTTCTCGCACAACTTCACGATGCTGCTCGCATGCACGTCGATTCTCGCGGTGGGTACCGCGGGAGCGAGTGCGCTGATTACCTCCATTTTCGCGGACCTGTTCGACGACGCAATGCGCGGTCGGGCCATCGGCTACATGTTTGGTGCCACGGCGCTCGTCAGTGCGCTGGTCGGGCCGATGCTGGGCCATCTCGCGGAGATCAATGGCGGCTGGCGAATCGGATTCTGGCTGCTCGGTGGCGCCAGCATGCTTGCCGGGTTCGCGGTGCTCGTCTGGTTCCGTGATCCGGGAGTCGGTGCGTCACAAGCGGCGATCGCACGCCCGTCAGTCGTCGAAGCGGCGCCGGCCTGGCGTGACGTGCTTGCATTGTTTCGTATCCCGACGTTCAGCGTCATGATCGTGTCGAGGTTGCTTGCGGGCCAGCTACTGATCATGTCGTTCGGGGTTGTCTACTTGACGCAAGTATTCGGGTTTCCAAACCGGACTGCCGCGATCGTCATCGCACCGACCGGTATCGGCTATCTGATCGGCACGATTGGCGGGGCGGTGATTTTCGACCGGATGCATCGGGCATGGCCCGCGTTCGGGCGGGTGGCGTTCCTTCAGATCATGCAGGTTGCCTTCGGTGCGATGGCGTTCCTCGGCACGCAGTTCAACTGGGGCAACATCTACGTGTTCTGCGGCTTCTTCTTCATGATGGGATGTGCGATGGGCACGCTTCCGGGCGCCAACAGACCGATCGTGATGGCGGTCGTGCCGCCGCGTTTGCGCAGCCTGTCGTTCGTGATCCTGATTGCGATCGTCGAGTCGCTGACGTGGGCCGCGTACAATGCCGGCGCAGGCTGGTTCGGCGACCGCTACGGCCTGAAGAGCGTATTCATCGTCGTGGTGGTCGGTCTCGTGCTCGTCAATGGCGTACTCATCACGGTGCTGTACCGCACCTATCCGCGCGACGTTGCGCGCATGCAGGACGGCCTGCGGGAGAACGAACGTGAACAAGTTCGATAAGCCCGGACGGGCATGCTGTGCGCCGCGTCGGGACGACGTGCATGCGCCTGGCGACGCGGCGTGCATGCCGGTTCCCGTCACGCCTGTCGTCGCGCCGGACCATGGGCACGCGCATCGTCCGGACGTCGCCAGGTTTGATGGAGGCGCCACCTGGCTCGGAACCGATCGCCCGGCGATCAAGGCGGATGGCGAGGGGCCCAGGCGCAAGGTTCATCTGAAGCCCTTCGGCATCGAGTGTCATGCGGTAACGAACCAGCGATTCGCCGAGTTCGTTGCGGCAACCGGTTATCGTACCGACGCGGAGCGGTTCGGATGGAGCTACGTATTCCATGCCTTCGTCGCCGCTGGCGTCGCTACCGATGCGCCGGAAAGCGTGCCGTGGTGGCGATCGGTTCCGGGTGCGTGCTGGGCCACACCCGAGGGACCGTCATCATCGCTGGTCGGGCGCGAACTGCATCCGGTGGTGCATATTTCCCGGAACGATGCGCTCGCATTCGCGAAATGGTGCGGCGGACGACTGCCGACGGAAGCGGAATGGGAGCACGCGGCACGGGGCGGCACGGACGATCGCCGCTTTCCGTGGGGCAGCGACGAGCCGGCCGAGGGCGCGATGGTCTACTGCAACATCTGGCAAGGTCGCTTCCCCGATCTGTACATCGGTGGCGACCGGCGCTTCGGTACGGTTCGCGTGGATGATTTCGCGCCTAATCCCGCCGGCCTCTACAATTGCAGCGGCAATGTGTGGGAGTGGTGCGGCGATCCGTTCCGGGTCAGGTCGCTTTCGAGCGCCGGCAAGGCACGGGACCGGCAAGCGGTCTCGGACAAGGAGTACACGCTGAAGGGCGGCTCGTATTTGTGCCATCGAAGCTACTGCTATCGCTACCGTATCGCGGCCCGGACGGGACGTCCGAGCGATACGTCCGCCGGACACACCGGCTTCCGTGTCGCGTACGACCTGTCCTCGACGTGATGGCGCGCTTGCCGCATGCCCATCCGTGCCGAATGGGTAACGATGCGGGATCTCAGCGGAAGATGAACGCCAGGACGGCGTCGCAATGGGCATCGATGGCCTTTTCACGTAGCGCATCGATGCCGTGAACATATTTCATCTCGGCGGTCAGCAGGTACGGAATCTGTGCGATCGCCGTGACCATGTACAACAGCAGGATCGGGTCGATTTTTTCCAGCCCTTTTGTCTGCGCGCAGACGCGCTTGATGAGCGGAATCGTCAGGTCGTGCCGCGGGCGAATGAACTTCTGCGCCATCCACTTCAGCCGCTCGGAATCGCGATTGGCTTCCTGCATCATCAGGCGTGCGTGCTCGGGATACTCGGCGCAGTACCGAACGTAGTTCCGGATGTAGTCCTTGACCGCATCGAGAGATAGCTTGCCGCCATCCGGCGCGGGCGGCGCTGCTTTTTCCATGAAGCGTTCGAACAGATAGGCCACGCTTTCGCGCCACAGGTTTTCCTTGTTCCCGAAGTAGTAGCGAATCATCGCGTGGTTGACACCGGCCTGATCGGCGATGTCACGGACGCTTACCGCGTCGAAGCCGCAGGTGGAAAACTGCTCGAGTGCTATCCCCAGAATTTCCGCGCGAGTCTGCTCGCTTCGTTCCTGTTGCGCTTGTCTGGCAATCGTCATCGCTGCTTCCGGAAAATGGACTATCCGGATTGTGCCTTCGCTCCGATAACGCCGCAACGTCCGGTATCGCGTCCGGCAGCTCGCCGACGCAAAACTGTCGTGCAGGGCATCGGCCCGCCGATTCTCGGGGAAAGTCCCGACATCGATCAGCCGGCATCCGGCTTGACCGCGGCACTGGAGTCCAATTAAATTATCCAAGTGGATAAATATCGGACAACAGGAGCCGCATCAACATGAAATTCGCCCCCGACGGTGTCGACACCGAAGAGACGACCCCCGCTGTTTTTGCGTCGTCGTCAGGTTTCGGCGCATCGGCCTACGATCCCGACGAGCGGGCCACGGAAACCGAAGCCCGCATGACGGACGACGAGCGGTTCTCGATGCTGTACAGCCTGATGGTGCGCATCTTCGGCACGCATGCGCGCGAACCGCGCGTACCGGCAGACGTGCCCGGCATCGCCGGATATGTGCGCGGCGTGGCGCGGCTGGGCATACCGCCATTGATGCTTGCCGACACGAGCCTCGGTGTGCGTGCGACGGACGATCCGCATGCCGGCGCGACGGCGTTCCCGGCCGCGCTGGCGCTTGGCGCAACGTTTGATCCGGAACTGGCGAGAGCGCAGGGGGCGGCGATCGGCAGGGAAGTGCGCGCGTTCGGGTTCAACGTTGCGCTCGGCGGCGGGATCAATCTCGTGCGCGAAGTGCGCAACGGCAGAAATTTCGAATACGTGTCCGAGGACCCGCTCCTGTCGGGAAAAATCGGCGCCGCGATCGTGAAGGGCACGCAGGCGGAAGGGGCGATCGCGCTGGTGAAACACGTGTCGCTCAACGCGAGCGAGACGAACAAGTTCTTTCTCGACGCGATCATCGATCCCGCCGCGCATCGCGAAAGTGACCTGCTTGCGTTTCAGATCGCGATCGAGGAGGGCGAACCCGGTGCGTTGATGGGGGCGTACAACCTGGTCAACGGCGAATACGCATGCGGCAACAAGCGTATTTTGCAGGACGTCGTGAAAGACGCGATGCGTTTCAAGGGCTGGGTCATGTCGGACTGGCGCGCGGTCAACCACTGGGACTTCGCGCTGAAGGGCCTCGACCAGCAGTCCGGCGCGCAACTCGACGAATGCGAGTGGTTCAACGAACCGCTGCGGCGCGCTTATGCGGAAGGCCGGATCACGAAGGAGCGCATTGGCGAGATGGTCCGACGCATGCTGCGCTCGTACTACGCGATCGGCATCGATCGGCCGCGCGCGGCCGGCGCGGTCGATTGGGCCGCGCATCACGACGTCGCGCTGGAGATCGCCCGCAAGGGGATCGTGCTGTTGAAGAACGATGGCGAGACGCTGCCGCTGGCGCGCAACCTGAAGCGGATCGCGATGATCGGCGGTTTCGCGCAGGCCGGGGTTTTGTCGGGATCAGGCTCGAGCCAGGTCCGGCCGCGGGGTGGGTATGCCGCCGAGATACCGCTCAGGAGCCATCCGCTGCTGGGGCCGACGTCAATGTGCCTCTTCGGGCCGTCGCCGCTTGCCGAGTTGCGCTCACGCATGCCGCAAACGGTCATCGATTTCGACAGCGGCGCGCATATTGCCGATGCGGTCGCGTTGGCCGAGAAGGCGGAGATCGTGATCGTCAATGCGATCCGGCACGAGGGCGAACGCTTCGATTGCCCTGACATGGGGCTTCCGTTCGGACAGGACGAACTGATCGAAGCCGTTGCGCGCGTGAATTCGAACGTCGTCGTGGTGTTGCAGACCGGCAATCCGATCGAAATGCGATGGCGAGACAAGGTGCGCGCCGTGGTTCAGGCCTGGTTCCCCGGGCAGGCCGGCGCCCAGGCAATCGCCGAAATCCTGACGGGCGCGGTCAATCCGTCCGGACGCCTGCCGGTCACCTTTCCGGTCTGCATCGAACAAACGCCGCATCCGCGTTTGCCGGGGGCGGACGTCGAGCTTGGGACGCCGATCAAGGTGCATTACCACGAAGGCGCCGAGGTCGGCTATCGCTGGTTCGCGCGGCGTGGAGAAGAGCCGTTGTTCTCGTTCGGTCATGGGTTGGGCTACACGCGATTCGAATACGGCAACTTTTCGGCATGTGGAGGCGACACCGTGACGGTGAACTTTACCGTCACCAATACCGGTGAACGGGAAGGCGATGACGTTCCGCAGGTGTATCTGATCGATGCCGGCGGGGAGCGGCGTGTGCGTCTGCTCGGCTTCAAGCGCGTGACGCTGCGCGCCGGCGCGTCGGTCGAGGTCAGCATGCAGGCCGACCCGCGCCTGCTGGCTCGCTTCGACGAAACGTCCGGGAGCTGGCACATCGGCGAAGGCGCCTACCGGATCGTACTGGCACGCTCCGCGGTGGATCACGCGGCGGAGGCAGTGGTGCAGCTGGAAGCGCGCCGATTCGGTACCTGAAGTCGTATCGCGGAACCCATGCACGGGTAATCCGGGCGTTACGGATATGCCGGACGGAGTGTGAGCAAAGTTCGATCGCTGGCGCGCGGTCGACGGAGAAAGGAAAGAGGGATTTTTTCGGAGCAATCTAATAAGCAGTGCAAAACAGGAGGAGACGGGTGAGAAAAGAGTTCATTTTGGCCACGATGGTGGCAATGATGGCCGCGGGAGCGAAAGCGCAGTCGAGCGTGACCTTGTTCGGGACGGTTGGCGGAGGTATCCGATGGGTCGATGGCTTGAAGGGAGGGCATCAGATCGGGTTCGACAGCAACATCCAATCCGGCAATAGTTTCGGCCTGAAAGGCGTGGAGGATCTCGGGCAGGGCCTGAAGGCGATCTTCACCCTTCAAAGCGGATTCGTCACGGGAACGGGCGGACTGCCGAGCACGTCGGGGCCGTTCTTTTCGAAGGCGGCCTATGTCGGACTCGGCACCGACGTGTGGCGTATCACGCTGGGACGGCAACTCAGCGCGGCCGAAGACGTTGGCGTCTCGCTCGATCCGGACGCGGGGCAGGGAACGTCGCTGGCCATTGTCCCGGGCGTGGTCTGGGGCGGGAACTTCTTTACACTCGATTCCCGGTTCAACAACGTAGTGAAGGTCGTGGGCAAGGCGGGCGGCCTGACGCTCCGCGGAAGCTACTCGGCCGGCGGCGTGGCCGGCAACATACACGGGGGATCGAACCTCGCCATTGGCGCAACCTACCAGTATCAAACCGTGATGATCGGCGCCGCTTATCAGAAGACCTATAACGCCGCGGCATCTCAATGGGCACAGACCGCGATCGGTGGGGCAACGTGGCAACTGGGGCCGGCGAAGCTGTACCTGAGCTACAGCGGGCTGTGGGTGAATTCCCCGACGCTTGCCGGCATTGAACGCCGGGACGACATCCCGGCGGTCGGCCTCGTCTACCGGGTCACGCCGTTTCTTCAGTTCAGCACGGCGACCTATTACGACATCGGCAAGAACCTGAAATACGCACACGGATCGGACGGGCGCAAATTGACCACGTACGCGATGCTCGATTATTTCCTGTCCAAGCGTACCGAGTTGTACCTGGAGTACGACAGAAACGGATTCTCGGGTGCGTACAAGCGGGATCCGGCCAACGTGTCGGGCTTGAACCTGCGGCCGGATGGCCGGGCGGTGACCGGCGTATCGGTCGGGATGATCACACAGTTCTAGTCGCGATGCGGCACAACAGGATTTGACGGGAGAGAAAGGAATGGAGATTCGAAAGCATGTCGTCCGGGCGGCGCTCGCGTGGCTGTGCGTGGCAGGCGCGACGAGCGCGTTCGCGCAGGACCCGATTCCGGGCAATAACCCCCGGGCCGACTCGGCGGCGTCGCAAACGAGTCGCGCGGCCGGAACCGGCGCCACCAAAAAAGCGAACAGAAAGGCGAATCGGCAATTGGTCAAGCGCGTCAGCCAGGCGATCGCCCATGCCAGGGGGCTCGACTCGACGCGCATTTCGGTGAGTGCGAAAGCGGGCGTGGTGACGCTGTCGGGCACGATTGCCGACAATGTTCAGGCAGGCATTGCCGTCGACGCGGCGCAAAAGGTACCCGGTGTGGTGTCCGTCAAGAATCAACTGCGCATCAGTACGCAAAACTGGTAGGCCGGGGCTGCGGTGGACCGCCGTTCAATGATGCGGTCCATCCTCGGCCGGACTGCAAAACAATTTCGAACCGGCCGTCAAAGGCTGGATGATGGGAAACGACAAGCCATGAGACTGATTTACTTCGACATCGATACATTGCGTGCTGACCACCTCGGCTGCTACGGGTACCATCGTCGCACCAGCCCGAACATCGACAGGCTGGCGGCCGATTGCGTGCTGTTCCGGAACGTGCATGCGTCCGACACGCCATGCCTGCCGAGCCGCACGGCCTGGTTGACCGGCCGTTTCGGCATTCACAACGGCGTCGTCAATCACGGCGGGGTCGATGCCGATCCGGTGATCGGCGGCCCCGATCGCAAGTTCTGGTCGCAGCTGCATTTCGACAGTTTTCCGTTTCGCCTGCAGCAGGCGGGCCTGAGGACCGTCAGCGTCAGCTCGTTTGCGCATCGGCATTCGGCTTTTCACTGGTACGCCGGCTTCGACGAGGCTTACAACGTCGGCAAGTTCGGGCGCGAGACCGCGGACGAGGTGTTCGCGATCGCGTCGGACTGGCTGGCCCGGCATGGCAGCGAGGACAACTGGTTCCTGCATGTCCATATGTGGGATCCTCACACGCCATACAGGGCGCCGGCGAGCTATGGCGAACCTTTTGCCGACGATCCGCTGCCGCCGTGGCTGACCGAAACGGTGCGCGCGAACCACTGGCAAGGGTGCGGCCCGCATAGCGCTCAGGAATGCACGGGGTTCGCGCCGAACGATGCGGCGTTACGGCGCTATCCGCGCCAACCCCAGCAGGTTCCGGACATGGCGGCGGTGCGAGCCATGTTCGACGGCTACGACACGGGCGTCCTCATGGCCGACGACTATGTCGGCAGACTGCTCGGACAACTCGCGGAACTCGGCGTGGTGGACGACACGGCCGTGCTGCTGTCGTCGGATCATGGCGAGACGCTCGGCGAGCTGGGCATCTACGGCGACCACCAGACGGCCGATCAGTTCACGACGAACGTCCCGCTGCTGCTCAAATGGCCGGGCCTGGAACCGGGCCGCGAATACCATGCGTTCCACTATCAGATCGATGTCACCGCAACCATTCTGGAATTGCTTGGGCAGCCTGTTCCCGATTCGTGGGACGGCGCTTCGTTCGCGAAGGACTTGCGGGACGGCATGGACGAAGGGCGCGACTACCTCGTCGTGTCGCAGGGCGCGTGGACGTGCCAGCGTGGCGTTCGTTTCGGGAACTGGCTGATGATCGCCACGCTGCATGACGGATATCACCTCTTCGACGATGTCATGCTGTTCGACCTCGATCGCGACCCGCACGAATTGCAGAATCTGGCCGCCGATCGTCCGGATGTCGTCGCCGAAGGGACCGCGCTGCTCAAGGAATGGGAAGCGCGGATGCTGCCCGATGCGGCGCGTGGCCGGGATCCGCTGGTCAACGTCGTCGAGGAGGGCGGCCCTTACCACGTGCGCGGCAAGTTGCGGGCTTACCTGGAGCGATTGACGCAAACCGGGCGAGCGGAGAAGTGTGCCGCGCTGCTCCGCAAGCACGAAGCCGAATTGCAGAATGCGGAAGCACCGAGTCAACCCCCGATTCCGATTCGGAACTTCGCGGGGTGACGCGGAAGGTTCGTTTTTCGAATCGGCAAGACGCAACTGAACTGCAGGACGATGATGGCGGAAATTTCACAATCCATGCCGGCGCCGGGAGGCGCTGGCGTCGGCGAAGCGGCGAGCGCCAGGCTGCCGTTCGTACGCAAGATCGGTTTCGGTATCGGCGATTTCGCGTTCAACCTGTACTGGCAGAGCACGACGCTCTATCTGCTGTATTACTACACCGACGTGGTCGGGCTTTCTCCCGGGATCGCCGGTGCGATATTCGGCGGCGCGATGCTGTGGGACGCCGTTTTCGATCCGGTCATGGGATATATCGCCAACCACACGAGGACGCGCTGGGGGCGCTATCGGCCTTACCTGCTGTTCGGATGTGTTCCGCTTGCCGTCAGCTTCGTGGCGATGTTCATGCCGAACCGTCTCGAAGGCGTCGCCCAGTTGGCGTTCGTCGTGAGCACCCATGCGCTGTTCAGGACGACGTATACCGTGTTGTCGATGCCGTACAACGCATTGATGGCGACGCTGACGGTCGACAGTCGCGAGCGAGGCAGCCTGGCCGCGTATCGGATGGTATGCGCGGCCACGGCCGGCGTGCTGGTGGCCTTGTCGACACTGCGGCTCGCGCAGGTGCTCGGCGGCGGCGACGCGAAAACGGGGTTTCTGTTCGTCAACCTCTTGTACGCAACGGTGGCGGTTGGCGTATTCGTGGTGACGTTCCTGTCGACGAAGGAGGCGGTCGTGCCGGACCGGCACGGTGTTTCGATACGTGAGGCGTGGCTCGTGGTCGTCGGGAACCGCGCGTTCGTCATCGTGTTTGGCTTCGCGATCCTGACCATGACGTCGTCGACCGTGCTGTCGAAGACGCTTCCGTACGTGCTGAAATACTGCATGCATCGAGAGGACCTGATCGGTTGGGCACTGGGTGCCGTCGCGCTTCAGGTATTCGTGTCGATTCCGTTCTGGGCGTGGGTGATGCGCAGGACCTCGAAGCGTCGGGTCGCGCTGATCGGCGCCTGCATCACGGCGGCCTGCTACGGTTTGCTCGGCGTCACGGGGCTCTCCGGCCTGGGTGCGTTGCTGGCGATTCTCGTGGCGATCGGATTCGGCAATGCAGCGATGCTGCTTGCGCAGTGGGCGATGATTCCCGATACCGTCGAATACGGCGAGTGGCGCACCGGCATCCGCGGCGAGGGCGTGATTTTCGGTGTCGTGGCGCTGGCCCAGAAAGCGGCGCTCGCGCTGGCGGTCGGCGCCGTCGGCCAGGTACTGGAGGCGATCGGATTCGTCGCCAATCGCGTGCAGTCACCGCGCACGCTCGATGGCTTGTGGGCCATGTTGTGGAAGGGGCCGTTCGTGTTCACGGCGATGGCGATCGGGTTGGGGCTGCTCTATCCTGTCTCGTCCGACGTGCATGCGCGGATACTGGGCATTCTCCGCCTGAGACGTTCCGCCGGCGGATGAGTGCCGGGTCGGCCGGCGTTTATCCGAAGCCGGGTTCGCGACGCATGGCCCCGCTTGCCGTGTGAACCGGCCAAGGGAGCGCCAGCAGTTCGTGAGCCGCGTGAAAAGGGCCGGGTCCGCATCGGACTCGGCCCTTTTCGTTCGAGCGCACCGTGCTCATCGCGCCGATTCGCGCCCCATGCTGCAAGCGGCCGTCGTGCCCTTGCATGTGTCGTACCGTATCGGCTGTTCCCGCCGGCAATGCCGACGCACCGCCGGTGCGCAGCCTTCGTCCCCTGCCCGTCGGCGCCAACGCTCGATCGTCATCGTGGTGTCGACCTTGCTGACGATCCATGTCGGTAATAAAAAACCGCCGGCGTCGGCCGGCGGTTTCGGTATCGCGTGCGGACGCTCGCGCGACGCGACGCGACGTTGCGTCAGGCTTTGACTTCCGGCCCGCGCGCGGCAGGTCGGGCGGGTGCCGCCGGGGCCGGCGCCATCGACCGTGTGGACGGCTGCGCGGGCACGAGGATGACGACCGGTTCGGGCATCGCCCACGGCGGCATCGCGAAGCCGACCGGTTGCGGCATCGGCGTCGCGAACGCGTTGGCGAGCGCGGCGTGCTGCAGCGCCATCATCTGCTGCTGCATCGCGACGATCTGTGCCTGCGCGGCCTGCATCTGATACTGCGCGGCCTGGATCTGCCGCAGCGCGGCCGCCGGCGGCACGCCGCCGGTGCCGCCCGTGCTGGAGGTCTGCATCTCGAAGCTCGCACCGCCATGCGGGCTGTGCCAACTCCACGTGCTGACCTTCATCGGGCCGACGGCCGTCTGGACGACGTGCGTGCTGGTCTT
The DNA here is from genome assembly GCF_052045245.1 of Burkholderia sp. 22313. Taxonomy (NCBI): domain Bacteria; kingdom Pseudomonadati; phylum Pseudomonadota; class Betaproteobacteria; order Burkholderiales; family Burkholderiaceae; genus Burkholderia; species Burkholderia sp. 22313. The sequence goes on from NZ_JBQEON010000010.1 coordinate 163,920, forward strand.
CACGGGCACGGCCTGCCCGTCGACGTTGACGAACATCGGTTGCGCGGGCTGGGTGGCGGCCTGCCCGGCCATGGCGAACACGGGCATCAGCGCCAGCGCGCCCGCCGTCATATACGAACGGAATCGCATCTTCGTATCTCCATCAAACGATACTGATCGAATCAACAACGAACGAATCGTGCGGCTCACGGATAGAGCCATGACAGAGAATGCGAGCGCTGGCTTAAATCAGGATTAAAACCCGCGCCGCGCCCGCGGGAACGGAGAAATGGACGATCGGCAAGGGGATGCCCCAATCGACATTCAACCTCGCCCATGAAATGGGATTCCTGTCGCGGCGCGCAACAACAGGCACAATACGCGATTCACCGCGCACCACTGTTCGCCATTCGAACAAGCCGGCGCGTGTCGCTGCCGTCCGAATCCTTCCCCGTTGTCATGAACGTCTCGCTCATTCCCGCGCGCGAATCGAATTCGCCGCGTTTCCTGCTGTTCCTGATCTGCCTGTTCGCGTCCGCCGGCCAGCTCGCGATCGACATCTACGTGCCCGCGCTGCCCGACATGGCGCGTTCGTTCGCGACCACGCCGCAGGCGATCCAGTCGAGCGTGTCCGGCTACATGGCCGCCTATGCGCTCGGCCAGCTGATCTTCGGCCCGGTCGCCGATGCGTACGGACGCAAGCGCGTGCTCGCGTTCGGGCTCGTGATCTACACGATCGGCTGCCTGCTGTCGCTCGGCGCGCCGAACCTCGAGACGTTCGTGCTGGCGCGCTGCCTGCAGGGCTTCGGGATTGCGACCACCAACCTGCTCGCGAAGGCCATCATCACCGACTCGTTCTCGGGCCAGGCGCTGATGCATGCGTTTACCTACATGTCGATCGCATGGGGGCTCGCGCCAATCGTCGCGCCGGTGATCGGCGCGCACCTGCAGGAATGGTTCGGCTGGCGCGCGTGCCTCGTGTTCCTGCTGGTGTATTCGCTGGTGATGTGGGCGCTGCTGTGGCGGTACCGCGAAACCTTGCCGAAACCGGTGCATCTCGAGCCGCGCACGCTGATGACGAACGCGGGCAAGGTACTGGCGAGCCCGGTGTTCCAGAGCTGCTTCCTGGCACAGGGGCTGTGCTACAGCATCCTGCTCGTGTTCAACATCGTCGGGCCGTTCATGGTGCAGACCACGCTGCACAAGCCGCCGACCTTCTTCGGCTATCTCGCGCTCGGGATCGGGCTGATGTATTTCCTCGGCGGCCTGTCGAACCGCATCCACGGGCGCGGGCTGCCGAGCGCCGAGCAACGGCTGCGCATCGGCGCGCGCGTGATGGCGGGGGCGTCGGTCGCGATGCTGGTGCTGGCGCTGACCGTCGGGCTGCGCGTATGGACGCTCGCGACGCCGGTGCTCGTGATGGGCTTCTGTGCGGGCGCGATGTACCCGACGCTGATGGCCAAGGGCAATTCGCTGTTTCCGCATATCGCCGGCCTGACCAGCGCGATCCTCGGATGCGCGCTGCTGCTCGTGTCGTCCGCGATGATGGGGCTGGCCGGTTTCGTGTCGATCCACGTCCTGACGCCGCTCGCGGTGTTCTTCGTCGCGCTGTCGTGCATCGTCGTATGGATGGTGACGAAGCTGCTGCGCTACCTGACGCAGCAGCAGGCCGCGAGCGTCGCCTGCGGGAGCGGGGAAGCGGCGTAAGCCGGGCAGCGCGCATGGCGGCGTGCCGCAACGGCATGCCGGCCGCTCACAGCGGGTGCGCCGCGCCCGCCTGCATCAAGAGCGACACGGCGGCCGGATCCGGCATCCCGTTCGAATCGATCGCGCCGGCCTTCGCCAGCGCGTCGAGATCGCTGTCGACGCCCGGTTGGCCGACCACGAACGGCGTCGTCAGGAACGCCGGCGTCGACAACGTCACCGAATAGCGCTGCTGCAGGTTCGTCGCGACCGCCGATTGCGCGGCCTGTACCGTGCCCGGGCTGTTCATCACCTGCTGGAAATGCGCATTGCCCTGGAAATTGCCGATCAGCCCGGCCGTGTCCGTGCCGAGCTGCGCGGCGAGATAGACGAGCATCAGCTCGGTCTCGGGCGTCGTGTTGAAGGTGCCGCCCGCGTAGGCGAGCGAATGCAGGCTCGTGCCGCCCGACGCGACGGTGATCACGCAGGGCAGCGCGGCGTTGACCGACCCCCGGTAGTTGCCGCCGCCGTCGGTCAGCGTCGTGGCCGAGCCTTGCGCGCAACTCACCGTCACCGCCGCGCTCGCGAGCGCGGCGCCGGTGGCCGCCGTGCCGGACAGCGTGACGGTCTGCGTGTTGGTGTCGTTGAAGCAGACATCGACGCCGAAGCAGGCGTCGCCGTTGCAGCCGGCCAGCGACGCGAGGGCGGCGACGCACAGCGTGCCCAGCGCGGGGTGGGTGAAGCACGAATGGCGAAGGTTCATGGTCGCGGGGAATCGGGGGAAGGGACGCGGCAGGGCAACCGGTGTGCGCCGATGCATCGACGCACTGTTCCTATTCTAGGTCTGCGATCCGGGGATTGCTTGCCGGTTCGTTCACTGTCGGCCGGGGGCTTGCTACGGATTGCGTGAGCCCGGCTTCGCGAACGCGCCGCGCACCTCGAAGCCGATCGCATCCGCAACGTTGCCGCGCGCGTCGACGAGTTCGAGCCGGTGCCGGCCCGGCCACGGCATCCACGCGATGCGATCGGCATGTCCGATCACCTTGTCGTCGAGCCGCCACGCGAACTTCGTGGCGTGCCCGGACGAGCGTTCGAACCAGATCCGCTGGTTCTTCGGCGGAATGTCCGGATCGATCGCGAAGATCGTGCCGTCGGTCGGCGCGCCGATCGTCAGCGGTGCGCGCGCGCCATCCTTGCCCGGCGTGACGGGCGCCGCCAGCCGGATCGTATCGAGTGCCGTACCCGCGATGAACCACTCGTTGCGTGACGGCTCGACGTCGCGCTCGAACGTGATGCGGCGCGTTTCGACACCGGCCGGCGCGCGTGGCGCGCGGCTCGGCACATCGCGGTGCAAATAGCCGACGACGGCCGACCACACCGGCGACGCGCCCGTGACGCCCGACACGTCCCACATCGGCGAGCCGTCCGCATTGCCGACCCACACGCCGACCGTATAGCGCGAGGTGAAGCCGACCGTCCAGTTGTCGCGCATGTCCTTGCTCGTGCCGGTTTTCACCGCCGAGAAGAAGCGCGTCGCGAGCGGGTTGTCGAAGCCGAAGGTGCGCACGCGTGCGTTGTTGTCGGAGAGGATGTCGGTAACGACGAAGCTGGCCGCTTCGCTGAACACGCACGTGCCGTCGTCCGCACGGCGCGGCGCCGACGCGCCGGAAGCGGGCGCTGCCGCCGGCAGGTCGACGACCTTGCGTGCGACACCGCCGTTCGCGAGCGCGCGGTACGCGTTGGTCAGCGACAGCAGCGTGACGTCCGCGCTGCCGAGCGCGAGGCTGAAGCCGTAGTAGTCGCCTTCCTGCGCGAGCGGCAGGCCGAGCGCGGTCAGCGTGCGCGCGAAACGGTGCGGCGTGACGAGCACGAGCGTGCGCACGGCCGGCACGTTCAGCGAGCCGCCGAGCGCGGTGCGCACGCTCACCCAGCCCTTGAAATCCTTGTCGTAGTTCTGCGGAATATAGAGGCCGCCGCCGGCGGCGAGGTTGATCGGCGCATCGTCGAGCAGCGACGCGGCCGTCAGCCGCTTCTCGTCGATCGCCTGCGCATAGAGGAACGGCTTGAGCGTCGAGCCGGCCTGGCGCGGCGCGAGCACGGCGTCGACGTCGCGCGCGCTCGACAACGCGCCCGACGAGCCGACCCATGCGCGAATCTCGCCGGTCGCGTTGTCGATCACGACGACCGCGCCGTCCTGCACGTTGCGCCGGTGCGCGGGTGCGTTGAGCTCGGTCAGCGCGCGCGTGAGCGTGTCGCGGGCGAAGCGCTGCAGCGGCGCATCGAGCGTCGTGCGCACCTGCGCGCCGGCCGCCGGTTTGACCTCGGCCGCGATACGGCGCGCGAAGTGCGGGGCGAGCGCCGCGCCGTCGTCGCGCACGGCGTTGGCCGGCCGCGCGATCACGAGCTGCACGTAACCGTCGAGCGACGCGCACGCGGGTTCCGCATGCATGTCGCGCAGGATCCGGCACGCGCGCTCGGCGACTTTCGCGGGCGCCGCATTGGGCGCGCGCACCAGCGCGGCGGCGATCGCGGCCTCGCGTGCGTCGAGCCCGGACGGCGCCTTGCCGAACAGCACCTGCGACAGCGCGGCGAGCCCGACCGTCTCGCCGCGGAATGGCACGAGATTCAGGTAGGCCTCGAGGATCTGGTCCTTGCGCCAGCCGCGTTCGAGCAGCAGCGCGTTCATCGCCTGCGCGGCCTTCTGCGGCAGCGAGCGCTGGCCCGAGCGGCGCGGCGAATCGCTGAGCAGCCCGGCGAGCTGCATCGTCACGGTCGACGCGCCGCGCGTGCGCTCGTTCCACAGATTGCCCCACGCCGCGCCGGCGATCCCGCGCCAGTCGACGCCGCTGTGTTCGTAGAAGCGCTTGTCCTCGGACACGACGATCGCCTCGCGCAACGCGGGCGACACGTCGGCGAGCGATACCCAGTCGCCACGCCGTTCGGTGAGATCGACACGCGTACGCTGCAGCGGCGTGCCGTCGCGCGCGAGCAGCACCCAGTCGGAGCTGCGCCAGTTGCGGCGCACGTCGTCGTAGCCGGGCAGCGCGTGCGCGACGAGCGGCGCGGCCAGCACGACGGCGACGAAGAGGCGGCCGGCGAAGCGTGCCGGCCGCGGCAATCCACGATCGATCATCTCGTTCTCTTACTTGCCCGCGTCGGCCGGCTTCACGGTCATCGGCGGGTTCGGCCACAGGCCGTGGACGGACGGCGCATACAGCGCTTCGACGCGCGTCGGCGGCAGCCCGAAGGTGCCGACGTTGTTCAGCCGCACCGTGTATTCGACCGAGAGTTTGCCCTTCGGCAGATAGTCGTAATACGCGCGGTAGCCGTCGAAGTCGCGTTCGATGAACGCCGGCCATGCGCCGTCCGGCGATTTCTCGCCCTGCGTCGCGGCTTCGGAGTCGCGACCGAGGCCCGAACCGAGGATCGTCGCGCCGGACGGGATCGGATCGTTGACGACGACCCACGTCATGTCGCTCTGCGCATCGATGTCGAGATGCACGCGCACGACGTCGCCGCGTGTCAGCACCCCCTTGACGGCCGGCGACACGGGCGTGACGGTTTTCGTGATCCGGTAGCCGGCCGCGAACGGCGCGCGCAGCGGCACGGCCGCGAGGCTTTCGACGGTCGCCCACGGGCGGCCCGTGCCGTCCTGCGTGACGGACAGCGTGGCCGGCGCCTGCGACGCACGCGGCCACGGCATCAGCACGCTGCGCGCGGCGGCGGCGCGGGTCGCGGGCGTGGCCGAGGCGAGGGTGTCGGCGGGCGCGCTCGAGGGCGCCTGCGACCACGAGATCGCGCGCGCGTTGCCGCCGAGCGCGACCGTCGTCGCGCCGGCGACCGGCGTGCTCTCGTAGGTGCGCGAGAAGCGCTCGATCGCGAGCTGGCCGAGTGCGTTCGACGTCGTCGTCTGCCATGCGCCCTGACGTTGCAGGGCGAGCAGGCCGGTTGCCACGCGCGGCATCTCGTCCTTCCACGCCGGGTCGCCCGCGAACTCCAGCGCGAGACGCGCGGCGTTGGTCTCGTTGCTCGTCATCAACCACCACAGATCGTCGTCGCGCGCGGTCGAGAACACGAGCTGCGTGCCCTGGTACGTGAGGCGCGCACGCAGGATCTGTTCGACCTGCGCGCGTTTCTCGTCGCGCTGCGGGATGTCCTTCACGCGCGTGAGGATCGCGTGATAGTCGATCACCGCCGAGGTCGGCCACTGGTTCGGCGCGATCTCGATCGAGCCGAGCATGCGGCCTTGCGCGGCGCCGTGACGCGACAGCGCCTCGATCGCGGCGAGCTTGCGAAGATCGCGATCCTGGCGCGGCGCCCATGCGTTGCGCTCGATGCGGCCGTCGACGAAACGCGCGAGCCCGGCTTCGAGTTGCGTGCGCAGGTCTTCCGGCAGCGCGAAGCGCGGATCGAGACGGCTGGCTTCGTCGGATACGACGAGCAGGTACGACGACAGCGTCGGGCTGCCGGAGTGCGCGTCGTCGGACGACGGCGGGAAGTAGCTCGCGAGCCCGTCGCTGTCGAGATAGACGGGCATGCGTGCAACCAGCGCCTGCCATTGCGCGGCGTCGTGCAGGCCGATCGCGCGCGACGTCTGCTGTTCCAGGCAACGATATGGATAACGCTCGAACCAGCGTCGCACGCCGGGCAGGCCGTCCGCGAGCTTCGACTGCAGCGACACGGTGATGCCGCCGCGCGGCGCGCCCTGTGCGTTGCCGACGGCGCCGGCCGGCGCCGACACGGGCACCGTCAGCGTGCCGTCGACCTGCGCGAGCGTGGCCTGCTGCACGGTCACCGGCAGCGCGGGCACGACCTTCTGCGCGACGGCCAGCGCGTCGGACGCGCGCTGGCCGCCTTGCTCGGCCGCCTCGATGCGCCAGTTCAGCGCGCCGGCGGCGTCGAGCGCCTGCTCGGGCACGGTGATCGTCCACGCGACCTCGGTCGCCGCATTGGCCGCGAGCGATACCGTCTGGGGCGCGACGGCGAGACCCGTCACGCGCGGCGTCACGACGACCTGCATCGCGCGCTCGGTCGTGTTGCGCAGCGTGACCTGCGCGCGGAACGCATCGCCTTCGCGCACGAGCGGCGGCAGGCCGGAGATCAGTTGCAGATCCTGCGTGCTGCGGATCGACGTGCTGCCGGTGCCGAAGCGGTCGGCGCCGACGGCCGCGATCGCGACGATCCGGAAGCGCGTGAGCGCGTCGTTCAGCGGCACCTCGACGGTCGCGCTGCCGTTCGCGTCGAGCGTCACGCGTGGATTCCACAGCAGCAGCGTGTCGAACAGCTCGCGGGTCGGCGCGCTGCCGCCACCGCCGCCGGCCGGCACGGCCTTGCGGCCGAAGTGGCGGCGGCCGACGATTTCCATCTGCGCGGTGGCCGTCTCGACGCCGTACGCGCGCCGCTGCAGCATCGCGTCGAGCAGGTCCCAGCTGTTGTTCGGCATCAGTTCGAGCAGCGCCTCGTCGACGGCCGCGACCGCGATCTGCGTGCCGGCCGGCGCGGGCTGGCCGTTCGGCAGCGTGACCTTCACGTGCGCCTGCGCCTTGCTGCGCACCGTATAGCGCGCTGCGTCGGTCGTCACGGTCACGCCGAGACGATGCACGCCCGTGCCGACCTTGATCTCGCCGAGGCCATAGCGGAACGCGGGCTTCGACAGGTCGACGAACGCGGTCGGCGCTTCATAATGGCGGCCTTCGCGCCAGAATGCGCGCGCCCATTCGACCGGCGCTTTCCAGCCCCACGTGAAGAATGAGTACCACGGCACTTCGCGAATCCGGCCGCGCAACGCGAGCACCGACACGTACACGTTCGGCCCCCACGATTCGCCGACCTTCAGGTCGACGGTCGGGTTCTTGCCGTTGAGCTGCACGATGTGCGTTTCCATCACGCCGCCGCGCTCGACCGCGACGAGGGCGGTCGCGTAGCGGAACGGCATGCGCACCTGGAAGCGGGCCGTTTCGCCCGGTTCGTAGGCGGTCTTCTCCGGAATCACGTCGATCCGGTCGGTGTTGTCGCCGCCGAACCAGAGTTCATCCTCGCGCGTGACCCACACCGACGTCGACGCATTCGACGCGCGGCCGTCGCCGTCCTTCGCGACGGCGATCAACTGGACGTTGCCGGCCTGTTCGAGCGTCGCGTCGCAGGCCATGCGGCCCTTGTCGTCGGTCTTGCCCGAGCACAGCACGCCGAGGTCGCGCGTGTCGCTCTTGTTGTCGTATGCGTAGAAGCCGCCGACCATCCGCTTGCGCGACGACGTCGTGATGTGCGCGACACCCTTGATCTCGATCGACACCGATGCACGCGGCTTGCCCTGCAGGTCGACCGCGAGCGCCTGCACCGGCACGCGCTGGCCGACCGACACCCAGCGGCCCGCCTTGATGCCGGCCACCACCGCGGCCGGCCACAGGATCGTGTCGCCGCGGATCGTCTGCACTTCGCCGTTCGGGTCCGCGAAGGTCGCCTCGAGCGCGATGCGCTTCGGCGCGTCGACGTCGGGCAGGCCCTTGAGCGTGACGGAACCTGCGCCGTTGCGGTCGAGCGTCAGCGGCAGCTTGTCCGCGATCAGCCTGGTCGCGTCGGGATCGTTGTTTGCCGCCGATGCGCTGTCGCCGTCCTGCGAATCGTCGTCGGCGTTGCCGTCGCTCCGGTCGGGGCGATAGGGCGTGAAGCTGAAGTCCTCGAAGCGATCCGCGAACGGCGGCGATGCCCACTTCATCAGCGCCGACACCTGCACGGGCAGGTTCGATGCGCCGCCGCCCGACACGTAATCGATCTGCACCGCGAGCGGCGCTTCCTTGACCGCGACGAGCGGGCTCTTCTGCGCGTCGCGCGCGCTGATCGTTCCTTTCAGCACCGGCAGCCGGAACGCCTCGACACGAAAGCTGCCGCTGGTGTAACGGGTGGTCGGCGCATCGTCCGGACCGCCTTCGAGCGACACGCTGTATTCGCCGAGCTTCGCCGCGGGCGGCAGCGTGAACCGCGTGTCCGCGCTGTGGTCGGCCGACCAGGTGAGCGGCAGCTTGTAGGTTTGATCGGAGCCGAGATGGCGGATCGTCACGCGCGTCGGGTATTGCGCCGGGAACGCGAGACTCTGCAGCGTCTCGGTGCGCAGGAAATGCTTCATCGACACGGTTTCGCCGGCCCGCAACAGCGTGCGGTCGAACACGGTATGCGCGCGCACGGTCGGCGCGCTGTCGGTGTCGGTCGGCACGTTGAAGCGCCACGACTCGATCCCGCGGTTCCAGTTCGAGCTGACGAACGCCATGTCGCGGCCCGTCTTCGGATCGTCGACGCGCGCCGACACGAAGTAGTCGTCGAAGCGTTCCGACTGGCTGCATGCATGCTTCGGCTCGAATGGGCCGTCGATCTTCAGCAGGCCTTGCGCATCGGTCTTGCCCGACGCAATTTCGTCGCCGTTGCAATCCGATACGCGAATCTGCGCGTTCGGCACGGGCTTGCCCTTGTCGAGCGTCGTGACCCACACGAGGTTGTTCTCGCGGCCCTGCTTGAGATGCACGCCGAGGTTCGTGACGAGCACGGTGGTGCGCACGAACATGCTCGACGGCTTCGCGAGCAGCGAGCGGCCGAGCGCGGGCGACGCGAGTTCGAGCACGTAGAAGCCGGGCTTGTCGATCGGCACGCCGACGACTTCGAACGGGCGTAGCGTCTTCGGGTCGGCCTTCGGCAGCGTCAGCGCGTGCGCGCCCGGTTCGCCGGCGAGCAGCGACAGCGAGCGCACGTCGATGCGGCGATCCTGCGGCGCCGGCATCTTCTCGCCGGCCGCGAGCGGCACATGGACGGGGTGCTGGCCCTTGCGGTGCAGCAGGCCCGGCATCCGCTCGTCGATCGTGCCGGCCGTCATCGACCCGTTGTCGAAGCGCTCGACGGTGCGCATCCATTGACGGATCGCAGTGTCGTCGTCGACCTTCAGGTTCGCGAATTGCGCGCCGCTCGTGTTGAGGCCGGCGATATGCAGGTCGGCCTCCACGTTGCGCAGCGTGACGGGCACGAGCGCGGGCGTATCGAGTTCGGCGAAGCGCTCGACGATCCCGAAGGTGCCCGACGAGAATTTCGCGAGCGGCGGCATCGGCGCGGTGCGCGTCGCGAGCGGGAACAGATCGGCGTTCGCGAGCGAGCGGTCGGTCACGTCGCGCAGGCCGGACGGCAGCTCGATCGTCAGGTTCGCCTGCGCGGGCAGCGGCGGGTTGAACGTGACGGTGGTCACTTCGTCGCTGTGGTCGTCGGCCGCGAAGGTCGGTGCAAGCGTACCGTCGGGGCCGCGCAGCTTGATCGCCTCGGCGTTCTTGCGCGAGACCGGCGCATTGAACGTGAGCGTCAGCGGGCGCAGCGGTGTACAGGGCGCCTTCGCGTTCTCGCGCTCGCACGAGAAGCTTGCGGCGAACGGCGCACGCACCGTGAAGTCGAAGCGGCGCTCGGTGTCGTTCGCGATGCCGCTCGGGCTCGCGACGCCCTTGCCGTAGACGAGCTGCATCTTCGCGCTCGCGGGGAGCGCCTGCGCGCACGACAGCGTCAGCACGCGCGCGGCGTCCTTCTTCAGTCCGAAGTGGTCGAGCAGCGCATTGCGCGTATCGTCGTCGGCGGCGGTGACGGGGATGCGGTTGCCGATGCCGGCCGCTTCGCACCAGATGTTCGCGAGCGCGGAACGCGGCTCGGCCGGGCCGTTCAGCTTCAGCACGAACACCTGGCGTTCCTCGATCTCGCGCGAGCCGGGGCGCACCGTCACCGGGAACGGGCCGCCGGTTTGAAACGTGAAGCGGCGCGGGCCGCTGACCGCATTGCCGGCCACCGAGCGCAGCGTGTCGTTGAGCGCGACCGAGCAGCGCACGCCCGGCGGCAGATCGTTTTCGAAATCGTAGACCCAGGTCTTGTCGTCGAGCCAGTGACCCTGGCCGCGTGCGGCAGTGGAATCGTTGCAGGTCATGCGCGCGGGATTCGGCGCGGATGCCGAACCGAACGCGACCATCGGTTCGTCGAACTTGACGACGCTCTGCCGGACTTCGGTGACCGTACCTTGCGGCGACACGCTCACGGTGCGCGCCGCGCCCGCATGCAGCGACAGTGCGGTGGCGGTGCCGAGTGCGGCGATCATGCCGATACGCCAGAGCAGCCGTGTGACGGGGTTGGTCGGATTCGTGTTGTTGTGTTTGTCGTGCGGCTTCATCGCTCGATGCCCTCGGGGGAAGCTTTCTGTTTGATTGCAGCACCGGATTCTAACCGACGGGCATGCGAGCGGATGACGGGAGGCGGCGTGTCGCCGGCTTGCGACACCCTGCCTCCGGATGCAGAATTGTCGCGTCGACGACACAAAGATGCAGCGAAATGTCGATTGTCACGGATTGCGGAACATTTAATGGACTATAAAGGCATTGTCCGATCCGCTTTGTGCGCGTACATTTCATGGCCGCGCGAAGTTTGAGAAATATCAAGCGTGGTTTTCCCGAATCCGGTGTTCGAGAGAAGGAAACATGCACAACGACAACACCCCCCACTCGCGTCGCGATAACGACGCAGCCGCAACCGGCATCACGCGGCGTCAATGGCTGCAGGGCGCACTGGCGCTGACGGCGGCGGGCCTCACCGGCTCGCTGGCGTTGCGGGCCCTGGCCGACAATCCCGCCACCGCGCCGCTCGATACGTTCATGACGCTCTCCGAAGCACTGACAGGCAAGAAGGGGCTGAGCCGCGTGCTCGGCGAACGCTTCCTGCAGGCCTTGCAGAAGGGCTCGTTCAAGACCGCCGACGGGCTGTCGCAACTCGCCGGCGCGCTCGCGTCCGGTTCGTTGAACCCCGATCAGCAAGCGTTCGCGCTGTCGATTCTCGAAGCGTGGTATCTCGGCATCGTCGACAACGTCGTGATTACGTACGAGGAAGCATTAATGTTCAGCGTCGTGTCCGACACGCTCGTGATCCCTTCGTATTGCCCCAACAAACCCGGCTTCTGGGCCGAAAAACCGATCGAGAGGCAAGCCTGATGGCCGATACCGATACGCAAAAAGCCGATGTCGTGGTCGTCGGGTCCGGTGTCGCAGGCGCGATCGTTGCGCACCAGCTCGCGATGGCGGGCAAGTCGGTGATCCTGCTCGAAGCCGGCCCGCGCATGCCGCGCGGCGATATCGTCGAACGCTTTCGCAACCAGCCCGACAAGACGGACTTCATGGCGCCGTACCCGTCGAGCCCGTGGGCGCCGCATCCGGAATACGGCCCGCCGAACGACTACCTGATCCTGAAGGGCGAGCACAAGTTCAACTCGCAGTACATCCGCGCGGTGGGCGGCACGACGTGGCACTGGGCCGCGTCCGCGTGGCGCTTCATTCCGAACGACTTCAAGATGAAGACGGTGTATGGCGTCGCGCGCGACTGGCCGATCCAGTACGACGACCTCGAGCATTGGTACCAGCGCGCGGAGGAAGAGCTCGGCGTGTGGGGCCCCGGCCCCGAGGAAGACCTGTACTCGCCGCGCAAGCAGCCGTATCCGATGCCGCCGCTGCCGTTGTCGTTCAACGAGCAGACGATCAAGAGCGCGCTCAACGGCCATGACCCGAAGTTCCACGTGGTGACCGAGCCGGTCGCGCGCAACAGCCGTCCGTACGACGGCCGGCCGACTTGTTGCGGGAACAACAATTGCATGCCGATCTGTCCGATCGGCGCGATGTACAACGGCATCGTGCACGTCGAGAAGGCCGAGCAGGCCGGCGCGAAGCTGATCGACAGCGCGGTCGTGTACAAGCTCGAGACGGGCCCGGACAAGCGCATCGTCGCCGCGATCTACAAGGACAAGACGGGCGCCGACCATCGTGTCGAGGGCAAGTACTTCGTCGTGGCCGCCAACGGCATCGAGACGCCGAAGATCCTGCTGATGTCGGCGAACCGCGATTTCCCGAACGGTGTCGCGAACAGTTCCGACATGGTCGGGCGCAACCTGATGGACCACCCGGGCACCGGCGTGTCGTTCTACGCGAGCGAGAAGCTATGGCCGGGCCGCGGCCCGCAGGAGATGACGTCGCTGATCGGTTTCCGCGACGGCCCGTTTCGCGCGACCGAAGCCGCGAAGAAGATCCACCTGTCGAACATGTCGCGCATCAACCAGGAGACGCAGAAGATCTTCAAGGCCGGCAAGCTGATGAAGCCCGACGAGCTCGACGCGCAGATCCGCGACCGTTCCGCGCGCTACGTGCAGTTCGACTGCTTCCACGAAATCCTGCCGCAGCCCGAGAACCGCATCGTGCCGAGCAAGACGGCCACCGACGCGATCGGCATTCCGCGCCCGGAAATCACGTACGCGATCGGCGACTACGTGAAGCGCGGCGCCGTGCATACGCGCGAGGTCTACGCCACGGCGGCGAAGGTGCTGGGCGGCACGGAGGTCGTGTTCAACGACGAGTTCGCGCCGAACAACCACATCACGGGCGCGACGATCATGGGCGCGGATGCGCGCGACTCGGTCGTCGACAAGGACTGCCGCACGTTCGACCATCCGAACCTGTTCATCTCGAGCAGCTCGACGATGCCGACCGTCGGTACGGTGAACGTGACGCTGACGATCGCGGCGCTGGCGCTGCGGATGTCGGACACGCTGAAGAAGGAAGTCTGACCGTGCGGAAATCTACTCTCACCTTCCTCCTCGCCGGCTGCCTCGCGCTGCCGGGCCTCGTGCGCGCGGCCGATTCGGCCGATCCCGCGCAGATCAAGCGCGGCGAATATCTCGCGGTCGCGGGCGACTGCATGGCCTGCCACACCGCGAAGGGCGGCAAGCCGTTCGCCGGCGGCCTCGGGATGCCGGTGCCGATGCTCGGCAAGATCTACACGAGCAACATCACGCCGGATCCCGACACCGGCATCGGCAACTGGACCTTCGACGACTTCGAGCGCGCGGTGCGTCACGGCGTGTCGAAGAACGGCGACAATCTGTATCCGGCGATGCCGTACGTGTCGTACGCGAAGATCAACGATGACGACGTGCAGGCGTTGTATGCGTACTTCATGCATGGCGTCGAACCGGTCAAGCAGGCGCCGCCGAAGAACGAAATCCCCGCGCTGCTGAGCATGCGCTGGCCGCTGAAGATCTGGAACTGGCTGTTCCTGAAGGACGGCGCGTACCAGCCGAAGCCGGCGCAGAGCGCGGAGTGGAACCGCGGTGCGTACCTGGTGCAGGGCCTCGCGCACTGCAGCACGTGCCACACGCCGCGCGGCATCGCGATGCAGGAGAAGTCGCTCGACGAGACGGGCGGCAGCTTCCTGTCGGGTTCGGTGCTGGCGGGTTGGGACGGGTACAACATCACGTCCGACCCGAACGCGGGGATTGGCGGCTGGACGCAGGCGCAGCTCGTCCAGTACCTGCGTACCGGCAGCGTGCCGGGTGTCGCGCAGGCGGCCGGTCCGATGGCCGAGGCGGTCGAGCACAGCTTCTCGAAGATGACCGACACCGACGTCGGCGCGATCGCGACGTACATCCGCACGGTGCCGGCGGTGGCCAACGGCGACGCGAAGCAGTCGCGTTCGTCGTGGGGCAAGCCGGCGGAAGATGGGCTGAAGCTGCGCGGCGTGCCGCTCGCGTCGTCGGGCATCGACCCGGCGCGGCTGTATCTCGGCAACTGTGCGACGTGTCACCAGATGCAGGGCAAGGGCACGCCGGACGGCTATTACCCGTCGCTGTTCCACAACTCGACGGTGGGCGCGTCGAACCCGGCGAACCTGGTGCAGGTGATCCTGAACGGCGTGCAGCGCAAGGCCGGCAGCGAGGACGTCGGGATGCCGGCGTTCCGCAACGAGCTGTCGGATGCGCAGATCGCCGCGCTCGCGAACTACCTGACCGGCCAGTTCGGCAATCCGGCCGCGAAGGTAACCGAGCAGGACGTCGCGAAGGCGCGTTGACGCCTCTGCGCGTGCAGTCAGGGCAACACTGACAAGAGGAGGAGCACAGCACATCGGGCGGGCCCCGATGCCGGTTGTTGCAGGGCGGGGCGGGCGGCGTTGCATTCGCCCGTCCTGATTCACTGGCAATCCGGTGCGTGCCGTTGCGCGCATCGTTTTCGTTGATCACACCATGACACCGAATCAACCGTTTCTCGCGTCCCAGCGCGATGTGCTGCTGCTGCTGTCCCGCATCCTGCTCGTAATCCTGTTCGTGATGTTCGGCTGGAAGAAGATCGCCGACTTCTCCGGGACGATCGCGTTCATGGGCACCGAAGGCGCGCCGGCACCGATCATCTCGGCGGCGATCGCCGTCGTGATGGAGCTGTTCGTCGGCATCGCGATCCTCGTCGGTTTCCAGACGCGGCCGCTCGCGCTGTTGCTTGCGCTGTATGCGATCGGCACCGGCATCATCGGCCACCACTACTGGACGATGACGGGCGGCGAGCAGATCAACAACATGATTCATTTCTACAAGAACATCGCGATCTCCGGCGGCCTGCTTGCGCTTTGCGCGGCGGGCCCGGGGCGTTTTTCGATCGATCGCGGGTGAACGGACCGCCGGCGCGCGCATGGGGCGCGGGCCGGACGGTCGAGACTCCGAGGGGGCAACATTTTGCGACTCAAACATTTCGCATGGCTGATCGTGGCCGCCGCACCGGCCGCCGCGCTCGCACAGACCAGCGTGACGCTGTACGGCCGTGTCGACGGCGGCGTCGAATACCTGAACCACATCGCGACGCCGAACGGCAGCTCGACGCGCTGGAGCGCGGAGGGCGGCGACTGGGGCACCAGCATGTTCGGCCTGAAAGGCGTCGAGGATCTCGGCGGCGGGATGTCGACCGTCTTCAACCTGGAAACCGCGTTCCAGGTGATGAACGGCACGACGGGCGGCGGACGCATGTGGTCGCGCCGCGCGTATGTCGGCCTGAAGAGCGACACGTGGGGCCAGCTGCAGGCCGGCCGCAACCTGTTCATCGACAGCGACGGCGTGTGGGAATTCGATCCGTTCGTCCAGCAGGCGTTTTCATCCGCATCGCTCGTGCGCGGCCGCAACTGGCAGCAGACCAGCAACAACATCGAATATCACAGCCCGGTGATCGGCGGCTTCGACGTGCAGGCGCAATATGCGTTCGGCAATCAATCGCGCGGCTTCAACTACGGCGCGGCCGACGACTTCGGCCGCTCGGACGGGATCATGCTGTCGTACCACTCGCCGCTGTTCGACGTGCGCGGCATGTACGACGAACTGCGCGACAACAACGGCAAGTTCAGCAACATCTTCACCGCGTCGCGCGAGTATTTCGTCGGCGCGAACGTGAAGGTGTCGAAGTTCAAGATCCAGGGCGCGTATACGCACTACCAGGCGCCGGACAGCCCGGCCGGTGTCGCCGATCGTGCCGATCACTACTGGCTCGGCGCGACGTATACGGCCACGCCGCAGTGGGCGGTGACGGGCGGCGGGTACTACGTGAAGGTCGGCGACGGCGGCGGCGATGCATCGCACGATCCGTCGGGCCACGCGATGATGTACGTGCTCGGTACCACGTACAACCTGTCGAAGCGCACGTTCCTGTACGGCACGGTCGCGTATGTGCGCAACGGCGGAAATTCGAACTTCTCGCTGCTCGCGTCGCCGCGCGATGCGACGTCGGGCACGAGCCCGATGACGGGCGAGTCGCAGACGGG
>NZ_JBQEON010000011.1:0-71332 GCF_052045245.1 Burkholderia sp. 22313
TGGAGATGACCCGCTTTCGTGGACACGATCTATCCTGTCAAGGAGGAGGTACGGATCATGTCCAAATACCGAGCGCCCTATGCACCGGAATTTCGGCAACAGATCGTGGACCTGGTACATGCCGGGCGTCGCCCCGAGGAACTAGCCAAGGAGTTCGGTCCGAGCATACCGACCATCTACGGCTGGGTTGCCCAGGCCGATCGTGACGCCGGCATACGGCCCGACGGATTGACCTCGACCGAACGCGAAGAACTCTCGCGCCTGCGCCGCGAGAACCGCCAGCTCAAGCTTGAGCGCGAGATTCTGGCAAAAGCCGCGGCCTGGTTCGCGAGGGAGACCGGAACGCTGCCCGACAAGGGTTCGAGTTCATGAAAGCGAATCAGGCCACCTGGCCTATTGCGACGATGGCACGGCTGCTGGGGGTCTCTGCCAGCGGCTTCTACGTCTGGCGCCAACGAGCACCATCGTCGCATGCTCGCAGTGATGCAGATCTGTCGGCCCGCATCCGTGCTATCTACGCCGGCTCACGCGGCACCTACGGCATGCCCCGCGTTCATGCGGAACTTGCCGAGCAAGGCATCCACGTCGCCCGCAAACGGGTCGCGCGACTGATGCGCATCGCGGGTCTGCGTGGCGTGAGCCGACGCAAATGGATCACCACGACACAACGACAAGCCGGAGCACGCGCCGCACCAGACTTGGTGCAACGGCACTTCAACGCCGATGCGCCGAATCGGCTGTGGGTCGCCGACGCGACCTTCGTGCCGACCCGCGCAGGCTTTCTCTATCTGGCCGTGGTGCTGGACGTATTCAGTCGCCGCATCGTCGGCTGGGCGATGGGTCGCCACCTGCGCACGGAGCTGATGCTCAAGGCCTTGGATATGGCGCTGGCGCAACGCCACGCCAAGGGTGTCATTCACCATTCCGATCAAGGTTGCCAATACACCTCACTGGCGTTTGGGCGGCGCTGCCGCGAGGCCGGCGTGCACCCATCCATGGGCTCCGTGGGCGACTGCTTTGATAACGCCATGTGCGAGTCGTTCTTCGCCACGCTCGAATGTGAATTGCTCGCTCGCACGCGATTCGAAACCCACGAGCAAGCCAGCCGCGCGATCTTCTCATTCATCGAAGGTTGGTATAACCCGCATCGCCGCCACAGCAGCCTTGGCTATCGCTCGCCGATCATCTACGAGCAGATCCACCGCGAACAAAACCGACCGTGCTCGCCGAGTGAGTTGCCCACCGCCGGCCAGCGTCATGCTCGTGATAGGCGACCCGCCGGCCGGCCGTGGACAACTCACAGCACCACGCCAAACGGAGGAACTCCACCTGCTTAAAATTTAACTGCCCAACCGTTCACGGAAACGGGTCAGCCTCAGTCCGCCAGTTGGATCTTGTACGGCTTGTTCTTCATGGGCCGCCCGGTCACGTCATCGCTCAGGATGAACCGCTCGTCATTCGAGACCGTGGTTTGATCGAACTTCGGCAATGGCAGCGACAGCACGCCCGGACCTTCCTTCTGAATCTCGATGATCTTCAGAATCAGGCGCCCCGCCCCGCCAATCTCGACGTTATCGCCCTGAACCTTGACGTAAGCCGTGCCGCCGCCACTGAGCACAACGCCGTTGGCCGCGTTCGCGGTCAGCGTGCCCGCCGCGCTGCTCAATTGCATGTTCTGCTGCGCCACCAGCTCCATCGCGTCCGACTGCGCCTGAATCTGGACCTTGCCGCGCGCGGCGAACAGGCGAATGCCCATTCTGTTCGCGAACAGCGACAACACGTCGCCGGCGGCGATGGCGACATTTCGAATCGCATTCACGTTGAATCGCGACGACGTGGCGACGCTCACGTCCTTGCCTGCCGACACCATCACGCGGTCGGGTGTCGCCAGGCCAATGCCGGCTGGCGCGGACAGCGCGATTACGGACTTTTTCAGGCCTGCCAGTTCGTTTTTGAGCCACGCATTTTCTGCCCGCAAGTCCGCGATCTCGGCTTTTGCCACCGCCGCAGCCTCTGCCAACCCTTGCGCATGCGCTTGCGTAAGCTGGAACTGGTTGGTCGCGGAACGCATGTCGGTCTGTTCGCCCCGCGCCCTCTCCTGCCGGTCTGCCGATACCAACATGCCGCCACCCGCTCGCACGTGTCCGCGATTGTCCGTACGCAGTTCGAAGCCTTCGCCACGCGGCTGTTGGTCACGGTCCACCGTGTGACCCAGATTCAGTTGCGTCTTGCCATGCTCTGTCGCCAGCTTGATGTGTTCGCGACCGTCGCGGTCGTCCATCTCCAGCGTGTTGTTCGAACGGGTCCGCAGGGTATTGCGCGTGCCCCACGGAACGCCCGAGATGATCGGGTCCGTGTGCTGCGCGGTATGGAGCACGTGGCTGATGAACGGCAAATCGACGCAGCCCCACAGGAAGCTGACACCAACGACCGTGCCCTCGACCAATCCAAAGTGAAAGCCTGTTTGATTCGGCCCCGCGAATGGCTTGGCAAGACGCATCGGGCAGCTTCGCAGACCCGGCATCCGCGTGTCGCGGTCCAAATGAAGGTGAACGATATATTCGCCCTGCCCGTCCAGGTATGGGTCTTTCCAGCCATCCGACGACGCGATGGTCCCGGTGATCACGCCGTGAATCTTCGGCCACGTCTCCGTCTTCAACGGCAGCCGGTATTGACGGTCGGACGGAATCGCGTCGAACTTCACGTGATACGTCTGCCTGCGCGACGCGCGACATGCCATCCGGACCACCAGCAACCCGTGCTTCGCATCGGGCAATTCCCTGTTCGACAGTTTCAATACGGAACCGGGGGTGAGATCCAGCATGTCGCACTCGCCGCGATACTCGATCTGTTCGGCCAGCGCGGCTTCGCGCCGTAGTTGCGCTTCCTCCTTCGCTTCGTCCTGGCTCTGGTCGGGCGTCCCCCACGTATATGCGTCACCATACGTTGTGCGATCCTCACGGATCGGGCTGCTTGCCTCGATCGGTTCGGAAAGCTGCGCCTCCGTACTGAACGTGCGCACGGTATAAGTCTCCGGCAGCGTCCTTGCGGTCATTTGCAGTTCGTTGACGGTTTCGATGCCGCTGGATTCCAGCCCGCTGCGCGGCCGGTAGGCGGCCGTCAGGCGCCCAGGATCGCGTCGGTAGTGCGCATAGTCATCGCCAAAGCGCACCCGTTCGCAACGCTCGCCCGCCTCGCATACGAACCAGATGCCCGAGCGGCGGCACAGTCTTGTGATGAATGCGAGGTCGTCCTCACCCCACTGCATCACGAAGCTACGTTTGCGGTAGGTACGGTGCAGCGTGAATTCAAAGCCGGCAAAAATCTTGTTGAACGCGTGTTCCCGGAGTATCTGTTCGATGATCTCGGGTACGGTCATGTCGAGGAAGAACCGGCATTTGGGCACCTGACGCAGCAACGCCAGCCGAGACTCCAGCACAATCTCGTAGAGGGACTGGTCGCGATTGACATCCTTCAACGCGAATCCCGTCACGACACCTTGCACGCGCCGCGCGTCTTCCGGCTGACTCCAACGGTCGCGCGGCGGAGGCTGGATCACAAACGTGCCGATTCTGTTCAGAAATTCGCTGCGCGACAGGTCATGCCGGGGATGAGTGAACTGGATCGTGTACTTTGTCGGTTCACCCATCCCGCGCGTGCCTTCAAACTCGTAGATGTCCGCAAGCGTGGCCGCGGGATTGCCCTTGATGTCGAGGCTGTAGAACTGATGGATGTTGATGCCCGCGCGCGCAGGTGCGTCGTAAATTGCCGTGCTCGCTGCCAATAGCCCCTCCCAAAATGTCGGCGGATACCCCGCTGGACATTAATCGGCCAGAGGCAAGACAACAATTAGACGAGTTCGAATTCGTCGAGAATGCTTTTTTCTGTCAACACTTGCGGCTCGCCACTTCAACGATGATCCTCAATGCAACTGCGGCAGTGACGAAACAGTAGGCTGTACTGGCGCCGCCGGCTTGGGTTCGGCAGCCCGCTCTCGAGCGACGCACAACGCACAACGCAGAAGCGCAGGAGCAGCGGGACCACGCCCTCGTACTGGTCGATGTCGGGATCCGCTATTCGAACCCGTCGACGGTGTCAGCTTATGCTCGTCGCGCGTCGGAACCAGACGCTCCGGACGCCGCAAGGCGAACGCCCCCAACGCCCCCCTTGCCGGCTCGCCAGGCCATGCCGCTGCACTCATCGCGGGCATGCGTGTCCTCGTCGTCGGGAAAAAACAGGATGACCGTTAGTTGCGCAATGCCGTCCAGGTCCGGAAAGATCGTGCCGATTCACGCCAACGCCGGCGAGCTCGCGGCGGATTGCGGCAAAGCGCGCACCGGACGGCGGATGAAAGCGTGCATGCCGTGACGCCTCGAAGATGGCTAGGCCGGCGCGGCACACACCACGCGGCGGCGGGGTGTCGCTCACCGCCACCGCGCACGCGCCTGCGCGTCGCCGCGCGCGACGAGCGCGCGGATGCGATCGGCGGTGCGGCACGCGATCGCCTGGATCGTCAGCGACGGGTTCACGCCGCCGACGGTCGGAAACACCGAGCCGTCGCAGACCCACAGGTTCGGGATGTCCCAGCTGCGGCAGTCGGCGTCGACCACGCTCGTCGCCGGGTCGTCGCCCATCCGCGCGGTGCCCGCGAGGTGGCAGGTGTCGTCTTCTTCGTGCCAGATGTCATGCGCGCCGGCTGCCGCGAGCGAGCGATCCATCTGCGCGAACGCATGGCGGATCATCCGGCGGTCGTTGTCGTCGTACGAATAGGTGACGCGCGCGACCGGCAGCCCGAACGCGTCGCGCTCGTCGGCGAGCGTCACGCGGTTCTCCGCGCGCGGCAGCGTCTCGCCGACGATCTTCAGCCCGGCCTGGAAGTTGTAGCGCGCCATTTCGCGCTTCAGCGCGTCGCCCCATAGCCCGCGCGCGGCCACCTTGCGCGCCCATTCGATCGGCAGCGGCCCCTGGCTCATCCAGCAGTAGCCGCCGAAGAAATCCTTGCCTTCGTCCGCGTAATTCCAGTGCTCGGTGATCGACAGCGACGGCGGCCCCTTGTACCAGCGCACTTCGTCGTCCATCGTCCCCCACGACGCCTGGTTCAGCTGCGCCATCATGTAGCGGCCGACGAGGCCCGAGCTGTTCGCGAGCCCTTGCGGATGGCGGCCGTTCGCGGACAGCAGCAGGAGCCGCGGCGTCTCGATCGCGTAGCCGGCGACGACGACGTTGCGCGCGCGCTGGAAATGCGTGCGGCCGTCGCGCCGGTAATGCACGCCGGTCACGCGATCGCCTTCGGCCTCGATCCGCAGCGCCATCGCGAGATCGCGCACTTCGGCGCCGGCCGCGACCGCGCGCGGAATCCACGTGACGAGCGCGCTCTGCTTCGCGTTGGTCGCGCAACCGGCGATGCAGAAGCCGCGATACACGCACGGATGCGCGCGGCCGCGCGGCGCGGATAACGTCGCGAGCGGCGTGGGCGTCCAGTCGATGCCGGTTGCCTCGGCGCCGCGGGCGAGCACGAGCGCGGCCGCATTCAGTTCATGGGCGCGATACGGATAGCGCGGGCGCGGCGGGCCCCACGGGTAGCGCACCGGCCCGCTGATCTTCAGCGCCTGTTCGACCTCGCGGTAGTAGCGCCACATCTCGCGCCAGTCGAGCGGCCAGTCGACGCCGTAGCCGAGCGCCATGCGCGAGCGGAACCACTCGGGCCGAAAGCGCAGCGACACCATCGCGAAATGCACGGTGCTGCCGCCGATCGCGCGGCCGCTGTTGTTGCTGCCGAGCGTCAGCGGATTCGCGCCGTCGCAGAGCCGCTCGTCGGTCCAGAACAGCTTGTGCTGGTGCGATTCGTCGGACGCGAATTCCTCGAGCGGCCGCCACCATGCCCCCGCATCGAGCGCGACGACCGAGAAGCCGTGCTCGGCGAGCCGGCAGGCGAGCGTGCCGCCGCCCGCGCCGGTGCCGACGATCACGAAGTCGACCGGCTCGTCGTCGCGGAACATCCGCATCGGCGACCAGCCGCCAACACGCAACGGATCGGGCGCGCGGCCGTCGCAACCGCGCGGCGTGCCGGCGGACAGCGCAAGCAGCGAATCGTCAGCGGCCATCGCGATCGCCCTCCCCGTCCACCCGCGCTTCCCACGGATCGCGCCGGTTGAAATCCATCCGCACATAGCCGCGCGGGCTCGCCGGACCGCCGAAGCCGATCTCGTTCCATGCGAACGGATGGCTGTAGTACGCGCCGCACAGATCCATCAGCACGCGCTTCGCGAAGAACGTGCGCGGGTCCATGCCGGCCCATGCGGCTTCGACCAGGCGATCGATCCGGCCTTCCTGGACCGCATGCAGCAGCGCATCGGCATCCTTGCCGTCGAGCGCTGCGAACGGACGGTCGTGCGCACGGCGCGCCATCGCGTCGAGCGCGGCAAGGCCCGTGTGCCACGCGGCGCGCATCGGCGGCAGCCGCGCGTCGCGAAAGCCGTCGCCGTCGTCGCTCGCGAGCCGCGCGTCGAGCAGCGCGGCCGTCGGCACCGTACCGGCGCCGCCGTGCCGCTGCGGCACGATGCGCGCGCATAGCGCGTCGAGCGTCGCAAACTGCCCCGCATCGAAATGGCGCGGCGCGGTCGCCGCGACGCGCAGTCGCGCGTCGATCGCACGGCGCGTCGCGTCGTTCCAGGATGGCGTGTCGCGCTTGGCCAGCACGTCGTAGCCGGTATAGCTCGGCAGTGCGACCGCGTTGCCGTCCGGATCGTTTGAATGCTTCATCGCGCCTCCCGTTCGGCGAGCGCGGTCGCGGCGAGGCCGGCGATCGCGAGTGCGGTGAAACTTGGCGGCGCCGGCAGCGGCGGCCCCGACAACACGTTCTGCGACGCGTTGCGCCAGCCGCCCATCTGCCGTGCGACGCCGCGCGCATGAAACGCGACGCCGACGAAACCGAGCACGGCCGTCGCGCGCATCCACCAGCGGCAGAAGCGCCGGTCGGCGGACGGCCGCGACAGCGCGACTTGCGCGGCCGCGAGCGCTGCCACCGGCGGCACGACGAGCGGCACGAACATCGCGCGATGCTGGAACGCGCCGCGAAAATGCAGCAACCCGACTTCGCCGAGCGTGCCGACGAGCCCCGCCGCGACCAGCGCGGCCAGCGCGCGGCCGGCCGGCAGCCCGGCGACGCGCGGCGCGTCGGCCGGCGCCGCACGCAGCCGCTCGCCGGCCGCGCCGAGCATCCCCGACAGCAGCAACGCGAACGGCGCCCCGAGCGGCGCACCATAGAACAGGTTGTGCCAGCTCAAGCCGCCCGGCCGCTTCGTCACGTTGTATACATGGAACGCGGACCCGGCGAGGCCGACGGCGGCCGACGCCACGTGCACCGCATCGCGCAGCCGGTGACGCTCGGGCGTGTCGTCCGCGTGGCCGTGCACGCTCGCGAGCACCGACAGCGTCGACGCCACCAGCGGCGCGATCATCGCGCGATTGTGGAACGTGCCGCGATAGTGCTCGACGCCGCTGTCGGCGAGCACCGACCCGGCGAGCAGCAGCGCGCTGCGGTTCAGCAGGCGCGCGGCATCGGCCAGCAACCGGTCGTGCTCGGCCGCGCGGTGTCGAAGGTGTCGCATCGTGCCTCCTTGCTCGTGATGGGGGTCCGTGGTCCGTGGTCGGTCGCGGGCGCCGGATTCATTCAGATCGCGAAAGCCTCGACGTCGGCCGCGCGCAATTCGAGGCCGAGCCCCGGGCGCGTCGCGTCGATCTCGAGTGCGCCGTCGACGAGCGTCGGCGCGCCGTCGAACATCATTCGCTCGATCCGCACGTGATCGTGGAACCACTCGACGTGGCGCATGCGCGGTGCGACGCAGCCGACGTGCCGGTGCAGCGCCGGCGCGCAATGCGCGGACAGATCGACGTGATGCGCATCGGCAAGCGCGGCCGCCGCGAGAAAGCCGCTGACGCCGCCGCAACGCGTCGCGTCGGCCTGCAGCACGTCGACCGCGCGGCCTTCGAGCAGGCGCCGGAAATCGTCGGGCGTATACGCGTACTCGCCGGCCGCGACGTCGACGCGCGCGCCGACGTGCTCGCGCACGAACCGCAAACCGGCGACGTCGTCGCCGCTGACCGGTTCCTCGAACCAGCGGATCGCGCATTCGCCCACCGCCTCGGCGAACGCGAGCGCGGTGCGCGGCGCATACGCGCCGTTCGCGTCGACGAACAGGTCGACGTCGGGGCCCAGCGCATCGCGCGCCACGCGCACGCGCGACGGATCGCGTGCGTCCTGCACGCCGATCTTGATCTTGCACGCGCGAATGTGTTCGCCGCGCCAGCCGTCGAGCTGCGCGGCGAGCGTCGCGTCGTCGTAGGTCGTGAAACCGCCGCTGCCGTACACGGGCACGCGTTCGCGCAGGCGGCCGAGCAGCAGCGCGAGCGGCAAGCCGGCGAGCTTCGCCTTCGCGTCCCACAGCGCGACGTCCAGCGCCGAGATCGCGGTCGCGGCGACGCCCGCGCGTCCGACGTTGCGCACCGCGCGCCACAGCGCGGCGGTGGCGGCGGGAATGTCGACGAGCGGCCGGTTGCGCAACACGTCGGCCAGCAACGCCATCGCCAGCGACGCCGCGCTCGCGTCGGTATACGTGTAGCCGAGCCCCGTCACGGGCCCCGCGTCGATCTCGACGAGGACGATCGTGGTCGCGTCCCATGCGTAGGTGCCGTCGGCCTCGGGCCGATCGGTCGGCACGCGATACGCGCGAACGCGCACGTCGTCGATCGCCGGTGCGGCGGAAAGTGCCATCGTTGCGCTCCTGATTGCTTGCTTTTTGCTTGCCACGCCAGCATGCAACGCACGTGCCCGACGCGGCCGGCAGGCCGGCCCTGCACGGCACGCACCTTGCGCGACGCCCGGCAGCGCCGCGCAGGGCGATGGCCTGCGCGCGGCCCATCGGCTCATCCCGAACCAAGGAGAAACGGCATGGCGACAGTGGCGGATTTCATCGTCGAACGGCTGTACGACTGGGGCGTGCGTCGCCTGTACGGTTACCCGGGCGACGGCATCAACGGCTTTTTCGGTGCCCTCAACCGGGCCGACGGCAAGATCGAGTTCATCCAGGCGCGCCACGAGGAGATGGCGGCCTTCATGGCGTCCGCGCATGCAAAATTTACAGGCGAGCTCGGCGTCTGCGTCGCGACTTCGGGCCCCGGCGCCGCGCACCTCGTGACCGGCCTGTACGACGCGCGGCTCGACCACATGCCGGTGCTCGCGATCGTCGGCCAGCAGGCGCGTGCGGCGCTCGGCGGCCACTATCAGCAGGAAGTCGATCTGGCGGCGCTTTACAAGGACGTGGCCGGTGCCTTCGTGCAGCTGGCCGTCGTGCCCGGCCAGGTGCGTCACCTGGTCGACCG
The DNA here is from genome assembly GCF_052045245.1 of Burkholderia sp. 22313. Lineage (NCBI taxonomy): Bacteria > Pseudomonadati > Pseudomonadota > Betaproteobacteria > Burkholderiales > Burkholderiaceae > Burkholderia > Burkholderia sp. 22313. Next base: position 9,382 of record NZ_JBQEON010000011.1, read on the forward strand.
CGCGGTGCGCATCGCGCTCGGTGCGCGCACCGTCACCGCGCTGATCCTGCCGAACGACCTGCAGGAACTCGACTACGCGCCGCCGAAGCGCGCGCACGGCACCGTGCATTCCGGTATCGGCTATACGCCGCCGAAGGTCGTGCCCTACGCCGACGACCTGCAGCGTGCGGCCGACGTGCTGAATGCCGGCAGGAAGGTCGCGATGCTGGTCGGCGCGGGCGCGCTGCGCGCGACCGACGACGTGATCGCGGTGGCCGACCGGCTCGGCGCGGGCGCCGCGAAGGCGCTGCTCGGCAAGGCCGCGCTGCCCGACGACCTGCCGTGGGTGACCGGCTCGATCGGGTTGCTCGGCACGAAGCCGAGCTACGCGCTGATGACCGAATGCGACACGCTGCTGATGGTCGGCTCCGGCTTCCCGTATTCGGAATTCCTGCCGAAGGAAGGCCAGGCGCGCGGCGTGCAGATCGACCTGAAGGCCGACATGCTGAGCCTGCGCTATCCGATGGAGGTGAACCTCGTCGGCGACAGTGCCGAGACGCTGCGCGCGCTGCTGCCGCTGTTGAAGGCGCGCGAGGACACCGCATGGCGCGACCGGATCGCGCAATGGAACGCGGACTGGCGTGACACGCTGGCCGAACGCGCGGCCGCGAAGGCCAGCCCCGGACGCGGCGTCAATCCGCAGCGCGCGTTCACCGAACTGTCGCCGCGCCTGCCCGACGACGTGATCCTGACCAGCGATTCCGGCTCCTGCGCCAACTGGTATGCACGCGACCTGATGATGCGGCGCGGGATGATGGGATCGCTCTCGGGCGGGCTCGCGTCGATGGGGGCGGCCGTGCCGTATGCGATCGCCGCGAAATTCGCGTACCCGGTGCGCCCCGTGATCGCGATGGTCGGCGACGGCGCGATGCAGATGAACAACATGGCCGAGCTGATCACCGTCGCGAAGTACTGGCGAAACTGGCCCGATCCGCGCTGGATCTGCATGGTGCTGAACAACGAGGACCTGAACCAGGTCACGTGGGAGCAGCGCGTGATGGAAGGCGACCCGAAGTTCGACGCGTCGCAGCGGATTCCGAACGTGCCGTACTACCGGTTCGCGACGCTGCTCGGCCTGAAGGGCATCTACGTCGACGATCCGAAACAGCTCGGCGCCGCGTGGGACGAAGCGCTCGCGTCCGACCGCCCGGTCGTGCTCGAGGTCAAGAGCGACCCGGAAGTGCCGCCGCTGCCGCCGCACGTGACGCTGCAGCAGGCGAAGCATTTCGCCGAAACGCTGATGAAGGGCGACACGCGCGAAGCGAACGTGATCGTCGAAACCGCGCGGCAGGTGCTGTCGGCCGTGCTGCCGGGCAATGGCGAGCACGGCGGCAAGGGAGGCAGGCGCGAGTCGTAGCCGATGATGCGCGGGGCGGGACGGTACGGCGCGATCGCCTCGTCGTGTCGCCCGCCGTCGGCGCGGGCAATGCGGCGCGGTACGTCAGCCGATATCGACGTCGTCGCGCCCGTCGCGCTGCAGCGCGAGCGCCGCGTTGATGAGCCCGACCTGCGCAAGCGTGAACGGGAAATTGCCGCACATGCGTCGCGCCTTCAGATCGTATTCCTCGGCCAGCAGCCCGACGTCGTTGCGCAGGCTCAGCAGCCGCTGGAACAACGCGTGCGCGTCGTCGTCGCGTCCCTGCATCCGGTACACCTGGGCGAGCCAGAAGCCGGCCGCGACGAACGCGCCCTCGTTGCCCTCGCAACCATCGGCGAAGCGCGGCGGCCGATACCGGAACGGCAAGCCGTCCTCGACCAGCTCGCGCTCGAGCGCGGCAACCGTCGCCGCGACGCGCGGATCGGACGCATCGAGCATCCCCGTCAGCGGAATCAGCAGCAGGCTCACGTCGAGCCCGTCGCCGTCGTAGCGGTCGACGAAGCGGCCGAGTGTCGCGTGATAGCCGTGTTCGAGCACGTCCGCATGCACGATGTCGGACCAGCGCCGCCATTCGTCGAGCGGCGCGTGATGGCCGAACGCGCGCGCGGAGCGGTACGCGCTTTCGACGGCCGCCCACACCATCACCTTCGACGACGTGAACTGATGCCGGCCGCTGCGCACTTCCCAGATCCCCTCGTCCGGCTCGCGCCAGATCGTCGCGAGATGCTCGAGCAGCCGCCGCTCGAGCGTCCACGCGTCGTCATCGGGCGGCAGCCCGTGCCGGCGGGCCTGGTACAGCGCGGCAAGCACCTCGCCGTACACGTCGAGCTGCAGCTGCTCGGCGGCCGCGTTGCCGAAGCGCACCGGCTTCGCACCTTCGTAGCCGGCCAGGTGCGCGGCTTCCCACTCGTCCGCGCGCCGGCCGCCGTCGGCTGCGTACAGCACCTGCAATTGCGCCGGATGATCCGCGATCGCGCGCACCAGCCAGTCGCGCCAGCGCGCGGCCTCCTCGCGGTAGCCGCAGCGCACCAGCGCGCGCAGCGTGAAGCTCGCGTCGCGCAGCCAGCAGAACCGGTAATCCCAGTTGCGCGCGCCGCCGAAGCGCTCGGGCAGCGAACTGGTCGGCGCCGCGACGATGCCGCCGGTGCGCACGCTCGACAGGAGCTTCACCGTGATCAGCGCGCGCTCGATCGCGTCGCGATACGGGCCCTCCGCCGCGTTGCACTTCGACCAGACGCACCAGAATGCCTGCGTGTCGCGCAGCGACGCGTACGCATCGGGCACGGCCGGCGGCCGGTCGTACGAGCGCGCGTAGCTGATGGCGAAATCCGCCCGCTCGCCCGCCGCGACCGGCTGCGTGCCGACGAGCCGGTCGTCCCGCACGTCGACGTGCGTGTCGGTATCGAGCCACATCGCATCGCCGCCCGTCATCATCCGCCAGCGCCGGCCGAAACGGCGGCACCACGGCAGCGCATGGCCGTAGTCGAAGCGCACGCCCAGATCGACGTCGAGCTCGACCGTGCCGCGCTCGCCGCGCACGCTGCGGATCAGGCACGGGTCCGGTGCGTCCCAGCTCATCCAGTCGATCACCACGACGCAGCCCGACGGCGTCTCGAACGTCGTTTCGAGCACCGCGGTACCGGGCAGGTAGCGGCGCGTCGCCCGCGCGCCCGGCTCACGCGGCGCGATGCGGAAGCGGCCGTTCCCGGGTGTGCCGACGAGTGCGGCGAAGCACGGCGGCGAGTCGAAGTCCGGCCAGCACAGCCAGTCGATGCTGCCGTCGAGCCCGACGAGCGCGGCACTGCGGCCGTCGCCGATCAGCGCGTAGTCTTCGATGCGCATCGCGCTCACCGATCGATCTTGCGCGCGGCGACGAAGGCCACCGCGAGCATCGCGCACACCGCGCCGTACGCGAGCGCGCGCGACGCGCCGAGGCCGGCTTCGGTGCCGGTGCGGCGTGCTTCGGCACCGAACGCGCCGCGCGTCGCATGCCCACCCGGCACGGTATGCCACAGGTTCGATGCGCGCGGGCCGGCGGGCGCCTTGCGCTGCTGGCCGCGCACGGCGGTATGCGCGAGATAGCGGTCGAAACAGCCGGGCGCGAGCCCGTTCGCGACGATCGCCGCCAGCGACGACCAGCCGACCCAGCGCTCGCGGCACGGATGGCGTGCGGCCTGCACGATCGCGTCGGCCGCCACCTCCGGCGCATACACCGGTGCGACGGGGCGCGGTGCATGCGGCAACACGGATTCGGCCCAGTCGAACTGCGGCGTATCGATCGCGGGCAACTGCACCATCGTCACGCGCACGCGGCTGCGCGTGTGCAGCAACTCGCAGCGCAGTGCGTCGGTGAAGCCGCGAATCGCGTGTTTCGCGCCGCAGTACGGCGCCTGCAGCGGGATCGACCGGTAGGCGAGCGCGGAGCCCACCTGCACGATCGTGCCGCGATTGCGCGGCGCCATCCGCGCAAGCGCCGCGCGGGTGCCGTACACGCAGCCCAGATAGGTGACCTCGGTCACGCGCGCATAGTCTTCCGGCGCAATCTCGTCGAACGGCGCGAACACCGTGACCATCGCGTTGTTGACCCACACGTCGAGCGGGCCGAGTTCGTTCTCGATGCGTTCGGCGGCGGCGTCGAGCGCGGCGGCGTCGCTGACGTCGACGACGATCGGCAGCGCTTCGACCCCATACGCGCGCACTTCGCACGCGGTGTCGTGCAGTGCACGCGGATCGCGCGCCAGCAGTGCGACGTTCGCGCCGCGTCGCGCGAATGCATGGGCGGTCGCGCGGCCGACGCCGGCGCTCGCACCGGTGATCGCGACGGTCTTCACGGTCGATTCCTCCGTTTTGTTCAGGGGGCCGGCAGTCCGGCGGCCGGCACGCGGCCGGGTCGTGCCCCGAGCGGCGTGCCGGAACGCGTTCGTCGAAGCAAACGGCGTGCCGCCGCGATGCAAAGCCACGCGATCCGGACCCGCACCGTGAACCGGCGCCAAATTTACAAGCCGGCTGTAACGCGCCGGCCGTTGCGCACGCAACGCTGGAGCCATGCGTCATCGCTGCCGGCGCGCACGCGAATTGCTCCGCCGCGAACGGCTTGTCGTCATGCCGCCGAATCCGGCAAGGAGTCGCGTTGCTCGTCCCGCCGTTCATGCAAGCACGTCGTAACCTTTGCGTCGCCGCCACCGCGTGCGTCGCGTGCGTCGCGTGCACCGTCGCGCCGGCGGTCGCACGCGCTGCCGCGATGCCCGCGATGTCCGTGGAATCAGCCGGACCCTTGCCGCTCGCGTATCTCGCGCATGCGGCCGGCCCGGCCGCGCAGCCGGTGTTCGTGCTCGGTTGGGCGCTGCTCGCGCTGTGCACGTTCGTGTGCGTCGCGATCGCGGCGATGCTGCTGATCGCGATGTTTCGCCGCCGCGCGCAGGCTGGCGGCGCTGACGGCAGCGGGCTTGCGATCGTGACGGTCGGCTCGGCGATCTCGATCGTGCTGCTGTTCGGCGCGCTCGTGTACATGCTGCGCGTGCTCGGCGCGGTGGCGTCGCCGCCGCGCCCGCCCGCGCTCACGATCGAGGTGACCGCGCACGACTGGTGGTGGGCCGTCCGCTATCCGGACGACGCAGGCGGCACCGCGTTCGTGACCGCGAACGAAATCCACATCCCGGCCGGCGAACCCGTCGCCGTCGAACTGAAAAGCGCGGACGTGATCCACGCGTTCTGGGTCCCGCAACTGGCCGGCAAGACGCAGACGATCCCCGGCCAGACGAATCGCCAGTGGCTGCAGGCCGACCGGCCGGGCATCTATCGCGGGCAGTGCTCGCAATACTGCGGCGCGCAGCATGCGCACATGGCGCTCGAGGTCGTCGCCGAGCCGCCCGACGCGTTTCGCGCGTGGCTCGGCGCGCAGCGGCAACCGGCGCCCGCCCCGGCGGCCGGCGCCGCGCAACGCGGCCGGCACGTGTTCGCCGCGCGCTGCGCCGGCTGCCACGCGGTGCGCGGCACCGACGCGGCCGGCGACGCGGGCCCGGACCTGTCGCATCTCGGCTCGCGCCGGCTGCTCGCTGCCGGCACGCTCGACAACACGCCCGACAACCTGCGCCGCTGGATCGCGCATGCGCAGCAGATCAAGCCGCAGACGCTGATGCCGTCGTTCGCGCTCGCGCCGCGCGATGCCGACGATCTCGCCACGTATCTCGCGACGCTGCGCTGACCGGAGGATGACGATGGCCATTGCCCGCGACACGCCCACCCCGCTCAGCCGCGTGCCCGACCTCGGCGACGCGCCGCCGGGTTCCGCGCACGAACGGGAACTGGCGGCGCTGTGGGAGTCCGAACCCGGCTGGCGCGGCTGGCTCGGCACGGTCGACCACAAGCGCATCGGGTTGCGCTACATCGTCACCGCGTTCGCGTTCCTGCTGCTCGGCGGCGTCGAAGCGCTCGTGATGCGGATCCAGCTCGCGCGGCCGAACGCGACGGTGCTCACGCCCGCGCAATACGACGCACTGTTCACGATGCACGGCGTCACGATGATCTTCCTGTACGCGCTGCCCGTGCTGTCCGGCTTCGCGAACTATCTGTGGCCGCTGATGCTCGGCTCGCGCGACATGGCGTTCCCGCGGCTGAACGCGTTCTCCTACTGGGCCTTCCTGTTCGCCGGGCTGTTCCTATATGCGAGCTTTCCGCTCGGCGCGGTGCCGGACGGCGGCTGGTTCAACTACGTGCCGCTCACGTCGCTCGACTACAGCGCCGGCGCGAACATCGACATCTATGCGCTCGGGATGATCCTGCTCGGCATCTCGACGACCGGCGGCGCCGCGAATTTCGTCGTCACGCTGCTGCGGATGCGCGCGCACGGGATGTCGATCGACCGGCTGCCGATCATCGTGTGGGGCACGCTGACCGCATCGGTCGCAAACCTCGTCGCGGTGCCGTCCGTGAGCCTTGCGTTCCTGCTGCTGTGGCTCGATCGCAATGCCGGCACGCACTTCTTCGATGTCGCGAACGGCGGGCGGCCGCTGTTGTGGCAGCACCTGTTCTGGATGTTCGCGCATCCCTGGGTGTACGTGGTCGTGCTGCCGGCGATGGGGATCGTGTCGGATGCGCTGCCGACCTTCTGCCGGCGGCCGCTCGTCGCGTACGAGGCCGTCGCGGTGTCGACGGTGGCGACGATGCTGATCGGCTTCGAGGTGTGGGTCCACCACATGTTCGCGACCGGCATCGCGCCGCTCGCGCTCGCGTTCTTCGGCGCGGCGAGCATGCTGATCTCGATCCCGAGCGCGGTCGCGGTGTTCGCGTGGCTCGCGACGATCTGGACCGGCCGTCCGGTGTTCCGCACGCCGTTCCTGTATTTCGCGGGCTTCGTGCTGATGTTCGTGATCGGCGGCGTATCGGGCGTGATGACGGCCGCGGTGCCGCTCGACTGGCAGCTCACCGACACGTACTTCGTCGTCGCGCACCTGCACTACGTGCTGCTCGGCATCAACGTGTTCCCGGTGCTCGGCGGCGTCACGTACTGGTTCCCGAAGTTCACCGGGCGGATGATGAACGAGCGGTTCGGCAAGCTGACGTTCTGGGTCGTGCTGATCGGCTTCAACCTCGGCTTCTTCCCGATGCACGTTTCCGGGCTGCTCGGGATGCCGCGCCGGATCTATACCTACCCGTCCGGGATGGGCTGGGACACGTCGAACCTGCTGACCACGATCGGCTCGTTCGTCTTCGGCATCGGTATCGTGATGTTCGTCGTCAACGCGCTCGTCAGCGCGCGGCGCGGCGCCCGCGTCGGCAACAATCCGTGGGGCGCGCCCGGCCTCGAATGGTCGGTCGCGTCGCCGACGCCCGTGTACAACTTCGCGGTGCTGCCGCTGGTCGCGTCGCGGCACCCGCTGTGGGAAACGCGCGACGACGACCGGCGCACCAGCATGCGGGTCGGCTACCGGCTCGCGGACGGCCGCGAGGCGCTCGCGGTCACGCCGCTCGCGGCGACGCCGAGCGCGATCCTGAAGATGCCCGAGGACAGCTGCGTGCCGTTCGTGCTCGCGCTGCTCGCCACCGCCGTGTTCGCGGCGATGCTGGCGCGCTCGCCGACGCTCGTCTGCGCGGCCGTGGCCGGCTGCGCGATCGGGACCGCCGTGTGGCTGTGGCCGCGCCGCACGCTCGGCCAGCGTGCGCGGCTGCCGGCCCGCGACGACACGCAGGCGCCGGCTGACGCCGCCGGGCCGCATGCGGACGAGCCGCGCTCGGCGAAGGTGCCGGCGGACGCGCCGATCGCGTGCGTCGAACCGCTGCCGGTCGGCAGCTGCGGCGAGCGCGCGGGCGGCTGGTGGGGGGTCATCACGCTGATCGTGACCGAGGCCGGGTTGTTCGGCTACCTGCTGTTCTGCTACTTCTACCTGCAATCGCAATCGGCCGCGCCGTGGCCGCCCGAAGGGATGCCGAAGATCGGCCTCGCGGCGGGCAACACCGTCGTGCTGCTGTCGAGCAGCGTGTTCGTGTGGCTCGCGGAACGTTCGGTGCGCGCCGGCAAGCGGCCGCACGCGGTGGCCGCGCTCGCCGTCGCGCTGCTGCTGGGTGCCGCCTTCGCGCTCGTCCAGTTGCACGAGTGGCGCAGCCATCCGTACGGCCCGACCGCACACCTGTACGGCAGCCTGTATTTCACGATCACCGGTTTCCACCTCGCGCACGTGGTGGCCGGCCTCGTGATCCTCGCGCTGCTCGCCGGCTGGACGGCGGCCGGCTTCTTCGGCCGCGAGCGGCGCGTCGCGCTGACCGTCGGCGGGCTCTACTGGCACTTCGTCGACATCGTGTGGCTGTTCATCTTCACTGCGCTGTACGTGTCGCCTTACTGGCTGAGGAGAGCCTGATGAACGGCGCCCGACGCGCGTGGACCCCGTTGCTCGCGATCGCGGCCGGCCTGGTCGGCGCGCCCGCGCTGTGGTTCGCGCAGATGCTCGCGTCCGAGACGCTCGCGTCGACCGCGTGCTATCCGCTCGGCGTCGCGCAAGCCGCGCCGCGCTGGGCCCACGTCGGCGCATGGCTTGCGCTGATCGCCGCGTGCGCGTTCGCGCTGGCGGCCGTCTTCGCCACGTGGCTCGTGCGCACGTGGCAACGCCGGCACGACGCGAACGTGCAGGCCGCGACGCGCGACGACAGCACGCGGTTCCTCGCGCGCTGCGGGATGCTCGCGGCGCTCGGGTTCGTGATCGGTCTCGTGTTCACGGGGATCGTCACCGCTTTCGTGGGGCCGTGCAGCCCATGGCGCTGATCTCGTTCGCGTCGTTCCGCTTTCCGGGGCGCCGGGCCGGCGTCGTGCTCGCCGTGTGCGTCGCGCTCGGCGCGTGCGACATGCGGCAGGACGACCAGCCGACGTCCGACGGCGGCAGGGCCGAAGCCGCGTCGGCGGCGCGAGCGCCCGAGCCGGAGTCGGAGTCGGGCTGGCGTTTCGTGCGGATTCGCGCGTCGGCAGCCGATGCCGGGGCGTCGATGTCGGCGCGCGTGAACGACGATCCACGGCTGGGGCAGCGGCGTGGCGGGGCTCCGGCCCCGGCCCCGGCCCCGGCTCCGGCTCCGGCTTCGGCCACGCCGCCGGACGCTTCATCGGCTGCTTCGGCCGTTTCCCCGGCCCGCCGGCCGGTCATTGCCGCGGCCGCCGCGAGCGCCGACGCCGCGACCATCGCGCGCGGCCGCTACCTCGCGCTCGCCGGCGATTGCGCGGCCTGCCACGACGCGGCCGACCACACGCCGTACGCAGGCGGCCAGCCGGTGAATTCGCCGTTCGGGCCGATCTATGCGCCGAACATCACGCCGGACCCCGCGCACGGAATCGGCAGTTACACGCTGCGACAATTCGACGACGCATTGCGCCGCGGCGTGCGCGCGGACGGCAGCCGGCTGTATCCGGCGATGCCCTACCCGTCGCTTGCGCATCTGACCGACGACGACGTGCGCGCACTGTATGCGTATTTCATGCGCGGCGTCGCGCCATCCGCGAACGCGGCGAAACTCACGCAACTGCCGTTTCCGTTCAACCAGCGCTGGGCGCTCGGGCTGTGGAGCCTGGCGTTCGCGAATCGCGACCGCTTCGTGCCACAGCCGTCGCAATCGTCGGAATGGAATCGCGGCGCGTATCTCGTGCAAGGGCTCGGCCATTGTGGCGCATGCCATACGCCGCGCGGGCCGGCCTATAACGAGCGCGGCTATGACGAACGCAGCCCCGCGTTCCTGACCGGCGGCATCAACGATCACTGGTTCGCGCCGAACCTGACCGGTGCGGATGCGGACGGCCTCGGCCGCTGGTCGGCCGACGATATCGCCGCATTCCTGCGCAGCGGCCACGCGGTGCGCGGCGCGGTGTTCGGCGCGATGGCGCCGGTCGTCGGGGAAAGCACCGCGCTGCTGACGGATGCCGATCGTCGGGCGATCGCCGTGTACCTGAAGTCGTTGCCCGCGCAACCGACTGCCGCGACGAATCCGCTCGGTGTCGGCGTTCCGCGGCTGACGGCAGCCGGGCCGCGTCCGGAAGGCGGACAGCAGGCCCCGGGCGCCGGCGTGTATGCAGGTTTCTGCGCGCGCTGCCACGGCGCCGAAGGTGCGGGCGTGCCGGATCACGGGCCGCCGCTCGCGGGCAATTCGGCGGTGCTTGCGGCCGATCCGACGAGTGCGATCCGGATCGTCGTCGAAGGTGCGCGGCCGGCGCCCGGCACGCACGGCCCCGTGCGGCGGATGCCCGCGATGCGCGGCGCGCTCACGAGCAGCGAGATCGCGGCGGTCGTCAGCTACGTGCGCGGCGCATGGGGAAATCGTGCCGCACCGGTGTCGGAGCAGGACGTGAGAAGGTTGCGGGCGGCGATCCATCGATAGCGGCGTGCTGCGCCAGGCTCACTGCGCGCTGCCGTCGCCAGCTGCCTGCCACGTTCCGACGATGCGGCTACCAGCTCGCGATGGCCTCGGCTTCCGGTGCCTGTCATCAGCCGCCAAGGGTCTCGAACGCCGCGATCGCGATCCGCACACCATTTTGCCGGCGACGCCGGCCGGATAAGCACATGCAGGCCGGCGCGATATTCGCGGCCGGCCTCTGACGACGTTATGCGTGTGCTGCCGCACGTGCGCGCGAGCGCGCGCGCGTTGGTGTCGGTGCAGGCGCCGCTTCGGCGGCCTGCACGGTCGGCGCAACGGTCAGGTGCAATCCCAAGGCGCCGACAACCTTCATGATCGTTGCAAACTCCGCGTTCCCACCTTCCGACAGCGCACGGTAGAGCGCTTCGCGCTTCACGCCGGATTCGCGCGCCAGCGCGGTCATGCCGCGCGCTTTCGCGACGTTCCCGAGCGCGGCCTGGATCAGGCGTGGATCGCCATCTTCGAACGCTTGCGCCAGGTAGTGACGAATCGCTTCCTCGTCCTTCAGGTACTTCGAGCCGTCGAATTCGGCCAGTTCGCTGATTTTCATACTCAATCCTCCAGTTCACCGGCGATTTGCTTCGCCGTCTTGATGTCCTTCTTTTGCGTCGACTTGTCCCCGCCGCACAACACCACGACGATGATTTTTCCGCGCCTCACGAAGTAGGCCCGGTATCCCGGCCCTACGTCGATCTTCATTTCGTTGACGCCGTCACCCACTGCTCGCCATTGGCCGAGGTTGCCGAGCTTCGCCCGCTCGATGCGCAGGCTGATTGCCGCGCTACCGACCGGATCGCGAAGCCCATCGAGCCATCGATCAAATTGTGGGGTAGTCAGGACTTTGAACATGAATCGATTGTAACTCATGGGGGACACCGTGACTACGGCTTTGTGCGGCTCGCCGGATCGGCGCGCGCGGAAGCCGGACGCGGTGCGTGACGCCGAACCCGCCACCGCGCGCGCATCATTTCCGCATGATTTTCCGCGTGATGCGCAGGGGCGCTCAGAAGGTCTACACACAGTTGACCCACGACTGGCCCGCAAAGTCGGACGCTTTCTGCGACGCCGCTATAGGGCCTGACAGCGTGCCGATCAGGCATTCCAGGGGAAGGCGGGGGGATATCGGCACACCGGCGCTGCGCAGTCCCCTCCCCGCCTGCCCGCTTCATTTATCAGGGCACGGCCCCCTCGGACCGCGTGGCGCGGGCCTGCCGCCATTTCACGCTGCGGTATTTCCGCGCGCTTCTCCGCACACTTTTTTTGCGCTGTGATGGTTGCGGGCAGCGATCCATCGATAGCGGCGTGCCACGCCCCGCTCCCTGCGCGCTGCCGTCACACCGCTGCAGGTAAGGCGGCCGCGGCGAGTCATCCGTATGAACGTACTTTCATGACGGTGCTCCCATTCCGCGACCGGCGCCGCCGTGCCTACCCGTGTCCGCATGGCAAGAGGCAGGGACCCGTACCGGCCGCACGACTGCGCGCCGGACCGGTCGATCATTGGATCGGCGGTGTCGTGCCCAGCTTCTCCGACAGCATCCGCTCGTACACGCCAAAATGCAGATCGACCTCCTTTTGCGTGACAGCGGTGACCGTGATGTTGATCTGGTCAGGCAACAGGCCCAGCACAACCGCCACCGCGGATTCAAGTTGCAGTGCACAAACCTTGTCCTCCGCCATCGTCGTGCCGACCAGCACGTCATAGGTCTTTTCCTGCCGGCACACGATTTCGACGAGTCGGGCGCGTGCGCTCATGTTGTTGTCGATCGCAAGCCGGACAACCTCCGCGACGGTGCGCATCGTCTCGGTCGGAAAACCCCTCGTCGAGCGCAGCCGGATCCGATGCCTGCCAAGGGTGAGCCAGTCCGTGTCGAATTCCATGGCGTCCTCCATAACGCAGTCGTGATTCGCCGCGATAATAGGTGCCGGCGCAAAAATTTCAAGTGCAAAAAAGCGGCCGCCGGCCCTTGAAATTTTCCGCAGAATTCCTATCTTAAGTTTCGCTCAGGCAGACGCGCGGGTCGCTTCATTCCGCGCGCTGCGTGTTTCGATTTGTTTGCCAACAGTCTGGCGGGCGAACTGGAGCGCGTAGGCCCGTTCGCCTCCATGCTGCAATCGAGGAGGATGTAATCATGAGCGATCTCTACTTCGGAACCGACCTCTTCAGCGAGTTCGACCGTCTGCAGCAGCAGATGGCGCAACTCTTCGGTGGTTTCCCGTCCAGCATCCGCGCGAGCCGGTTCGGCGCCTTTCCTCAGATCAACATCGGTGCGACCAACGAGTCGATCGAGATCATCGCATTCGCCCCGGGCATCAACGCCACCGAACTCGACGTATCGATCGACAAGGGCCTGCTGACCATCAGCGGCGAACGCAAATCGACACAACCCGAGGCTGGCGGCGAGACGCGCACCTATGCGCAGGAGCGCTTTGCCGGCGCCTTTCGGCGCGTCATCGAACTGCCCGACACCGCTGATCCCGACAAGGTCCAGGCGCGCTACGAAAATGGCTGCCTGTCGATCAGCGTCGGCAAACGCGAATCGTCCAAGCCGCGCGCCATCACCGTCCAGTAACCTGAGGAGCCGATCATGACTGACACGACCCAACTGGCCGAGCGCGACCCATCCGCCGTCGCGCGTCGCGACACGGAACAGGCCACGCGCCGGATCACGCTCACCCCGGCCGTCGACATATACGAGGACACCCAGGGCGTCACGCTGTGGGCCGATTTGCCCGGCGTGACGAAGGACAAGCTGGACGTCAAGGTTCACGACAGCAGCCTCTCGATCGAGGCCGAGGCGGTGGTGCCAACGCCGGCAAATCTGCGGCTGCAGCATGCCGAGGTCCGCCAACCGCACTTCGCCCGAACGTTCACGCTGTCACCGGACTTCGATACGTCAAGGATCGAGGCGAACCTCCAGGACGGGGTGCTGAAGCTGACCATCCCACGCCGCGACGAGGCGCGCCCACGGCGCATCGAAATCAAGACCGGCTGACGCGTCAGCACCGGCCGGTCGGCAGCGCGAGCGCCCCAGTTGCCCCGTTGCCGCGCAACGGGAGCAGGGAGCCCGATGCCTGATATGACGCTGCAGCGCTGGAAGGGCACGAAGCGCGGCGCGACGCGATCGAGTACGCGGTGCAACTGCTCGATTGCGGCGGGCCTGGCTCAGCCGAAGCTCGGGGCGCGCGCGCGACCTGATGCCCTGGCCGCCAGGCTCACGACAGATTGAAGCTGAATCGGAGGATGCCATGAGTACCGATCAGAAAAAGTGGAACCCCTTCAAGTTCCTTCGCGGAGCTGCCCGCAAGCCTGATGCGGAAGGCCCGGAAAGCCCGCCGACAAGCGAACCGTGGCGGGCCTCGTGGCCTGACATCCCGCGACTGTTCTCACGCGAACCGTGGCGTGCCATGGAGGAATTCTTTCACGACCCGTTTGCCGGCCGTGGCGCGCTCGAACGGTGGTTTGGCGACTTCAGTTCAGCGCGTTTCCAGCCGCGCATTGACGTCGTTGATGAAGGGCCCGTGCTGCGCGTGACCGCCGAACTGCCCGGAATGGCGCGCGAAGATCTGAAGGTGAGCGTCGAGGATGGGGCAATCGTGCTGCGCGGCGAGAAAAAGCAGGACGTGCGCAGTGAGGAAGACGGTTGCTACCGCCTGGAGCGCGCCCATGGAAGCTTCATGCGCACGATCCCGATGCCGGGGAACGCCGACCCCGACCACACCTTGGCAAAGTTTGACAACGGGGTCCTCACGTTGACCGTGCCGAAATCGGAACCGGCCAAGTCCACGAGTCGCACGATCGATATCGGCTGACAGGATTCCCCGCGCCAATCAGTCTCGGGTTTCGGGTTTCGGATGCATGTCGTCTGAAATTCGTGAGGATGACGTAGCGGCAAATCACAACGGTGGACCACGCTGCGCCATCGGACGGGCCGCGTCATGCGCGACCCGCCACCGCCTGCTCAGAACATGTGCCGGATCCCGGCCATCACGCCGACCTGGTTCTGCCCCGGCGCCGGCGTCGTGCCGCCCCCGCCGGCGCTGATCGTGAATGCCGCATGCGCGCTGTTCGCGAGATACGCGCTCTGCACATACACGGCCGTCTGCTTCGACAGCAGGTACGTACCGCGCAGCACGCCCAGCGTCGCGCGCGCATCCTGGCCGGACACGTTCACGTGATAGACGCCGCCATCGACGATGAAGGCCGGGCTCACGTAGTAGTTCGCGGTGAGGTAGTAGATGTTCGAGTGCAGGTTCGGGCCGCCCGATGCGCCCGTGTCGACCCAGCGGCCGATCCAGCCGCCGCCGAACCTCATCCCGAACGCGTTGACGTAGCCGTTGACCTGCGCGCGGTCGTCCCGGTCGCCGTTCGATGCGAGCGGCACCGGTTTCACGCCGTCGAAGAAATTCCCGGCCGCGGTCGCGCTGCCGCCGCGTTGTTCCTCGTACGAGGCGGCCACCCCGAACGCCGTCGCGTCGTACTTGAGCATCGCCGACCACAGGCGGCAGGCGGTCATGTCGCCGGGCGTCTGCCCCGCACAGGTGCCTTGCCCCGGTGAATTGCCGGTGCCGGCCGAATCGCGGCCGAACGAATACAACGCGCCGGCCGTCAGGCCGCCGAACTTGCCGCGCCACGCGACGGCGTTGTCCGCACGGCCGTTCGGGATGTACGCGTCGAGCGACGGCAGCCCGTAGATGTTCGGCCCGAGCAGGTCCGAGTCGAGCACCGCGTAGTACGTCATCGTGTACTGGCGGCCGAACGACAGCGTGCCGTACGGGCTTTCGATCCCCACCCAGCTTTGCCGGCCGAACAGGCGGCCGCCCTGCCCCATCGTGCCGTTGCCGGCGTTGAAGCCGCTCTCGAGCGCGAACACCGCCTTGTAGCCGCCGCCGAGATCCTCCGCGCCGCGCAGCCCCCAGCGCGACGGCAGCTCGCCGGTAATCGACGGCATCCGGACGATGCCCTTGCCCTGGGCGTTCGCGTGCGACACGTATTCGACGCCCGTATCGATCACGCCGTACAACGTCACGCTGCTTTGTGCAAAACCGGCCGTCGCGAATCCGAGCAACGCTCCGCCGACGAGAGGCTGAAATCTCATGCTGTCTCCAAACCTGTTGAGGGATGATTCTGTTTATATGTATAACTGATTAACTACATCGCACCCGTCTCGATGTTGCACGACGATGGCCTGCGACGCGCCCCGCGGAACCGCCCGACCTGCCAACCGGACGGGGCCGCGCGCCGCCGCGACTACGCCTGCAACACCGCCACGGCCTTGATTTCGACGATATAGCCGGGCGAGCCGCCCAGCATGTGCGCACCGACCGCGGTCCAAGCGGGCCGCGGATGCGCATGGAAATAGCGGTCGCGCACCTGCATGAACAGCGGCAGATCGCGCATGTCGGTATGGAAGGTCGTCAGGTCGACCACGTCGTCGAGCGACGCGCCGCCGGCCGCCAGCACGCATTTCAGGTTCTCGAACGCCTGCACGATCTGCGCTTCGCGGCCCTCGACCAGCCGCATGTCAGCGTCGCGGCCGATCTGCCCGGACACGTAGACGGTATCGCCGACCTTGATCGCCGGCGCATAGCCGATTTTTTCGTACACGGCTTCCATGCCGGCCGGGATGATCGCTTCGCGTTTGTGCATGAGTGTCTCCGTGGCCGCGCTTGCCGCGCCGGCCTGTTATGTCAATGTCGTGATCGTCGTCGCGTGCACGCGCGGCTGCGGCGCGTGCACGGGTGAGGCAAGCAAGTCGGCAGGCGCGCCGCTCAACCCGTATCGCCCCCCGCGACCGGCAGCACCGTGCCGGTGATGTAACTCGCTTCATCCGACGCGAGGAACAGGATCGGCGCGATCTGTTCGTCGAGGCTGCCGTAGCGCTTGAAGTACGTCGAGTCGGTCACTTGCCGCACCGCCTCGGCCATCCACGCCTGTTCCTGCGCGTTGTCGCCGGCCGCATTGCGCGGCACGCGGCGCGGCGGCGCCGTGGTGCCGCCCGGCGCGGTCGCGACCACGCGGATGTTGTGCGCCGCGTACTCCATCGCGAGCGCCGCCGTCAGCGCATTGACGCCGCCTTTCGCCGCCGAATACGGCACGCGGCGAATCCCGCGCGTCGCGTTCGACGACACGTTGACGATCGTGCCGCCGCCCGCGGCCAGCAGGTGCGGCAGCACCGCGTGACAGCTGTAGAGCGTCGGCATCAGCGAGCGGCGGATTTCCGCGTCGATCTGCTCGGGTTCGAACTCGGCGAACGGCCGCATGCGGATCGCGCCGCCGACGCCGTTGATCAGCACGTCGATCCGGCCGAACGTCGCGACCGCGCACGCCATCGCCGCGCGCGCGCCGTCGTAGGTCTCGAGATCGGCGACGAAGCCCGCCGTGTTGCCGCCCGGCGCTTCGGCGGCCACCTCGGCCACGAACGCCGCGCGATCGACGAACAGCACCTTGCCGCCCTCGGCCGCCGCGCGCAGCGCGACGCCGCGACCGATGCCCTGCGCCGCGCCGGTGACGACGACGACCTTTCCGGAGAATCGTTGCATGGTCATGCCGCCTTTGCCGTCACGTTCGGCGTGAACTTCTCGTAGTGGAAGCTGTTGGGCTTCACGCCCTCGTCGTCGAAGTACTGGCGTACCGCGTCGACCATCGGCGGCGGGCCGCACAGATACACATCCACGTCGCCGTCGTTCAGCGCGTCGGCCGGAATGTGCTGCGTGACCCAGCCCTTGCGTGCGTGGCTCGACGCCGCATCGGCGACGACGGTCGCGTAGCTGAAATTCGGCAGCTTCGCGGCATACGCGTCGATCGCGTCGACCAGCACCAGGTCGAGATCGCGCGTGACGCCATAGATGAGGTGCACCTTCTGCTGCGAGCCGCTGCGCGCCAGCACCTCGAGCATCGACAAAAACGGCGCGAGGCCCGTGCCGCCCGCGAGAAACAGCAGCGGCCGCGCGACGTCGCGCAGGTAGAAGCTGCCCAGCGGCCCGTTCAGTTCGAGCGTGTCGCCGGCTTTCGCCGATTCGAGCCACGTGCTCATCACGCCGCCCGGAATTTTCTTGATCAGGAAGCCGACCTTCGTGTCGCCCGGCGCGGACGAGAACGAATACGACCGGTGCTGGCCGCTGCCCGGCACGCCGATGTTCACGTACTGGCCCGGCAGGAACACCGGTGCGGCCGCGCCGACGTCGAGCTCGAGCACGATCGCCGCGTCGTTGTGCGGCTCGACCTTCGTCACGGTCGCGGCAAACGCGGCGTGACCGGTCTTGCACGCGACCGACGACGTCGGCACCGCGATCACGCAGTCGCTCTCCGGCACCATCTGGCACGTCAGCACGAGGCCGCCTTCCTTCTCATCCTCGGTCAGCGCATCGTCGATGTAGTCGTCGCCGAGATCGTAGCTGCCGCTTTCCGCGCGGCACTTGCAAGTGCCGCACACGCCGTCGGAGCAGTCCATCGGCAGGTTGATCTTTGCGCGGAACGCGGCGTCGAGCACCTTCTCGCCGGCCTTGCAGTCGATGAAGCGGGTGACCCCGTCCTCGAAGTTCAGTGCAATCTTGTAGGTGGACATGACCTCGTCTCCCTGTGTTACGTGTCGAAACAAGCGGCGTCAGACGTGATAGACGTCGAGCACCTGCCGGATGTAGTCGTTCTTCAGCACGATCTTCTTGTGCGAGATCAGCAGCGCATCGCCCACCTGGCGCAGCGTGACGAACATCGTGCCGAAGTGGTGATCGGTCACGCGGTAGCGGTGGGCCAGCGTGTCGAAGTTGTAGCGCACGTCCACCTCGCCGTCGCGCTCGGCCAGCACCTCGACGTTCGTCACGTTGTGGCTGGTGCGCGGCTCGGGCGTCGACGCGCCGCTGCGCTCGGTCTTGATCCGGAACACGCGATCCTCGAGGCCGCCGCGATCCGCGTAGTACATCAGCGAGATCTGGCTTTGCGGATCGTCGGTCGGCCGGTCATCGTCGTCCCACGCGGGCATCCAGTACGTGACGTCCTCGGTGTAGCAGGTCAGCCACGCGTCCCACTCGCGATCGTCGAGCAGGCGCGCTTCGCGATACAGCGCCGCGCAGATGGTCCGGTAATCGATGTTCATGCTGCCACCTCCCCGCGTTCCTGCTTCAGCGCATCGCGCATCACGTTCACCCAGTGTTCGTGCTGGCACACGAACAGCCCTTCGTCCTCGCTGCGCTCGCCCGAAATGCGCGGGTTCAGCCCCATCTTCCTCGCGTTCTCGTCCGGCCCGTGCACCCACAGCGGCGCGCCGCGCGACAGGTCGTTCCACATCGCCGTGATGCCCGCGTAGCCGGCCTGGCACGCGCGGAACTCCTCGAGATCGTCGGCCGTGCCCATCCCGGTCACGTTGAAGAAATCCTCGTACTGGCGAATCCGCGTCGTGCGGTCGGCTTCGCTCTCGCCCTTCGGCGCGAAGCAGAAGATGCTGACTTCGGTCTTGTCGACGCCGAGCGGACGCACCACGCGGATCTGCGTGCTGAACTGGTCCATCAGGAACACGTTCGGGTACACGCACAGGTTGCGCGTCTGGTTCACGATGAAGTCGGCCTGCACTTCGCCCACGCGCGCCTTGATCTCGTCACGGTGCTGGTACACGGGCCGCACTTCGGGGTTCATCGTCTTCGTCCACAGCAGGATGTGGCCGTTGTCGAAGCCGTACACGCCCGCGACCGACTTGCTCCAGCTGTTCGCATCGACGGCCTTGGTGCCGTCTTCCTTGCGGCGGCCCATCGTCGCCGCGTAGTTCCAGTGCACGGTGCTCACGTGATAGCCGTCGCAACCGTTCTCCATCTGCATCTTCCAGTTGCCTTCGTAGATGTAGGAGGAGTTGCCGCGCAGCACTTCGAGACCGTTCGGCGCCTGGTCGACGATCTGGTCGATGATCACGCGCGCCTCGCCGAGGTAGTCCTCGAGCGGCAGCACGTCGTCGCTCAGGCTGCCGAACAGGAAGCCGCGATAGCTCTGGAAGCGCGCGACCTTCTTCAGGTCGTGCGAGCCGTGCGTGTTGAACTGCACCGGATACTCGGTGGTCTTCTCGTCCTTGACCTTCAGCAGCTTGCCGGTGTTCGAGAAGGTCCAGCCGTGGAACGGGCACGTGAAGCTGCCCTTGTTGCCGTGCTTGCGGCGGCACAGCATCGCGCCCTTGTGCGCGCAGGCGTTGATCACCGCGTGCAGCTCGCCGGTCTTGTCGCGCGTGATGACGACCGGCTGGCGGCCGATCCACGTCGTGTAGTAATCGTTGTTGTTCGGGATCTGGCTCTCGTGCGCGAGGTACACCCAGTTGCGCTCGAAGATGTGCTTCATCTCGAGCTCGTACAGCGCCTCGTTCGTGAAGATGTCGCGGCGGCAGCGGAAGATGCCGGCCTCCTTGTCATCCTGCACGGCGGTGGCGAGCAGATGGTCCAGTTCGGTGGTGGGGTCGATCGTGGCGGACATGTTGGTTCCTCCTGTGCGCGTGCCGGGTCCTGCAAGCACGCTCGCATCGGTGTCGATTGAATCTCGCGGAGACCCGGCCGGCGGCGGCGCCTGCGCGCCGCCGTGCCGTCGGGCCGGTTATGCCGTGGCGGAAGCGCGCAGGCGTTCGACGATCTGGTTGTCCTTGCCCTCGACGCGCGGCGTCAGGACGAAGTTGAACTCGATGTCCTGGTACGCGTCGGCCTTCATGCCGAGCGCGGTGCCGCCGGTTTTGGCGGTGACGGGCGGAATCAGCGCCTCGCGCGTCGCATACGCGAAGTCGTCCCAGATCAGCGGATCGCCGTCGATGTTGAACTGCGTCGTCAGCTTGCGGTGGCCGTCGCTCGTCACGAAGAAGTGCACGTGTGCCGGGCGGTTGCCGTGACGGCCGAGGCGGTCGAGCAGTTGCTGCGTCGCGCCCTGCGGCGGGCAACCGTAGCCGACCGGCATCAGCGTGCGGAATTCGTACGAGCCGTCCGCGCGCGTCTTCACCGCGCCGCGCAGGTTGAAATCGCTCTGCTTGCCGGTCGGGTCGAAGTGCGAATAGAAGCCGTGCGAGTTCGCGTGCCAGCATTCGACCAGCGCGCCGGCCACCGGCTTGCCGTCGAGCCCCTTGACCGTGCCGTGGATCACGAGCGGGCCCGCGCCTTCGTCCGCGTCGAGGTCGATCTTCGCGACGCCGTCGCGCACCGGCGCGCCGGCGACGTACAGCGGGCCTTCGATCGTGCGCGGCGTGCCGCCGTCGAGGCCGAGCGCCTCGTCCTCGGCGTCCATCCGGATGTCGAGATACTTCTCGAGGCCGAGGCCGGCCGCGAGCAGCGCGGCTTCGCCGTCCTGGCCGAGCTTGTTCAGGTAGTTCACGCCGGCCCACACTTCGTCGGGCGTGATGTCGAGATCGTCGATCGCCTTGAACAGGTCGCCGAGCAACCGCTGGACGATCTGCTGCGTGCGTGCGTTGCCGACGTTCGCGCCCGCGTTCGACGCGGCCTTCAGCAGGTCCTGCACTTCCTTCGTATCGAAAACTTTGACGCTCATGATGGTGTCTCCACGTGTATTGGGGGAATGGTGACCCGGGGTGCGCGCTGCCGGAGCAGCGGCGACTCCGTGGCTCAAACGTCGCCGTCGTGAATCGACGACGGGTGGCGACACAACGGCGTCACCGAAATCTTCATGTACGGGAACAGCGGCAGGCCGGTCAGGATCTCGTGCAGCTCGGCATTGCCCGCTACGTCGAACACGCTGTAGTTCGCGTATTCGCCGGCGATGCGCCAGATGTGGCGCCACTTGCCGCTGCGCTGCAGGTCCTGCGAATACGCCTTCTCGCGGGCCTTGATTTCGTCGGCCACCGCGGCCGGCAGGTCGGCCGGGATGTTGACGTCCATGCGTACGTGGAAAAGCATCGTGATGTCCTGATACGTATTCGGTTAGCGGGAGACTTTCGTCAGCCCGTCGCGGGTGAAGCGCGCGATCTTCGCTTCGTCGAGTTCGATGCCGAGGCCCGGGCCGCTCGGCACGGTCAGTTCGAAATCGCTGTAGTCGAGCGGGGTCGCGAGGATTTCCTCGGTGATCAGGAGCGGTCCGAACAGTTCGGTGCCCCACTGCAGGTTCGCGAAGCTTGCGAACAGATGCGCGGACGCCACCGTGCTGAACGCGCCTTCGAGCATCGTGCCGCCGTACAGCTCGATGCCGGCCGCATCCGCGATCGCCGCGACGCGCTGCGCGGCAAAGAGGCCGCCGCTCTGCTCGATCTTGATCGCGAACACATCCGCGCCGTGCTGCTTCGCGATCTCGAACGCGCTGTCCGGGCCCTGCAGGATTTCGTCGGCCATCAGCGCGACCGGGAAGCGGCGCATCAGCCGCGCGAGCGCCGCGGCCGACGCAACCGGCTGCTCAACCAGTTCGCAACCGGCATCGGCCAGCGCCGGAATCGCGCGCGCGGCCTGCGTTTCGCTCCACGCCATGTTCACGTCGACGCGCACCGACGCGCGCTCGCCCACCGCCCGCTTGATCTCGGCCACATGCTTGATGTCCGCGTCGAGCGCCTTCGCGCCGATCTTCAGCTTGAACACGTTGTGGCGGCGCAGGTCGAGCATGCGCTCGGCTTCGGCGATATCGGTCGCGGTGTTGCCCGAGGCGAGCGTCCACGCGACCGGCAGGCGATCGCGCCGGCGGCCGCCGAGCAGTTCGCTGACCGGCACGCCGAGACGCTTGCCGTGCGCGTCGAGCAGCGCGGTTTCGAGTGCGCTCTTCGCGAAGTGATTGACCTTCGCGAGCTTGCCGAGGAACGCCATCAGCGCCTGGATGCGCGTCGCGTCGTGGCCGATGATCGCCGGGGCGAGATACGCGTCGATCGCGAGCTTCATCGCTTCGGGGCTTTCCGGGCCGTAGGCCATCCCGGCGATCGTCGTGCCTTCGCCGAGGCCCGTCACGCCGTCGCTGCAAGTCACCTTCACCAGCATCAGCGTCTGGCCGTGCATCGTGGCGACCGACAGCTTGTGCGGACGGATCGTCGGCAGGTCGACGAGGCGGGTTTCAATGCGTTCGATGGTGATCGGGGACATGGGGCACGCTGCGTGTGGGGAGTTCATGGAACGGATTTATACGCGGCGGGGAAATGGGGCGTCCAATACTTTTGGGCGCGGTTTTTGATACCTGGCGGGTATCGAAATCGGGCTCGTGGCCCGGAATATTGCGCTGCGCCATACCTATTTTGGTTAGGTGTATGGGCTGGGAGGCTTGCTGGAGCGCGGTTGCGGGTGGTCGGGTATCGCTTGGGAGGGGGTGCGATGCGGCTGCCTTCGGTCGCGGGGAATCCGGCTGAAGCCGGCGGTCTGCCGAGGGGGGATCAGGGTTTTCCTGAGGGCAATTCGGGCGGCAGTTCCTCTTCGGAACCGGTCGTTCGAACCGCCAGAACCCCAGCGTCGTCTCGGGGTCGACTGCTGTCGATACGCACTTGGGAAGCGGCAATTCATGCACAATGTCGAACCGTCGCCCTTTGGGCGGAAGTCGGCATTCAAACGGCGTGAGGTTCCGCGGACCAAGGCCGTTCGTTCATGCTTTCGCACGAACGGACTGCCCCAACCGGGCTGCGACCCAGCGACAGTGCGACCGCTTTTGCCGCCCGCTCCTCACGTGCGTGGGAACCGCGTATCAGCCCTTCAACTCACGCGAACGTTCTTGTTATGCCAGACGATTTCGAAGTTCACGGCCCGCACGATCATGCGGTGGAGCACCCTGCGGCGCATGAAGAAGACCACGGAGCGGCGCGCATCGCCGTGATGACTGCTGTCCTCGCCTGCGTCGGCGCGATTTCCGCCTACCAGAGCGGTGCGGACGAGAATTTCGCGTTGCTGCACAAGAACGAGGCCGCGATCCAGAAAACCGAGGCAGCTAACCTGTGGGCCTATTACCAGGCAAAGGGCGAGAAGCAGAATCTAGCCGAGCTCGGTGCGGCGTTGAGCCAGGACGCGTCGCCGCGAAGAAAGCGCTTCGAAGCAGACGCGGCGCGGTATCGCGAAGAGAAGGAGCCGATCCGCAAGCGCGCCGAAGCGCTCGAGCAAGAAGTCGTGAAGAGCAATGCTGCAAGCGAGGCGCGGCTACACCGGCACCATCGTTGGGCGCAGGCCACGACCATCATCCAGATCTCGATCGCGCTTGCTGCGATCACGATTCTCACGCGGCGCAAATGGATGCAACACCTGTCGATGGGCGCCGCCGCGATCGGCGTCGTGCTGACAGGGCTGGCGTTCTTCGGTGTGTAGCGGCCCGGCGAGCGGGCGCTTGCCGGCCAGTTCCGGTCGTTCAGTCGGTCACCGGGGTGCCATCACGCGCAGCACCGGATGTCCCTCGACGTCCTTCAGCGGGAAATAGGCGCGATGCGTTGCCGGGTCGACTCCAACCACATGCGCATTGGATCCAATCAGCCCTTCGCCGATCTTCGACACCGTTGAGGAGCGAACGGAAAACATCGACACGACGCCGGCTTCTCCAGCAACATAAAGCGTTCCCGGAGCGGGATCGAATGCGAGTACGTCGGGATCGTCACCGACGTCAAACGACTGGACGACCCGTCTCGTGAGCAGGTTCAACTCCAGAAGGCGGGCGTTGTCTTCGCAGGTGCGAGCACGCGCGTGCGTCAAATTGCGTGCGAGTGGATGAGCGGGTACACAGCAAGTCCGATCAGGGCAGCGGCGATGACGATGACCGGCTCCTGCAGCTTCTTGAAGCGCCACAGGAGAAGGAGGGTCGCGAGCGCGAGCAGAACCGTGGGCCCGTCGATGATCGAGCGCCGCGCGATCACGATCACCGAACCGGTAATCGCTCCGACCGCTGCCGCAGTGATACCGTCGACGAACGCCTTGACGGCGGGCAGCTTGCCGTACTTCTTGAAGTACGGCGCCGGCAGCACCGTGAAGAGATAGCAAGGCAGGAAGGTGCCGAGCGCCGCCGCGCAGGCGCCCGTGAACCCCGCCACCAGATAGCCGATGAAGCCGACCGTGATCACGACGGGCCCGGGCGTAATCATCGCGACGGCCACGGCATCGACGAACTGCTTGTCGTTGAGCCAGTGGTGCTCGGTGACCACGCCGCCGTAAAGGAACGGGACGATTGCGAGCCCGGAGCCGAATACGAAAGCGCCTGCCTTCGCGAAGAACAGGCCGATCTGACCGAGCACGGGCCAGTCGAGGCCACTGAGCACGCCGCTGGCGGCCGGCAACTGGACGGCTAGCGCTGCATTCAGTCC
The DNA here is from genome assembly GCF_052045245.1 of Burkholderia sp. 22313. Classification (NCBI taxonomy): domain Bacteria; kingdom Pseudomonadati; phylum Pseudomonadota; class Betaproteobacteria; order Burkholderiales; family Burkholderiaceae; genus Burkholderia; species Burkholderia sp. 22313. Next base: position 33,895 of record NZ_JBQEON010000011.1, read on the forward strand.
GCCCTTGCGCAACCATTTCGGCGGAGCAACGACGAACCAGTTGATGAGGCCGCCCGCAATGAACAGCCACGCGATCTCCGATTCGGTGACGACCGTCACCGCCGCGAGTGTCAGGTAAATCGCCCACAGGTGCCTGTTTTTGCCGATCGTCTTCGTGGTGAGCTTGTACGCGCTCATCGCGATGATCCCGACGACTGCGGCCCCCACGCCATAGAAGGCCGCCTGCATCCATGACAGCCCGCCAAAGTGGGCGTAGGCCCAGCCAAGGCCCACCACCATCAGGAATGACGGCAGCACGAAGGCGATGCCGGCGAGCGTTGCACCGACAACCCGATAGTGCACGTGGCCCATATAGATGCCGAGCTGTGCCGCGAGCGGCCCCGGCATCATCTGCGCGAGCGCCAGTCCTTCGCGGTAATCGGCCTCGCCGATCCATTTGCGCTGCTCGACGAGATCGCGATGCATATAGCCGACGAGCGCCACCGGTCCGCCGAACCCGAACGTGCCGAGGCGCAGCATGTAGAGAACAAGCTGGCCAAGCGTGTAGCCCGGCGATGTCGCCGTCGTGGCGCTCATGATCGTCCTCCGGCGTCGCGGCTTTTCGTGGCCGACTTAAAGTGCGTATAGAGCGAATCCAGCACCCGTCCCATTTCGTCGAGCAACTGATCGTCATCCGCGGCCCGCTCCCTCGCCCCTGCCATCACGGCTTCAAAGCCGATAGCCTCGGGAACCGGGGCGCCACCCACGTCGAGCGCATGGACCATCTCGCCGAGCCGGAGCAGCGCGGGATCCTTGTCGAGACCGAAGCTGGCGACCAGCACTTCGAACGTCACGCGCTCGCCGACGTGGGTGAACGCGGCGCCGTCGAAGTCGAAACCGAGCGCATCGGCCGGGCAGGCGCCGGGCGATGTGAGCCAGATGAAGCGCGCATCACGATCGATGAAGCGCCAGATCAACCAGGCGCTCGCAACGCGATCGACCCACATGTGTTGCCGCGTGGCCCAGGTGCGCCCCTGATAATCGCCGACGGACAGGCTACGGATGGGCCGTTCGGCCGAATGGGGTTCGCCGGGCGACAGCACGGTGTCAACCAGACCGACGAAGTCCTGCCACGCAGCCTTGGCGCGTGTTGCGGCATCGCCCGGAAAGTAGTCGACCGCGACCGTGGTTTCGTAGTCTTTGCGCAGTTTCCGAACAAGCTTCGTCAGATCGGCCGCCGACTGGCCGGAAACCGTTTTGCGAGCGTCCTTCAGCGCGCGCATGAACTCCGCATGCTCATCACTGCGGTCGAAAAGCGCCCGGAATTCTGCTTCCTGGGCAGCATCGACGCTCGCTGCGCGCAGCAGATGCGCGGCACCTCCGCTTTCGGCGATCGCGCCGGCCAGTTCGCGCAACATCTGCTCGCGCTCGTCCGTATGAGGCAGCAGATAGATGCCGTCGCGCAGCACCGCGCACCCCTTCGCTTTCAGCGCACGCCAGAAGCGCATACGGGCAGTGGCGTTTTCGGTTGGAAGGGTGAGGACAAGCAGCGACCAGGTAGTCATGGTGTTCATGTAGAGTAAACTACACTCGTGTCGCGATTTCTACAAATTCTATTTGTGCATTGTTCGGTACCGGCTGCCGAGAAGCACTTCCGGCGTGACCGCTGCCCGATTTCCGTGCCGGTTCATAGGTTGACGCGTTGCGCCTTGTCAGCCACGCCGCGGGCACCGCTGCACCAGCAATCCCCGCGGTGTCATCAGCCGGCGTGCGGCAGCAATCCCTGCGACGACTGTTCAGTTTCCGCACACAAGATCGCAAACGCCCCCCAATCCACGCGCCCCCCGCGGCTGGGAACAAACCCGGATACCCCCGCTTCGCCGCCCCCGCCTACCCTCGCTCGCATGCCGGTCGACACCCAGGCGCCAAGCAAACACCCGATCCGGCCGATCCGAATTTCCCCAGGAGCGTAAATGGATAGCAACACCCACACCGCACTGTTCGACGCCGACGTCTGGCGCGGCAAGACCTTCTCCGGACACTGGCAAGCGAGCGCGCACGCCGCCGACGTGATCGAACCGGCGACCGGCACCACACTCGGCCGCATCGGCCTCGCCGACGGCGCGGCCATCGCCGCAGCAGCCGCCGCCGCGCATCGCGCGCAGCCCGTCTGGTTCGGCCTGTCGTACGACGAGCGCGCGGCGGTCCTGCGTCGCGCGGCGGCCGTCGCCGAAACGCACTTCGACGCGATCGTCGACTGGCTCGTGCGAGAAAGCGGCTCGACGCGCGCGAAGGCGTCATTCGAAACCTCGGTCACGATCAAGGCCCTGCACGAAGCCGCCGGGCTGCCGTCGCGCGCGGCCGGCGAAGTGCTGCCGTCGGCGGCCGGCCGGCTGTCGCTGGCGCGCCGCCGCCCGCGCGGCGTGGTCGGCGTGATCTCGCCGTTCAACTTCCCGCTGTACCTCGCGATGCGCGCGGTCGCGCCGGCGCTCGCGCTCGGCAACGCGGTCGTGCTGAAGCCCGATCCGCGCACCGCCGTGTGCGGCGGCATCGCGATCGCCCGCGTGTTCGAACTCGCCGGCTTGCCGGCAGGCGTGCTGCACGTGCTGCCCGGCGACGGGGCGGCCGGTGCCGCGCTGGTCGCCGATCCGCATGTCGCGATGATCCAGTTCACCGGCTCCACCGCGGCCGGGCGCAAGGTCGGCGAAGCAGCGGGCCGCCATCTGAAGAAGGTGTCGCTCGAACTCGGCGGCAAGAATTCGCTGATCGTGCTCGACGATGCCGATCTCGACCGCGCGGTCGCGAACACCGCATGGGGCGCGTATCTGCATCAAGGCCAGATCTGCATGGCGACCGGCCGCGTGCTCGTGCAGCGCGCGATTCACGACCGCTTCGTCGCGAAGCTCGTCGAGAAGGCGCAAAGCCTGCGCGTCGGCGACCCGGCACGTGACGACGTCGGCCTCGGCCCGCTGATCAACGCCGCGCAACGCGACCATGCGGCGAGCGTGGTCGACGCGGCGCGGCGCGCCGGCGCACGCGTCGAGACGGGCGGCGGCCATCGCGACCTGTTCTTCGAGCCGACCGTGCTGAGCGGCGTCGCGCCGGGCAATCCGGCATTCGACGAGGAAATCTTCGGGCCGGTCGCGATCGTCGTACCGTTCGATACCGACGAAGACGCGATCGCGCTCGCGAACCGGACCGAATACGGGCTGTCGATGGCGATCCTGTCCGCCGATGTCGGCCGAGCGCTGCGGATCGGCGAGCGGCTGAACACCGGGCTGCTGCACATCAACGACCAGACGGTCAACGACGAAGCGATCAACCCGTTCGGCGGCGTCGGTGCATCGGGCAACGGCTCGAGCATCGGCGGCGCGGCAAACTGGGAAGAATTCACGCAGTGGCAGTGGCTGACGATCAAGGGCGAAGCGCCGCTGTATCCGATTTGACAAGGAGACCGACCATGTACACGGAAAACGATACGCGCGCCGTCACCGCGGCCGTCGTCCGCGCCGCCGGCGCGCCCTTCTCGATCGAGCCGGCCCGGATCCGCGCGCCGCGCGGCGACGAGGTGCTGGTGCGCGTCGTCGCGACGGGCCTGTGCCACACCGACCTGATCGTGCGCGACCAGTACTATCCGGTGCCGCTGCCGGCCGTGCTCGGTCATGAAGGCGCCGGCGTGGTCGAGGCCGTCGGCCCGAACGTGACGACACTCGCCGCCGGCGATCACGTCGTGCTCACCTACGGCGCGTGCGGCCACTGCGCGTCGTGCGTCGGCGGTCACGGCGCATATTGCCGGCAGTTCTTCGCGCTGAACTTCGGCGGTGCCGATGCCGACGGACAGACGGCCATCCGCGACGCCGCCGGCCAGCCGCTGCACGATCATTTCTTCGCGCAGTCGTCGTTCGCAAGCTACGCGCTCGCCCGCGAGAACAACGCGATCAAGGTGCCGAAAGACGCGCCGCTCGAACTGCTCGGCCCGCTCGGCTGCGGCATCCAGACCGGTGCGGGCGCGGTGATCAATTCGCTCGCGGTCCGCACGGGCAGCAGCTTCGCGAGCTTCGGCGCGGGCGCGGTCGGCATGAGCGCCGTGATGGCCGCGCGCATCGCCGGCGCGACGACCATCATCGCCGTCGACATCGTGCCGTCGCGGCTCGCGCTGGCGCTGGCGCTCGGCGCGACGCACGCGATCAACAGCCAGGAAGTCGACGTCGTCGACGCGATCCGCGAGATCACCGGCGGCGGCGTCGACTACGCGCTCGAATCGACCGGGCGGCCGGCCGTGCTGGCGCAAGGGATCGGCGCGCTCGGCTCGCGCGGCACGATGGGCGTGGTCGGCGCGCCGAAGCTCGGCACGAAGGCCGAATTCGACGTGAACAGCCTGCTGCTCGGCGGCCACACGATCCGCGGGATCGTCGAAGGCGACAGCGTGCCGCAGACGTTCATTCCGCAACTCGTGCAGTTGCATCTGCAAGGACGGTTTCCGTTCGACCGGCTGGTGAAGTTCTATCCGCTCGAGCAGATCAACCAGGCGGCGGAAGACAGCAGCAAGGGCATCACGCTCAAACCGATCCTGCGGTTGCCGCACTGAGCGCGGGGGCCCGCCGACGCCAATCGGCGGCACGCAGCGTGCGCCCTTGCGCGCAACGAAAATACCCCGCTTCGGGCACCGGGCTATATTACGCATTCGCGCGACACGCGGGCCGGCATGACCGGCCCGGACGTTCGACCCCACCTGGAGCGCAGCGTGAACACGGCCCCTGAATCCCCTGCACCACCGGTCGACCTCGACCGGCTCCGCGCCCGCTTTGCGGCGGGCGAGCCGCTGCCGGAAACGGCGTTGCCGGCCAGCGTCGCGCGCTCGTGGCTGCGTTCGCGCGACGCCGGGCTGCGGCCCTGGCAAAACGCCCACTATGAAATGCAGCCCGAGCGCGACGAATCGCGCGCGGACCGGCGGCTCTACCGTTGCGTCGCGCAGGAGATCGAGCCGCTGTGGGCCGCGTTCGGCGGCAGCGACTGGACCATCATGTGCGTCAATCCGCGCGGCACGATCGTGCATGCGCGGCGCAGCCCGCAATGCGACGACGCGCTGCTGACGCCGATCGTCGCCGGCCGCCGGATCGTCGAGCCGAACATCGGCACGACCGCGCCGAGCTGCGTGATTCACGACGGCGCCGAGGCCGTCGTCGCGGGCGCGCAGCACTATCTCGACGCGTTGTCGCGGGTATTCTGCCTGGCGGTGCCGCTGGTCGGCTTCGACGGCGAAGTGATCGGCGCGCTCGACATTACCGGCATCGGCCGGCGCAACGTCGTGCAGCTGCGCGAGCAGTTCCGGCACGCGGCGCTGTCCGCCGAGCAGCGGCTGTATGCGATGTTGCGCGACTGCCATCTGCTGCAGGTCCAGCACGATCCGCGCTGGCTCGGCACGCCGCTCGCCGGCGTCATTGCGCTCGACGGCGCGGGCCGCGTGCGCGCGGTGAGCCGGCTTGCACGGCGGATGCTCGATCTCGCGCTCGAAGGGCCGGTCGCGCCGCACGACCTCCGGCGACTGTTTCCCGGCGCGACGCCCGCCCAACAGCGTCGTTTGCTGACACCGTCGCGCACGCCCCAGCGGATCGCGCGCGACGATGGTAGCCACGTCTGGGTGCGCACCGTGCGCGCGCCGCTCGATCGGGCGACGATGGCGCGCCACGCCGATGTGCTCGAAGACGCCGCCGATGCGTGCACGGCGGCGCCGGCCGCCAGTTCGCATCCGCAGGCCAGCCTGCACGAACAGTCGCTCGAAGCGATCCGCCGCGCGCTCGACGAACACGACGGCAACGTGTCGGCGGCCGCGCGGCAACTCGGCATTTCACGCACGACGCTGTACGCGAAGCTCAGGCGGCTCGATGCCGCGGGGATCGGGATCGGCAGGCCGCATTGACGCGGTGAGCGGTGCGCTACGTGCTCCGCGCGGCGATCGACATGACACGACGGCGGCCACGCCATCGCCCTGCCCGAGTCCTTGCGAACCCGATCGCCGCCCCCGCTCAGAAAGCGTAATTGACCGACACCAGCGTGACGAGCGGATCCAGCGTGATCTTCGCGACGCTCTTGACCACGGCACCGTTCGGCAGCCGGGTGCTCAGATTGGCCTTCGTCCCGAACGGCAGGTAGGACACGGAAAGCCCGGCCGACCAGTGCTTGTCGAACTGGTAATTCAACCCGGCATTGAACACCGGCGACCATGCGCTGTCGACGTCCGCGCTGGTCGACAGGCCCGTCGTCGCGCCGCGCGTCAATTGCGCGCTCAACGCCTGCTGGAACGCGGGGCCGACATGCGCATTCGTAAACCAGATATAGCTGACGCCGATGCCGAGATAGGGTCTCCATCGGGCATCCGCGCGGCCGAAATAGTATTTCAGCAGCAACGCCGGGCTCCACTGGCGGACGTCCCCGAGCGGATTGATCGCCGCGGAAGACAGCACGCCGGTGCCCGAGAACTTGAATGTCGGCGGAATGCCGGCGACCGTCTCCACCGCGATGTTGTCGGTCAGGAAGTGCGTGAAGGTGATGCCGAGCGTGTCGGCGTTATCGACGCTCGCGCCCGTGTCGGGCACGGCATGTCCGCCGATTTCGAGCGGATCGCTCGAGGTTTGCGGGGCGATTCTCAACCAGCCCATTCCGACCACGTTGTTTCCCGCGGACTGCGCGTGCGCTGCGGCGCTCGCGACCAGCATGGCGGCAGCCGCCGCCAGTTTCATCGACTTCATCAGACGGTATCTCCCTGTTTATTTTCCCGACACGAGCGCGCAGGTCGGCCGTGGCGTGCCGCCACTATGGCCGGCGGCCGGGGCTTTGGAAATGTTTGAAACGGACGCGAAAATTGTCCGGGTTCGCTACCACACGGAACCCGCGGATTGACGTAACGTGGTCACTGCGGCCCCAGCCCACGGCGCATCGATGCAACGGATGCCCCGCTTCCGGGCCGCGACGAGAACCGACGACCCGATTCAGAAATGAGCAGCAGCACCATGCGATTGAACCCGACGCAAGCCGGCCCTGGCGCCGGCCTGCCGTCGTTGCCGGTCGATCTGGCGACCCTGTCCGAAAAGCGCGCGTCCCCGTCGAAGCTCGCGGCGCTGCTGGAAGTCGCAGCGCATCTGGAACTTGAAACGTCCACGGTGCTCGCCGGAACCGATCTCGGCCCGAACGACGTATCGAACCCGTTCACGCTGACGTCGGCGCAACAATTCCTGACGGCCGTGCGCAACGCGCTCCGGCACTATCCGGGCGCCGATCTGGGCCTGCGGGTCGGCAGGTTGCTGCATGCGTCGAGCTACGGGATGTACGGGTACGCGACGCTCTGCGCCGAAACGCTGGAGCAGGCGTTCGATGCGGCGGTCCGGTTCCACCGGCTCGCGAACGGCTTGCTCGGCATTCGCTGGGTCATGGAAGACGATCTGGCGTCCTGGTGTTTTCCCGCCCGGGAAGACGTCGCGCTGCCCGAGCTCGACGCACGGTTGTATGGCTTCCTGCTCGACATGCAGTTCGTGCTCCACGCGACCTTCGTCAAGGACGCGATGGGACCATGGTGCGTGCCGGTCCGCGCACGCTTTGCCTGCGGGCAACCGGCCCATGCGGCGCAGCTGGTCGAAGCGCTCGATTGCCCGGTCGAATTCGATCAGGATTGCCATGCATTGAGCTTTCCGGCCGCATGGCTGTCGCGCGCGCCCCGGCTTGCCCACCCGATCACGGCGGCCCAGGTCTCGCGGCACTGCGCGCAGCTGCTCGACGAGCGCCGGGATCGCTCCGGCGTCACGCTGCGCGTCTACGACGAACTGACGCGCAGCCCCGGCAAATTTCCGGACATCGACGCGATCGCCGGGACGCTGCACATGACGTCAAGGACGTTGCGCCGCAAGCTCGACGCCGCGGGCACGTCTTACAACGCACTGCTGACGGGCGTGCGCCGGGCGCTGGCGATCGACTATCTCGGCACGACCGCGTTGCGCACCGAAGACATCGCGCTGGTATTGGGATTCAGCGATGCCGCGAGTTTCCGGCATGCGTTCAAGCGCTGGACCGGCATGACGCCGAACGAGGTGCGCGGCAACGCGGATCCGGCGCCGCGATCGTCGAGCATGGCCGGTTGACGCTGCCGTTGCGGCGTGCGCGTCGAGTGTCGGCGCGACGGTGAAGCGGCGCGTGAAGCGGCGCGCTACGCCACCGCCCGCCGCTCATGCAGCCGCAACGCGGCCCATGCGATTCCCGCCGAGAAGATCCCGACCACGCCGCCGAACGTGCCGATCCACGGCAGCCCGTAATCCCCGGCGATATGGTTGCCGAGCAGCGCGCCGGCGCCGATGCCGACGTTGTACAGCCCGGAGAAGATCGACACCGCGAGATCCGTCGCGTCGGGCGCGAGCTTGAGCACCCACGCCTGCATCGCGAGACCGAAGCAGACGATCGCGCCGCCCCACACCAGCGTATGAACCGACAGCGCGACGATGTTGAGCGCGCTCGGGAACAGGATCAGCAGGCACGCCGACAGCGCGACGATCGACGCGAGCAGGAAATCGGCCGGCCGCTCCGGGAACACGCGGTTGAAGCAGAGCGCGGCGGGCATGCCGGCGACGCCGAACAGGATCAGCACGTAGGTAATCCGGCTGCTGCTCGCATGATTGACGCTCTGCACGAACGGCTCGATGTAGGTGTACGACGTGAAGTGCGCGGAGATCACCAGCACGGTGATCGCGTACAGCGACACCAGCGCCGGCTTGCGCAGGAACGTGCCGATACTGGCCAGGGACCCCGCGCCCTGGCTCGGCAGCATCGGCAGCGTCATGCGCAGCAGCAGCAACGCGACGGCGGCCGCGCCGCCGATCACGAGGAACGTGGTGCGCCAGCCGAGCGCCTCGCCGATCACGCGTCCGAGCGGAATGCCGGCGACCATCGCGATCGCCGTGCCCATCGCGAGCAGGCTCAGCGCGCGGCTTTTGCGGTCGCTCGGCGCAAGCCGCACGGCCAACGGCACGGAAATCGACCAGAACACCGCATGCGCGCACGCGATGCCGAGCCGGCCGATCATCAGCACCGTGAAATTCCACGCGATGCCGGTCACGACATGGCTGCCGATGAACACCAGCAGCGCGACGCTCAGCAGCTTGCGGCGCTCGACGTGCCGCGTGACGAAGGTCAGCGGCAGCGACACGACGGCCACGGCCCACGCGTAGATCGTCAGCATCAGGCCGACGGCGGTCGGCTGCATTTGCAGGCTGTCGCCGATCGCGCTCAGCAGCGCGACGGGCACGAATTCGGTGGTATTGAAGATGAAGGCAGTGAGTGCCAGGGCCAGAACGCCCCACCACGACTGTTCGGAACTGACGGCGTCCGGGGTTGCCATACGGGAAGTCGACGAAGGTTGGCGGCGCGGGCAGCCGGCCCGACGCATCGGCGCGATTGTACCAGCGGTGTTTGACACGCCGCTGCCGGTCGCCGCGCGCGGACATGGCGATGACACGGCCAAGCGCCGATAATGTGACGCCTCGGGTTTTGCGGACGATACGCCCGATTCCAGTCGGGCCGGGAGAATAACATGCGCATTGAAACGTCATTTCTGTTCGATCTCGACGGCACGCTCGTCGACAGCGTGTATCAGCACGTGCTGGCGTGGAAAGAAGCGCTCGACGCCGAAGGCATCGAGCTGTCGGTGTGGCGCATCCACCGCAAGATCGGGATGAGCGGCGGCCTGTTCCTGAACCAGCTGCTGCGCGAGACGGCCGGCGACATCGACGCCGAACGCGTCGAACGGCTCGCGCGGCTGCATGCGGCCGCGTACCAGCGGCTGCGCGCGCAGGTCCGGCCGCTGCCGGGCGCACGCGAGCTGCTCGCCGCGCTGACGAACGCCGGCATTCGCTGGGCGATCGCGACCAGCGGGCGGATGGAAACCGCGGCGATCAATCTGGAAGCGCTCGGCGTCGATCCGGCGAAGAACGTGGTCGTCACGCGCGACCAGGTGAAGTATGCGAAGCCGGACCCCGACCTGTTCCTGACCGCGGCGGCGCAGCTGAACGTGCCGATCGAACATACGGTGGTGGTCGGCGACAGCATCTGGGACATGCTCGCCGCGAGCCGCTGCCGTGCGCTCGGCGTCGGGCTGCTGTCGGGCGGCTACGGCAGCGACGAGCTGGAACGCGCGGGGGCGCTGCGCGTGTATGACGATCCGGCGGATCTGCTGTGGCATCTCGATGAGATCGCGGCGCGACCGTAAGGTCTGAACCGTCGGCCTGACCCGCATCGTCCGCGCGGCGCCGGCCTCGGGTCACGACATGGCGCCACCGTGCGCAAGCGCCGCCGCATCAATCGTCGTCCACGCGCTTGTCGACCAGATAGCGCCCGCGCTCCACCCCCGCGCGCAGCGCTTCGTCCTCGCTCACCCATTCGGGATGGGTCGATTCCGGTACGAGGAGCTCGATGCGTGCGCCATCGACATACACCTGCACCTCATCGGCCCATGCGCCACGCTCGTTGCGCCGCGCCCATACGCGAATCTCGTGGCCGCGATACGGGTCGCGAACCTGTGCATCCGGTTGATGTTGCATCCTGACCCCCTGTGCTTATCTGCGATGGCGATGCAAAAAATGCGCGCCGCATGATCGCCGCGCGCGCCGTCGGCCCCGCGCGCACGCGCCGTGCCCGGTAGCGGCCCGCCCGGCACGCACCTTGCGTCCCTTTTACGCATCGAACCGCTCCGGTACGTCAGATAAAAGGGAGGCCACGATGATCGGCCATATCGAACTCCTCGGACGCCTGCTGCTCGCCGCGCTGCTCGGCAGCGTGATCGGGCTCGAACGCGAACGGCTCAACTGGGCCGCCGGCTTGCGCACGCACATGCTGGTATGCGTCGGCTCGGCCCTCGTGATGCTCGTGTCCACGTTCGGCTTCGAAGACGTCCACGGGCAGAGCGGCGTCGTGCTCGATCCGTCACGCGTCGCCGCGCAGGTGGTCTCCGGCATCGGGTTTCTCGGCGCCGGCTCGATCCTGCTGCGCGGCGAAGTCGTGCGCGGGCTGACGACGGCCGCGAGCCTGTGGGCAGTGGCCGGCGTGGGCCTTGCAGTCGGCGGCGGCATGTACGTCGCATCGCTCGGCGCGACGGCGATCGTGCTCGCGATCCTTGCGGGCGTGAAGCCGCTCGAGCGCCGCTTCATCGCGCAACGGCAGCAGCGCACGCTGCGGCTGGTGGTCGAGCGCGGCGGCCTGACGCTCGGCACGCTGCACGACACGCTCGGCACCGGCCGCGTGCGCGTGAAACGGTTCATCGTCCAGCAGTCGGACGACGATCCGGACACCGACGATATCTCGGTGTCGTTCTCGCGCACGAGCGGCGCGGAATTTGTGGCGATCTGCGAAGCGCTGCAAAGCATCGCCGGTGTGCGGACCTGTTGTCCCGACACCTCGTCAAGGAGCTTCGCGTGACCCAGACCGACCTGCTCTCCTATCTCGTGACGAGCCAGCTGGCCGCGCGCATGCGCGGCGGCGCATGGCTCACGACCAGCCAGGCCGTCGGCGCGCTGCGCGCGTGGCTCGCGTGCCATCACGCCGAATGCGGCTGGCTCGAGCGGATCAGGATCGCGCACGCGTCCGCGACGATTGCGCAAGGCATCTACGAGATCGCGCGCGCGTATGGCGATCCGGACAGCGGCGAACGCGTCCGGATCGACGCGGATTCGCCGGAACTGCAGGCGCTGCGCGCGCGTTGCGACGTGCTGCTGCAACGCATCGACGGCGACCGGGACGGCGACGCCCGATGATCGTGCCGGACCGCATGACGCGCGACGCCCGTGCGACGGCAGGCCCCGGCGGCGCGGCAGCCGCGCCGTCGCACCCGGACGAACCGGCGCGCCACGGGCTGCTCGAACGCGGCCGCAATTGCGACACGATCCGGCACGCGGACCGCTTCGCGATGCTGGTGGACGGCGACGCGTATTTCGCGACGCTGCGCGCGGCATTGCGCCGGGCACGCCATACGGTGTTCATCGTCGGCTGGGACGTCGACAGCCGGATGCACCTGTCGCCCACCGGCGCCGACGACGGCCTGCCCGACACGCTCGCCGCGTTCCTGCACGCACTCGCGGCCGCGCGGCACAACCTGCGCATCTACGTGCTCGCGTGGGACTTCGCGATGATCTACGCGCTGGAGCGCGACTGGCCGCCGGTCTATCGCGCCGCCTGGCGTGCGCATCGCGGCATCCGGTTCCGGCTCGACGACACGCATCCGCGCGGCGCGTCGCATCATCAGAAGCTCCTCGCGATCGACGACCGGCTCGCGTTCGTCGGCGGGCTCGACCTGACGAGCGCGCGCTGGGACACGCCCGCGCATGCGGCCGACGATCCGCGCCGCCGCGACGCGCACGGCATGCCGTACGGGCCGTTTCACGACGTGCAGGCGATGTTCGACGGCGACGCGGCCGCCGCGATCGGCGAGCAGGCGCGGATGCGCTGGTTCAATGCATGCGGGCGTCCGATCGCGATCCGCGCGCAGCGGCATCTCGATCGCGACGAAGACGTCGATCCGTGGCCGCCCGACGCGCGGGTCGACGTGCGCGACGTGCGGCTCGGCATCGCGTATACGGCGCCGCGTCACCACGATCACGAGCCGGTGCGACAGGTGCGCGCGCTGGTCGAGGACACGCTCCGCGCCGCGCGCCGGCACCTGTACATCGAGAACCAGTATTTCACCGCGGCGGTGGTGCGCGAGACGCTGTCCGCGCGACTGGCCGATCCGGCCGGGCCGGACGTGACGGTCGTCGCACCGCGCGTGCAGAGCGGCTGGCTGCAGGAAGCGACGATGGGCGTGCTGCGCGCGCGGCTGCACGGCACGCTCCAGTCGGCCGACCGCTTCGATCGCTACCGGCTGCTGTATCCGCATGTCGACGGCCTCGGCGACGCGTGCGTCAACGTGCACAGCAAGGTCGCGATCGTCGACGACGAATGCGTCGTGATCGGCAGCGCGAACCTGAACAACCGCTCGATGGTGCTCGACACCGAATGCTGCATCGCGCTCGTCGCGGCCGGCGCACCGCGCATCCGCGCGGCGATCGCCGGCCTGCGCGATCGGCTGCTGGCCGAACATCTCGGCACGACGCCGGCCGTGGTCGCCGCGGCGTTGGCCCATGACGAACGGCCGAACGCCACGCTGGACCGGCTGCGCGACAAGCCCGGCCGCACGTTGCGCACGCTGGATCCGGCCGTCACGCCGCAGCTCGACGCACTGGTGCCGGTCAGCGCGCGGCTCGACCCCGAGCAGCCGATCGAGCCGGACCGCTTCGTGCGCGAATTCGTGCCGCGGGAACAGCACCGCCCGTTGACCGCGCGCTTCTTCATGCTCGGCGCGGCCGTGCTGCTGGTCGCGGCGCTTGCGCTCGCGTGGCGCTTCTCGCCGCTCGGCAAGGCACTGAACGTCGCGTCGCTCGCACAGGCGGCCGCACACGCCGCGCACATGCCGGCCGCGCCCGCTTTGCTGCTGGCCGGCTACGTGGTCGCGGCGACGCTGGCGGTGCCGATCACGCTGCTGATCACGGTGACCGGGCTCGTGTTCGGCGCGTGGCCGGGCTTCGCGTACGCGGCGCTCGGCACGATGGCGGCCGCCGCCGCGACCTACGGAATCGGGCGCTGGCTCGGGCGCGACGCGGTGCGCCGGCTCGCCGGCGCGCGCGCGAACCGGCTCAGCGAACACCTCGGCCGGCGCGGCGTGGTTGCGATGGCGGTGCTGCGGCTGCTGCCGATCGCGCCGTTTACGATCGTGAACCTGGTCGCCGGCGCATCGCACATCGGCCTGCGCGATTTCCTGGTCGGCACCGCGATCGGGATGCTGCCCGGCATCGTGCTGACGGTCACATTCGCGCACCAGCTGTCCGCCGCGTTCAGCCATCCGGGGCCCGGCGCGTTCGCGTGGCTCGCGGCGATCGGCATCGCGCTGGTCGGCGTGTCGGTGCTGCTCGTCAGGGTGCTGCGCCGATGGCGCTGAGCCGGCAGCCGGCCCCGCCGCCGGACATCGTCACGTCGGCCGCCCCGCCCGCCGCCGCGCGGGGCGGCCGCGACCTGCGGATCGCGACGTACAACATCCACGGCGGCTACGGTGCGTGGCCGGCGCGCGCGGCCGACCGCATCGCGGCGGTGATCCACGAACTCGACGCGGACGTGATCGCGCTGCAGGAAGTGCCGCTCGGCGGCACGCGCGCGCCGGACGTGCTCGCGCACCTGCGCGACGCGACCGGGATGCACGCGGTGGCCGGCCCGACCATCGACACGCCGGAACGCCGCTACGGCAACGCGGTGCTGTCGCGCTGCCCGATCCGCGCGGCGCGCACGCTCGACCTGTCGTTCCACCCGCGCGAGCCGCGCGGCGCGCTCGACGCGGACATCGACTGCGGCGCGGGCCCGATCCGCGTGGTCGCCACCCATCTCGGGCTGTCGGCGAACGAGCGCGGCGCGCAAGTGCGGCGGCTCCTCGCCGCGTTCGACACGGGCGCGATGCCGGTGATCCTGATGGGCGACATCAACGAATGGTTCGTGCGCGGCCGCGCGCTGCAGGCGCTGGTCACGCACTTCCGCCGCGCGCCGGCGCCGCCCACGTTCCCGACGCTGTGCCCCGTGTTCTCGCTCGACCGGATCTGGATCCATCCGGGCGAACTGCTGATCGACGTGGCGGTGCATCGCAGCATGCTGGCCCGGCACGCGTCGGACCACTATCCGCTCGTGGCGCGGATGCGCCCGACGGCCGCATCGGGCGCATCGGGCACGCCGCTTGCGCAGTGAGCGCCCCGCTTGCCGCTGACGAAACCGACGGAGCCTGGCCCATGCGAACCGACGCACTCGACGGAACGACCCTCGATTACTGGTGCGCACCTGCGTTGTGCGCGGACGACGAAGACACGCTGTGCTTCACGGCCGTCGAGCCGAAGGTGATCCTGACCGCCGCATGCGACGCGTTGCGGCGCCTCGACGCGCATTTCGCGCCGTCGGCGTCGTGGGCCGACGCGGGCGCGGTGCTCGAGCGCGTCGGCGACCTGCGGATCGCACGGCACGGCGACAGCGTCGAATGCGATGCGTGCTTCATCGACGGCCCGTCGACCTGCGCGGCGCGCGCGCCGGACGTGCGTACCGCGTTGCTGCGTGCGTTCGTGCGGGCGCGCTGCGGCGACGACGTCGAACCGCCGCCGTCGTTCGCGCACCGGATCGAACGTGGCGCCGCGGTGCGCTACGACCCCGGCGTGCCGCTTCCCGAAACAGACGACGATCCGGCCAGCGGCGACGGTTCCGATATCCGGTCGATTCCGCGGATGTGACGACGCCGGACACACCGGCCCCGAGATGCACGCGACGCACGCGATGCAGGAACCGTACCGCGTCGATGTAAAAACGACAGCGTCGCGCATCCTGGATTCCACCTGCGCATTGGTACGCCGGGCACGACGCAGCAGGCACACGGGTTGCGACGAACCGCCGTCATCGCCCGTCGCCCGCCCGCACGTCAACTCATGAACGCCACACCGCCCTTCGCCCCGCACCTCTACTTCTGCGACGCCCGCCTCGTCGGCCCGCTCGACGCTTGGCCCGACACGTTCGCGCACGTCGCGGCCATGGGTTTCGACCACGTGCTGATCGGCGGTTTCTGGGCCGCCAGCGTCGCGGGCTTTCCGCGCCACGTCACCGATTTCCACCGGCCGGCCGCGACGTTCGCGACGCGCGCCGGCGCGCTCGAAACCTTCTCGCGGCTCGCGCAGCTCGCGCACGGCCACGGGCTGCGCGTGCTGCTCGAAGTCGTGCCGGACCGCATCGCCCGCGACAATCCGCTGCGCGCGGCGCATCCGGACTGGTACGTCGAGCGCGCGCACGACGACGCGCTGATCGATCCGCGCTCCGCCGCGCATGAAGTGGATGTCGCGCATGCACAGGTCGGCGACGACGCGACCCACGACGCGCTGGCAGCGTGGTGGTGCACGCACCTCGCCGCCTTCGCGGATGCCGGCGCGGCCGGCTTCCTGATCGACGCGCCGCACCATCTGCCGGCGGCATGGTGGCCCGGCTGGCGCGCGGCGCTGCGGCGCGCGCGCCCTGACGTCGCGGTGCTGGCCGGCGTGCCGGGCCATGCGCGCGACGCGCTCGCGCAGCTCGAGGCGGCCGGCTTCGATGCGGTGTTCTCGTCGGCGCGCTGGTGGGACCTGCGCTCGCCGTGGTTCGCGGACGAACACCGGCTGCTGCGCCGCATCGGTTCGCCGATCGCGTTTCCGGACGCCTTCGACGGCCCGCGTCTCGCCGACGACTGGCACGACGCGCCGGACGACACGCTCGCCCGCGCGTACCACCGCGCGTTGTGGACGGCCGCGGCGGTCGGCACCGGCTGGCTCGTGCCGATGGGCTTCGAGCGCGGCGTCGGGCTGCCGCTGATGGCGCGCGACGCGGACGCCGCCCGCTACCGCGCCGCGTTCGACGGCGCCCGCTTCGACCTGTCCGGCGCGATCGCCGACGCGAACGCGTGGCGCCGCGCGACGCCGCTCGCGGCCGAACGTGGCGAAATCGCGCAACTGAGCGCACCGGGCGCGACCGCGACCGCGTTGCTGCGCGGCCAGGGCCCGTCGCTCGAATACGACGACACGGCGCTGCTGATCGCGCTGAATGCCGATCTCGACACGCCGGCGCGCGTCGATCCCGCGACGATCCTGCCCGGCGTGCCGGGCGGCTTCACGCACGTCGCGACCCCGGACGGCACGCACAAGCACGCGCCCGTCGCGCTGGGCACCTTCACGCTCGAGGCCGGCGGCCATGCGCTGCTCGAAGCGTGGCGCGCACCGCCCGCGCTCGCGCGCGCGGATGCCGCCAGCGAGCGCACCGCGCTGTCCGCCGCGCTCACGGCCGACCGGATCGCGATCGAACGGGTCGAGCCGGCCGTGGACGGCGGCCGCTTCGCGATCAAGCGCGCGATCGGCGAAACACTGGTTGTCCACGCATCGATCTTCACGGACGGCCATGCGCATCTCGCGGCCGCGCTGCAATGGCGCGCGGACGATGAAGACGACTGGCGCGAAGTGCCGTTCGTCGAGGAGCCGAACGACCGCTGGCACGCACGCATCGCGCTCGACCGGCTCGGTCGTCACGCGTTCCGCGTGATCGCGTGGCGCGACGACTGGGCATCGCTCGTCACCGACATCGCGAAGAAGCGCACGGCCGGCCAGGACGTGACGCTGGAAGTGCGCGAAGCGCAACTGCTGCTCGCGACCGCGCTGAAGCTCGCGAAGCCGGCCGATCCGCGCGCGATCGGGCAGATGGAACGGCTGGCGGCCGACTTCAAGGACGCGCCGCCGGACGAGCGCCTCGCCCTGCTCGGCTCGCCCGTCATCGCGCAAACCTACGCGGCGCTGCGCTACCGGCCGTTCGTCACGCACGACGACACCGTCTATCCGGTCGAGGTCGAACGCCGCGCGGCGCGCTTCTCGAGCTGGTACGAGATGTTCCCGCGCTCGGCGAGCAACGATGCGCACCGGCACGGCACCTTCGACGACGTGATCGCGCAACTGCCGCGCATCCGCGACATGGGCTTCGACGTGCTGTATTTCCCGCCGATCCACCCGATCGGCACGGCCGCGCGCAAGGGCCGCAACAACACGCTGACGGCCGGCCCCGACGACGTCGGCAGCCCGTACGCGATCGGCTCGCCGGAGGGCGGCCATACGGCCGTGCATCCGCAGCTCGGCACGCTCGCGTCGTTCCGCACGCTGGTCGATGCCGCGCATGCGCAGGGGCTCGAAATCGCGCTGGATTTCGCGATCCAGTGCTCGCCCGACCATCCGTGGCTGGCCGCGCATCCGGGCTGGTTCGCGTGGCGGCCCGACGGTTCGCTGCGCTATGCGGAGAACCCGCCGAAGCGCTACCAGGACATCGTGAACCCCGACTTCTACGCGCCCGACGCGCTGCCCGGCCTGTGGGTCGCGCTGCGCGACGCGGTGCTGTTCTGGGTCGACGCGGGCGTGCGGATCTTCCGCGTCGACAATCCGCACACGAAGCCGCTGCCGTTCTGGGCGTGGATGATCGCGGACGTGCGCGGCAAGCATCCGGACGTGGTGTTCCTGTCGGAGGCCTTCACGCGGCCGGGGATGATGTATCGGCTCGCGAAGGTCGGCTTCTCGCAGTCGTACACGTACTTCACGTGGCGCGAGTCGAAGCGCGACTTCATCGACTATCTGACCGAGCTGACGGCCGGCCCGCCGCGCGAGTTCTTCCGGCCGAACTTCTTCGTCAACACGCCCGACATCAATCCGCGCCACCTGCAGAACGCGCCGCGCTCGCAGTTCGTGATCCGCGCGGCACTCGCGGCGACGCTCGCCGGCTCGTGGGGGATGTATTCGGGCTTCGAGATCGGCGAATCGGCGCCGCTGCCCGACAGCGAGGAATACGCGGACGCGGAGAAATACGAGCTGCGGGCGCGCGACTGGCGCAAGGCCGCGCACATCGGCGCCGAAATCGCGCGGCTGAACCGCGCGCGACGCGACCATCCGGCGCTGCAGACCCATCTCGGCCTCATGTTCGTCGACGCCGACAACGACCAGGTGCTCGTGTTCGTGAAGGCGACGCCCGCGCACGACAGCGTCGTCGCCGTCGCGATCAGCCTCGACCCGTGGCATCCGCAGGCCGCGAATTTCACGCTCGACGCGTCGCTGTGGCGCGGCTTCGGGCTCGTCGACGGCGAGCCGCTCGACGCGCTCGAACAGGACGCCGCGCATGCCGAAACCTGGCGCGGGCATCGCCAGTACGTATCGCTCGACCCGCACGTGCGGCCCTATGCGATCTGGCGGCTCGCGCCGTCTCCCGGCGCCGCGCGAGCGGCGGCGTCCGACCCGGGCGAGGTCCGGGGTGCTTCCGGAGGGCAACACGGATGATGAAACGCGAAGACTCCCTCGACGACGTGCGCCGCGCGCAATTCCCGTCGCTCGCCCCGGCCGGCACGCCGCGCCGGCGCCGTTCGCGGCGCCGCGCGCCCGCGCTCTGCGCGGACGATCCGCTGTGGTACAAGGACGCGATCATCTACCAGGTGCACGTCAAGTCGTTCTACGACTCGAACAACGACGGGATCGGCGACTTCCCGGGCCTCATCATGAAGCTCGACTACATCGCCGAACTCGGCGTCGACACGATCTGGCTGCTGCCGTTCTACCCGTCGCCGCGCCGCGACGACGGCTACGACATCGCCGACTACCGCGACGTGCATCCCGACTACGGCACGCTTGCCGACGTGCGGCGCTTCATCCGCGAAGCGCACGCGCGCGGCATTCGCGTGATCACCGAGCTGGTGATCAACCACACGTCCGACCAGCATCCGTGGTTCCAGCGCGCACGGCGCGCGAAACCCGGCTCGATGCATCGCGACTATTACGTGTGGTCCGACACCGACACGAAATACGCGGGCACGCGGATCATCTTCCTCGATACCGAAACGTCGAACTGGGCGCACGACCCGGTCGCCGGCCAGTACTACTGGCACCGCTTCTACTCGCACCAGCCGGACCTGAACTTCGACAACCCGGCCGTGGTGCGCGAGGTGATGCAGGTCATGCGCTTCTGGCTCGACCTCGGCATCGACGGGCTGCGGCTCGACGCGGTGCCGTATCTCGTCGCCCGCGAAGGCACGAGCAACGAGAACCTGCCGGAGACGCACGCGATCCTGAAGCGGATCCGCGCGACCATCGATGCCGAGTATCCGAACCGGATGCTGCTCGCCGAAGCGAACCAGTGGCCGGAAGACGTGCAGGAATACTTCGGCGACGAGGACGAATGCCACATGGCGTTCCACTTCCCGCTGATGCCGCGCATCTACATGTCGATCGCGAGCGAGGACCGCTTCCCGATCGTCGACATCATGCGGCAGACGCCGGCGCTCGCGCCGAGCAACCAGTGGGCGGTGTTCCTGCGCAATCACGACGAGCTGACGCTCGAGATGGTGACCGACTCGGAGCGCGACCTGCTGTGGCAGACCTATGCGAGCGACCGCCGGGCGCGGATCAACCTCGGGATCCGGCGCCGCCTCGCGCCGCTGATGGAGCGCGACCGGCGCCGCATCGAGCTGATCAACTCGCTGCTGCTGTCGATGCCCGGCACGCCGGTGATCTACTACGGCGACGAGCTCGGGATGGGCGACAACATCCACCTCGGCGACCGCGACGGCGTGCGCACGCCGATGCAATGGTCGTCCGACCGCAACGGCGGCTTCTCGCGCGCGGACCCGGAACTGCTGGTGCTGCCGCCCGTGATGGGCTCGCTGTACGGCTATGACGCGATCAACGTCGAGGCGCAGACGCGCGACCCGCACTCGCTGCTGAACTGGACCCGGCGCATCCTGGCGACGCGCCGCGCGACGCAGTCGTTCGGGCGCGGCACGATCCGCTTCCTGCGGCCGGAGAACCGCAAGGTGCTCGCGTACCTGCGCGAGCTCGAAGGCCACGAGACGGTGCTGTGCGTCGCGAACCTGTCGCGCGCGTCGCAGGCGGTCGAGCTCGACCTGTCCGAATTCGCGGGCCGCGTGCCGATCGAGATGACGTCCGACTCGGCGTTTCCACCGATCGGGCAGCTCACGTACCTGCTCACGTTTCCGCCGTACGGGTTCCTGTGGTTCGTGCTGTCGGAGCACGGGCGCGAGCCGTCGTGGCGGCAGCCGCATGCGGAGCCGCTGCCCGAATACGTGACGATCGTGATGCGGCGCGGCGAGGCGCGGCCGGACGTCGGGCAACTGCACACGCTCGCGCACGATGCGCTCGCGTCGTGGCTCGCGCGGCGGCGCTGGTTCGCGTCGAAGGACCGCAAGATCGGCGACGCGTGGCTGAACGTCGTCACGCCGATACCGGACGAGCCGTTCCAGTATGCGGAAGCGTGGGTGTCCGCAAGCGGCGGCGGCGTCGAACGCTACGTGGTGCCGCTGGCCGCCGCGTGGGGCGGCGAGACGTCCCAGCCGCTGTTCGCGCAGCTCGCGCTCGCGCGGGTGCGGCGCGGCCATACGGTCGGCTACCTGACCGATGCGTTCGCGCTGCCTGCGTTCGCGCGCGGGATGCTGCGCAAGCTGCGCGACGGCGCGACGGTGCCGACTTCCGACGGCGGCCGCCTCGCGTTCCTGCCCGAGCACGCGCTCGCCGGGCTCGATCCCGGCGACGACGCCGACGTGCGCTGGCTCGCGGCCGAGCAGAGCAACAGCTCGCTCGTGATCGGCGACGCGATCGTGCTGAAGCTGGTGCGCAAGGTCGCGCACGGCATCCATCCGGAAGCCGAGATGAGCCGGTACCTGACGCGCATCGGCTATGCGAACACCGCGACGCTCGCGGGCGAGGTCGTGCACGTCGATCCGGACGGCACGCCGCATACGGTCGCGATCCTGCAGCGCTATGTCGACAACCAGGGCGACGCGTGGACGCGTTCGTCCGACTTCCTGAAACGCGCGGTCGACGAGCTGGCGCTGCCCGGTTCCGACGACGGCGAAACCGCGGACACGCACGACGAACCGGACGCGCTGCTCGGCTACGCGGCGTTCGCGGGGATCGTCGGCACGCGGCTCGGCCAGCTGCACGTCGCGCTCGCGCAGCCGTCGGACGATCCGGCGTTCGCGCCGGAACCCGCGACCCCGGAATACGTCGACGGCTGGTGCGGCGATGCGATCGCGTCGTTCGAGCACGCGCTCGACGTGCTCGGCACGCGGCTCGATGCGCTCGAAGCGCTCGACCCGGCCGCGCGCGCCGCCNGCGCGACGCCGCGGTGCAGGCGCTCCGCGAACTGGTGCCGCGCACGCTCGATGCGCAATGCATCCGGATTCACGGCGACTTCCATCTCGGCCAGGTGCTCGACGTGCAGGGCGACGCGCTGCTGATCGACTTCGAGGGCGAGCCGGCGAGGCCGCTCGAGCGGCGCCGCGCGAAGTCGCATCCGCTGCGCGACGTGGCCGGCTTCCTGCGCTCGCTGTCATACGTGAGCGCGACCGCGCAATTCGGGATCGAGAAGGCGCCGCCGCAGGCGGAGCGCCGCAAGCGCGCGCTATTCGACCGCTTCGGGCAGGCCGCCGCCGATCGCTTCGTCGAATGCTATCGCGCGGCCGCCGACCAGGCGCCCGAACGGTTCGTCGACCCGCACTACGCGGACCGCCTGCTCGCGCTGTTCCTGATCGACAAGGCGTCGTACGAGCTGTGCTACGAAGCGTCGAACCGCCCGGACTGGCTCGGCGTGCCGGTGGGCGGCCTCGCGGCACTCGTCGAACGCCTGCTCGATGCGCAAGCGCAAGGCATCGACGACCACGGAGCGCCCCGATGAACGACACGCTGTTCGACCGCGGCGACATCGATGCGCTGCTCGCCGGCCGCCATCCCGACCCGTTCGCATGCCTCGGCCCTCACGGCGAGGCCGGCCGGATCGTCGTGCGCGCGCTGCTGCCCGGTGCGCGGCGCGTGCGCGCGGTCACGCCCGATGGCGACGAACTCGGCACGCTCGCGTGCGTCGATGACGCCGGCTGCTTCGCCGGCACCCTCGCGCACGACGGCCATTACCAGCTCGCGATCGACTGGCCCGATGCGCGCCAGGTGACCGACGACGCGTATGCGTTCGGCACGCTGCTCGACGACGCGGCGCTCGCGCGGTTCGCGGCCGGCGACCCGGCCGCCGTGCTCGACTGCCTCGGCGCGGCCCCGGCCCGCATCGACGGCACCGACGGCGTGCGCTTCGCGGTGTGGGCGCCGAACGCGCAGCGCGTGTCGGTGGTCGGCGACTTCAACACCTGGGACGGCCGCCGCCACCCGATGCGGCTGCGCCGGCCGTGGGGCGTGTGGGAGCTGTTCGTGCCCGGCATCGGCGCCGGCGAATCCTACAAGTACGAGCTGCGCGCGGCCGACGGGCGCGTGCTGCCGCACAAGGCCGACCCGTGCGCACGTGCGACCGAGGCGCCGCCGCGCACGGCGTCGATCGTCGCCGATACCGCCGCGCTCGACGCGTTCGCGTGGCACGACACCGGCTGGCTCCACGCGCGGCCCCATGCCGATCGCCGCTACCGCATTCCGTGGTCGATCTACGAAGTGCATCCGGAGTCGTGGCAACGCGTGCCCGAGGAGATGGACCGCAGTTCGACCTGGGACGAACTCGCCGAGCGGCTGATCCCGTACGTGCAGGGGATGGGTTTCACGCACGTCGAATTCATGCCGATCTCCGAATACCCGTTCGGCGGCTCGTGGGGCTACCAGCCGCTCGCGCAGTTCGCGCCGTCCGCGCGCTTCGGGCCGGTCGACGGCTTCGCGCGCTTCGTCGACCGCGCGCATGCGGCCGGCATCGGCGTGATCGTCGACTGGGTGCCCGCGCACTTCCCGAACGATGCGCACGGCCTCGCGCAGTTCGACGGCAGCGCGCTGTACGAGCACGCCGATCCGCGCGAAGGCATGCACCCGGACTGGAACACCTGCGTGTTCAACCTCGGGCGCAACGAAGTCGGCGCGTTCCTGATCGCGTCGGCGCTCGCGTGGGCGCGCCACTATCACGTCGACGGCATTCGCGTCGACGCGGTCGCGTCGATGCTGTATCGCGACTATTCGCGCAACGAAGGCGAATGGGTGCCGAACATCCACGGCGGGCGCGAGAACCTCGAATCGGTCGCGTTCCTGCGCGCGCTGAACGATACGCTGCACGGCGCGCTCGCGCCGGCCGGCGTCGTCACCTTCGCGGAGGAATCGACCGCGTGGCCGGGCGTGACCGCGGCGACCGGCGACGGCGGGCTCGGCTTCGACTTCAAGTGGAACATGGGCTGGATGCACGACACGCTCGCGTATCTGCACGAGGACCCGATCCATCGCCGCTATCACCACGACCGGATGACCTTCGGGCTCGTCTATGCGTTCTCCGAGCGCTTCGTGCTGCCGCTGTCGCACGACGAGGTCGTGCACGGCAAGGGCTCGCTCGCCGCGAAGATGCCGGGCGACGCGTGGCAGCGGCTCGCGACGTTGCGCGCGTACTTCGGCTTCATGTGGGCGCATCCGGGCAAGAAGCTGCTGTTCATGGGCAGCGAATTCGCGCAATGGGCCGAATTCGCGCACGACGCGACGCCGCACTGGGATCTGCTCGACGCACCCGCGCATCGCGGCGTGCAGCGGCTCGTGCGCGACCTGAACCGCGCGTATGCGGCCGAGCCGGCGCTGCATGCGCTCGACTGCCACGCGGCCGGCTTCGCCTGGCTGATCGGCGACGATCGCGACAACAGCGTGTTCGCGTTCGCGCGCCGCGACGAGTCCGGGCGCGTCGTCGTCGCGGTCTGCAATTTCACGCCGGTGCCGCGCGCCGGCTATCGCGTCGGCCTGCCCGCCCCCGGACAGTGGCGCGAACGGATGAACACCGATGCCGCCATCTACGGCGGCACCAATGCCGGCAACGACGGCGCCGTGTGGGCGGAGAACGTGCCCGCGCACGGCGAGTCGTGGTCGGCCGCGTTGCGCCTGCCGCCGCTCGCCACGATATGGCTGTGCCCGGCCTGACCCCCGGCGCCCTCGACACGGAGACCCTCCCCATGCCGACCGCCCTGCCCTCCCGTCTCGAACCCGGCCGCTGCTATCCGCTCGGTGCGACCTGGGACGGCCTCGGCACCAATTTCGCGGTGTTTTCCGCGCATGCGCAGCGCATCCAGCTGTGCGTGTTCGATCCGACCGGCCGCAAGGAACTCGCGCGCCTCGACCTGCCCGAATGCACCGACGAGGTGTGGCACGGCTACCTGCCGAACGCGCATCCGGGCACCGTGTACGGTTTTCGCGCGGACGGCCCGTACCAGCCGCAGCACGGCCATCGCTTCAACCCGACCAAGCTGCTGCTCGACCCGTACGCGCGCAAGCTGGTCGGCCAGTTCCGCTGGTCCGACGCGCTGTTCGGCTATCGCGTGCATTCGAACCGCGCGGATCTGTCGATGGACCGCCGCGATTCCGCGCCCGCGATGCCGAAGGCCGTGGTGGTCGACGAAGCCTTCGACTGGCGCACCGACCGGCGCCCGAACGTGCCGTGGCGCAGCACCGTGATCTACGAGACCCACGTGCGCGGTGCGTCGATGCGCCGCGCCGGGCTGCGCGTGCCGGAGCGCGGCACGTTCGCCTCGCTCGCGCACCCGGCGTTCGTCGATCACCTGCTGTCGATCGGCGTGACGACGATCGAGCTGCTGCCGGTGCATGCGTTCCTCCAGCAGCGCGCGCTCGTGCACCGCGGGCTGCGCAACTACTGGGGCTACGACACGGCCGCGTTCTTCGCGCCGGAGCCGTCGTATTTGTCCACGCGGCGGCTCGACGAGATGCGCATCGCGATCCGCCAGCTGCATGCGGCCGGCATCGAGGTCGTGCTCGACGTCGTCTACAACCACACGTGCGAAGGCAACGAGCTCGGCCCGACGCTGTCGTGGCGCGGCCTCGACAACGCGAGCTACTATCGGCTGCGGCCGGACGATCCGCGCTATCACGTCGACGAGACCGGCTGCGGCAACACGCTCAACCTGTCGCACCCGCGCGTCGTGCAGATGGTGATGGACTCGCTGCGCTACTGGGCCACCGCGTTCAACATCGACGGCTTTCGCTTCGATCTCGGCGTGACGCTCGGGCGCGAGGATCACGGCTTCGAGCCGGGTGCGGGGTTTTTCGACGCACTGCGGCAGGACCCGGTGCTCGCGCAGCGCAAGCTGATCACCGAGCCGTGGGATCTCGGCCCCGGCGGCTATCAGCTGGGCCGCCATCCGCCCGGCTTCGCCGAATGGAACGACCGCTTTCGCGACACCGTGCGGCGCTTCTGGCGCGGCGACGCGGGGCAGCGTCCGGAGCTCGCCGCGCGGCTCGCGGGCTCGGCCGACCTGTTCAATCACCAGCGGCGCCACACGTGGGCATCGGTCAATTTCGTCACCGCGCACGACGGCTTCACGCTCGCCGATCTGGTCTCGTATGCGCACAAGCACAACGACGCGAACGGCGAGGACAACCGCGACGGCCGCGACGACAACTGCAGCGCGAACTGGGGCGTCGAAGGCGCCACCGACAATGCGTCGATCCGCGACCTGCGCGAGCGCGTCGCCCGCTCGATGCTCGCGACGCTGTTCACCGCGCTCGGCACGCCGATGCTCGTCGCCGGCGACGAATTCGGCCGCACGCAGCACGGCAACAACAATGCGTATTGCCAGGATAACGAACTGTCGTGGCTCGACTGGGACCTCGCGCGCAGCGACGAAGGCGTGCAGATGATGCGTTTCGTGTCGCGGCTCGCCGCGATGCGGCGCATGTATCCGGTGATGTCCGCGCCGCGCTATCCGTCGGGCGATCGCGACGGCGCGCCCGGCATGCGCGAGATCGGCTGGTTCGACGAACGCGGCAACGCGCTGAACGTGCCCGCGTGGGAGGACGGCGAGCGCCGTGCGCTGACGATGCGGCGCGTCGGCACCGGCCGCACCGGCCGTACCGAGGCCTTGCTCGTGATGCTGAACGCGTCGGCCGGCACGATCACGTTCAAGCCGCCCGCCCCGGCGCTCGACTATCGCGTGCTGCTCGATTCCGCGACGCCCGACGCCGGCCCGCGCGCGTGGCCGGAGGCCGGCCTCGACGTCGCCGCGCACGCGGCCGTGATCGCCGTTGCGGCCGTGCCACCCGACCTGTCTTCGTGAGGAACCGCCATGACGTCACGTTCCGCCCCTCCGCCCGGCACCCACGCGTTCGCGTCGTCGTTCGGCGCAACCTGCATCGACGCCGGGCACACGCGCTTCCGGCTGTGGGCGCCCGCGAGCCGCACCGCCGCGGTCGAACTGCACGGCGAGCAGCGCGTCGGCATGCGGCCGGCGGGGGACGGCTGGTTCGAGGCGAGCGCGCCGTGCGGCCCCGGCGCGCTGTACCGCTTCCTGCTCGACGACGGTCTCGCGGTGCCCGATCCGGCCTCGCGTTTTCAGCCGTATGACGTGCACGGGCCCAGCCAGGTCGTCGATCCGGCCGCCTATCGCTGGCGCAACGATGCGTGGCGCGGCCGGCCGTGGCACGAGACGGTGCTGTACGAGCTGCACGTCGGCGCGTGCGGCGGCTATGCGAACGTCGCACGCCGCCTGGCCGACCTCGCCGCGCTCGGCGTGACCGCGCTCGAGCTGATGCCCGTCAACACGTTCCCGGGGGCGCGCAACTGGGGCTACGACGGCGTGCTGCCGTTCGCACCCGACGCGTCGTACGGACGGCCCGAGGAGCTGAAGGCACTCGTCGACGCCGCGCACGGGTTCGGGCTGCAGGTGTTTCTCGACGTCGTATACAACCACTTCGGCCCCGAAGGCAACCTGCTGCCGCGCTATGCGCCCGAATTTTTCCGCACCGACCGGCAGACTGCGTGGGGGCCCGCGATCGATTTCTCGCGCGCGCAGACGAGCGCGTTCTTCAGCGACAACGCGCTGTACTGGCTCGACGAATTCCGCTTCGACGGCCTGCGCATCGATGCCGCGCACGCGATCGACGACGATGCGTGGTTGCGCGCGCTGGCGCGCCGCGTGCGCGCGTATGCCGGCGACACCCGCCACGTGCATCTGGTGCTCGAGAACGAGCGCAATGCGGCGAGCCTGCTGGGGCCCGGCGGTTTCGACGCGCAGTGGAACGACGATTTCCACAACAGCGCGCACGTGCTGCTGACCGGCGAACGCGACGGCTACTACCGCGCGTACGCCGATGCGCCGCTGCGCCATCTCGCGCGCACGCTCGGCGAAGGCTTCGCGTACCAGGGCGAGCCGTCGCCGCTGCACGACGGCGCGCCGCGCGGCGAGCCGAGCACGCACCTGCCGCCGACCGCGTTCGTCACGTTCCTGCAGAACCACGACCAGATCGGCAACCGCGCGTTCGGCGAACGGCTGCGCGCGCTCGCGAACGACGACGCGGTGCGCGCGGCCACCGCGCTGATGCTGCTCGCGCCCCAGGTGCCGCTGCTGTTCATGGGCGAGGAAGACGGCAGCACGCAACCGTTCCAGTTCTTCACCGACTATCGCGGCGCGCTCGCCGATGCGGTGCGCGAAGGCCGCCGCCGCGAGTTCGCCGCGTTTCCCGCCTTCGCCGATCCCGCGCATCGCGACGCGATTCCCGATCCGAACGATCCCGGCACGTTCGTGCGCTCGTCGCCGTGCCACGCGAACGACGACGCCTGGCCCGACGCCGACGCATGGCGCCGCTTCTACCGCAGCGCGCTGACGGTGCGCGCGGCGCTCGTGACACCGCATTTGCCGGGCGCCCGCGCGCTCGGCGCCGAGCCGCTGTTCGGCAACGGCAACGGCGGCGCGGTTGCGCTCGTCGCGCGCTGGCGGCTCGGCGACGGCAGCACGCTGACGATCGCGTTCAATCCCGGCTCGCACGACGCGGTGCTGGCCGCGCCGCCGGTCGGCAAGATCGTGTTCGAGACACCGCCGCGCGCACGCGACCGGCTCGCCGACCAGCGGCTGACCGCGCGCACCTGCATCGCGTGGCGCGACGGCGCGGTCAACCTCGATGCACTGCATCACCGCGCGAACGGGCACGCACGACCATGACGTCCGACATACCGATCGCCGAACTCGCGCGCGCGGCCGGGCTGGAGCCCGACTGGATCGACTCGGGCGGCGTCGCGCGGCGGGTGGACGACGACGCGCTCGTCGCGCTCGTCGATGCGCTCGGCTGGCCATGCGGCACGCCGATCGAGCGCGTCGACAGCGCGGCCGCGCTCGCCGCTGCGCACGATGCGACGCCGCAGGTCGTCACCGGTGACGCCGGCGTGCCGCTGGCGCTGCCGCGCAGCATCGCGCCGCCGGGCGCACGCGTGCGGATCGCGCTCGAATCGGGCGGGCACGTCGACGCGCGCGTGGCCGGCGCGGGCGAACACGGGATGCTGCCGCCGCTCGCGCAGCCCGGCTATCACGCGCTCGACATCGGCGCACAGCGGATCGGGCTCGCGATCGCGCCGCCGCGAGCGCGCCCGTTCGATGCCGGCGACGGCGGCCCGCACGCACGGCGCCGCTGGGGCATCGCGGCGCAGCTCTACAGCCTGCGCCGCGCGGGCGACCAGGGCGCGGGCGACTACACCGCGCTGGCCGGCCTCGCCGTCCACGCGGCGCGGCACGGCGCGCACGCCGTCGCGATCAGCCCGACGCATGCCGGCTATCCGGCGCTGCCCGAGCACGACAGTCCGTATTCGCCGTCGTCGCGGCGCTGGCACAACGTCGCGTATCTCGACAGCGACGCGGTGCCGGGCGCCGACATCGTGCGGCAAATGAGCGGCGCAGCGGCGGGCATCGAGCCCGCAACCGATGCGCCGCTGATCGACTGGCCGCATGTGTTGCCGCTGAAGCTGCGCCGGCTGCGTGCGTGCTTCGATGCGTGGCGTGCGAGCGGCGAGCCGTCGCGCGACGCGTTCGAGCGGTTTCGCGGCGCGGGCGGCGCGGCGCTCGACGCCCATGCGCGCTTCGACGCGCTGCAGGCGTTCTGCATCGACCACGGGCTCGGCGCGGACTGGCGGCAATGGCCCGCGCAATGGCGCACGCCGGCGTCGGCCGAAGTCGACGCGTTCGCGCATGCCCATGCCGAGACGATCGCGTTCCACACGTTCCTGCAATGGTGCGCGGCGGACGCGCTCGGTCGCGCGCAGCATGCGGCGCGCGATGCCGGGATGGCGATCGGGTTGATCGCCGACCTCGCGGTCGGCTCCGATCGCGCCGGCAGCGACGCGTGGGCGCACGGCACGACGCTGCTGCGCGGCGTGTCGGTCGGCGCGCCGCCCGACCTGTTCAATGCGGACGGCCAGGCGTGGGGCGTGACGACGTGGACGCCCGCCGCGCTGCGCGCGAACGGCTTCGCGCCGTTCGTCGCGCTGTTGCGCACGGCCTTCGCGCATGCGGGCGGGATCCGCATCGATCACGTGCTCGGTTTGGCGCGTATGTGGATCGTGCCGGAAGGCCGGTCGCCGCGCGACGGCGCGTACCTGCGCTATCCGCTCGACGATCTCCTGCGGCTCGTCGCGCTGGAGGCGGCACGGCATCGCGCGGTCGCGATCGGAGAAGATCTCGGCACGGTGCCGGCCGGGTTTCGGGCGCGGCTCGGCGCGCAAGGCATCGCGGGGATGCGCGTGCTGTGGTTCGAGCGTGACGCGGACGGCGCGTTTCGGCCGCCGTCCGCGTGGGATCGCGACACGATCGCGATGACGTCGACGCATGATCTGCCGACCGTGGCGGGCTGGTGGCGCGGCGTCGATCTCGCGTGGCGGCGCGGCAAGGAGGTTGACCACGGGCATGCACGCCATGCCGGTGACGACGTTGGCCCGGCCGCGGCCGCTCACGGCTCGGGCCACGACGAACGGAACGTGCCGTGCCTGCGCGACGATGCCGGCACCGTCACGCCCGCTTCGCCCGCCGCGCCCGCCATACCCGACACGTCACCGCCCGACCGCGACCTCACCGCTTCGTCCGCTTCGTCCGCTTCGTCCGCTTCGGCTTCGACATTCGCATCCGCATCGACCTCCGCCGAAGCCGAACGCGAGACCGATCGCGCCGCGCTGTGGCGCGCGTTGAAGCAAGCCGGCTGCACGGCGACCGGCCCCGGCCAGGCGATGCCGGCCGCCGATACGCCGCCCGTCGACGCAATCGTCGCCTATGTCGCGCGCAGCCCGTCGCCGCTCGCGATCGTGCCGCTCGAGGATCTGCTCGCGCTGGACGCCCAGCCGAACCTGCCCGGCCCGCCGTGCGGCCATCCGAACTGGCTGCGCCGGCTGCCGCGCGCGGTCGACGCGCTGTTCGACGCCGACGTGCGCAACCGCATCGCGGCGCTCGAATCCGCACGCCGCGACGCGGAGGACGACGCATGACGCCGCGCGCGACCCTGCGGCTCCAGCTGCATGCGGGCTTCACGTTCGACGATGCCGCCGCGCATGCCGACTACTTCGCGCGGCTCGGCGTGAGCCACCTGTACCTGTCGCCGATCGCGACGGCCGAGCCCGGCTCGCTGCACGGCTACGACACCGTCGATCCTCGCGCGATCCGTGCGGAACTGGGCGGCTCAGCCGGCTTCCGGCGCCTCGTCGACGCGCTGCGCGCGCGCGGCCTCGGCGTGATCGTCGACATCGTGCCGAACCACATGGGTGTCGGCGGCGCATCGAACGGCTGGTGGAACGACGTGCTCGAATGGGGCCCCGCCAGCCCGTATGCCCGCCATTTCGACATCGACTGGCATCCGCCCGATCCGGCGCTCGACGGCAAGGTGCTGCTGCCCTGCCTCGGCACGCCGTACGGCGATGCGCTCGCCGCCGGCGACATCTCGCTCGCCGCCGAGCCGTCGAGCGGGCGCTTCGTCATCGCATGCCCGGGCAGAACGCTGCCCGTCGCCGCGTCGACCTACACCGAAATCCTGCGCATCGCGAATCGCCCGGACCTGAACGCGCTCGCGCAACGCTTCGATGCCGTGCCGGTACGCGGCAGCACGCGCCTCGCGGACGCGCACGCCGCGTTGCGCGACTATGCCACCGCGCACGGGCCGCATGCGTTCGATGCGATCCTGCGCGGCGCCGATCCGCGTCGCGCAAGATCGCGCGCGTGCCTGCACCGGCTGCTCGAACGCCAGCACTACCGGCTCGCGTGGTGGCGCACGGCCGCCGACGAACTGAACTGGCGGCGCTTCTTCGACATCGCGACGCTCGCGGCCGTGCGCGTCGAGGACGACGCGGTATTCGACGCCGTGCACGCGCTGCCGCTGGCGCTGCATGCGGCCGGCGACCTGGACGGCCTGCGCGTCGATCACGTCGACGGCCTCGCCGATCCGCGTGCCTACTGCCGGCGCCTGCATGCGCGGCTCGCCGCGCAGCGCGACGCGCCACCGTATATCGTCGTCGAGAAGATCCTCGCGCCGGGCGAGACGCTGCGCGACGACTGGCGCGTCGACGGCACGACCGGCTACGACTTCATGAACGACGTCGCCGCGCTGCTGCACGATCCGGCCGGCGCCGCGCCGCTCGCCGCGCACTGGGCGGCCGTGTCGGGGTCGGCGCGGTCGTTCGCGCAGGAGGCGGTCGCGGGCAAGCGGCACGTGCTGACGCGGCAACTCGCGGGCGAGCACGAACGCGTCGCGCGGGCGTTGCACCGGATTGCGCGTGCGGCACCCGCGACGCGCGACCTCAGCCGGATCGCGATCCATCGCGTGCTGGGCGAACTCGCCGTGCACTTGCCCGTATACCGGATGTATCCGGCATACGGCGACGAGCCGACCGGCGCCGATCGTCGCGTGCTCGCGCGCGCGTACGACGCGGCATGCGCCGGCATCGATCCGTCCGATCGCTACGCGCTCGATCGGGTTGCCGCCTGGCTCGGGCTGCCGGGCACGCGCGTGCCGCGCACGGATGCCGCCGCGCTCGTTGCCGCGCGCGTCGCGTTCGCGCAGCTCACCGCGCCGCTCGCCGCGAAGGGGGTCGAGGACACCGCCAACTATCGCTACGGCCGGCTGCTGTCACGCAACGAAGTCGGCGCGGATGCGGGCGATTTCAGCCTGTCGCGCGGCGCGTTCCATGCGCGCAACCGGCGGCGCGCGCGGCTCGTCCCGCATACGCTCGTCGCGACCGCGACCCACGATCACAAGCGCGGCGAGGATGCGCGTGCGCGGCTCGCGGTGCTCAGCGAAATGCCCGATGCGTGGCGCGCGGTGTCGCTCGACTGGTCGGCGCTGAACTTGCCGCAACGCGGCCGTGCGCATCGCGATCTCGCGTGGACGCCGGGGCCGGCCGCGGAAGCGATGCTGTACCAGACGCTCGTCGGTTGCTGGCCGCCGGCGCTCGCCCCCGACGACGCGGCCGGGCTCGCGGCGCTCGCGGAACGCGTGGTGCGCTGGCAGACGAAGGCGCTGCGCGAAGCGAAACGGCAGACGGACTGGCTCGCGCCGGACGCGGACTACGAGCGCGCATGCGAGCAGTTCGTCCGCGCGATCCTGACGCCGCGCGGCGCGGGCGATTTCGTGCACCGGCTGCATGCGTTCGTCGCGCGGATCGCGCCGGCCGGTATCGTCAACAGTCTTGCGCAGGCGGCACTGCGGATGGCGTCGCCGGGCGTGCCGGACCTGTATCAAGGCACCGAGTCATGGGATCACTCGCTCGTCGATCCGGACAACCGGCGCGACGTGCCGTTTGCCGCGCTCGCGGCCGAGCGGGTCGACGAGCCGGTTGCCGCGTATCTGCGGGACTGGCCGGATGCGCGTGTGAAGCGCGCGCTCGTCGAGCGGATGCTCGCGTTGCGCGCGCGCTGGCCGGCGACGTTCGCGGAGGGCGCGTATGTGCCGCTGCGTGTGCGCGGCCGCCTCGGGCGGCATGCGGTGGCGTTCGCGCGGTGCGACGAAGCGGCGACGGTCGTGGTCGTCGCGACGCGGCTCGCGTGCCGGTTGCTCGGGGAGACGCCGGGGTTGCCGCGCGTGACGCCGCGGGAATGGGGCGATACGGCCGTGGTGCTGCCGCATGGGGCTGGCACGCGGTGGACGGATTGGCTGAATGACGGAAGCGAAGTCGGTGCGGCGGATGGCGCGATCCGGCTCGATCGCTGCCTTGCCGCGTTGCCGGTGGCGGTGCTGGTCGCGGACGATACGAAGCGCCGGGAGCCGTAATCGGTTTTGTGCAAATCAGCCCCGTTAGCGCACGCGAACCGATGCTGTTTCCTTCAATCCTCGATAGGTCGAACCAGACAAGTCAATTCGTCTTTCGGACTGCGGCGCGTAAAGCACGACTACGTCCCAACACCCAATAAGCCTATGCGACAAAGATACATTTCAGGCGGCACCGGATCGAGAAAGTCTCGCCATTTCTGCCGACGTGGTGCTGCCGGTTATTCGAGCCCACGTCAACGAGAATCAACGATTAAGCGGTTATCATTGCAACAGCCGACCTATGCATGCCTGACCCAATTCAGCACAACCGGAAGACGTCGAACGGGTAGTTTGGCCGTTGTGCCGGTTCCTCACTTGACGCGATGGATCACCTGCTTCCGCATTACGAACGAGAACTTGCGCTACTACGCCGATCGATTGCCGCCTTCGCGACGCGTTATCCCAAAATTGCCATTCGCCTAGGGATTAGCGGCGACCGTTCCGAAGATCCCCATATCGAGCGAATGCTGCAGTCGTTCGCCCTTCTTGCTGCGGATATAAACAGTCGAATCGACGACAGCTATCCGGAGTTTGCCGAAGCCCTCCTCGGCATGCTGTACCCCCAGTATCTTCGTGCGTTTCCGGCGTGCGCAATCGCCCAGTTCGATGTCTCGGACATGTTCGATAAAATCACCGAGCCATTCGTCATATCCCGCGACACGGAGCTGGCAAGCAAGACGAAAGATTGCCGTTTCCGGACCGTATACGACGTAACGCTGGCGCCCGTACGTATTTCGAACGCGCGCTATACGTCGACGTCAGCCATCCCTTCCGATGTGGTGCTGCCCACCAACACGACCGGCCTTCTCTCTATCACCTTCGCAGTGGCACGGCCCGACTTTCGTATCGACGCCATCCCCAGCCCATTGCGCGTCCACGTCAGCGGCGCCGGCGAAATCGTCAGCGCCGCATTGGATGCGATGACGATATGCACGACCGCAGCGTTTGTCGAAGATGCCGGACGCCGCTGGAAACCGCTGAACGCGCCGCCCCTTTCTATCGTCGGCTACGGCGATTCCGAGAGATTGATTGGGGAAGATCACGGCCCAGCAGCCTTGAGGCTGGTGAGTGAATACTTCGCGTATCCGCAGAAATTCAATTTTGTCGACGTCGATCTCGCATCGCTCGTGCGTGCCGCAGGCTCCGGGCAACATCTGACACTCCATCTCGCCATATCCGGTATTCACCCGGATTCGTCGGCTGCCCAAAGGCTAAAGAATCTGTCGGCCGACCATCTCAAGCTCTTTTGCACGCCGATCGTCAACCTGTTCCGACTCACCTCCTTGCCGCTCAAGCGAGACCCGATTACCGACACGTATCCCATGCAGTCCCAAAATACCGATGTCGCCGACGTCGAAATCTGGTCAGTCGACGCGGTCCGGGCTACAACGAGCGCGTCCCGAGCACATGTCATACATCCGTTCACATCGCTCACGCACGGCAGTTCCGCCAAACTGACCGGCCCCTACTGGATGCTCATGCAACGCACCGCCGTTCCGTCGGAAAAGAAGGAAACCGTACTCGGCCTGGTGGGACTCGATGGTCGACCTGCAACCGACACCGGGATTGAGCAAATAGTGGTCGACGTCACCTGCTCGAATGGCAATCTCCCTCGCACGATGCGATCCAGTGCCAACGATGGCGATCTGGTGAATGAGCAAGGCGCGCTGGTGTCGCGCATCGCGATGCTGAGCGCGCCAACGGAGATCCGACGTTTGCCGCGCGAAGGAAATTCGGCGTGGCGATTTATCGCGCTGCTCGCCCCACACTCGATCGAACTGACCCGAGCGGGGCTCGTGGATTTGAAACGCCTGTTCCGCGAATTCTCCCATCATTCCGCAGGGCACGCGAACCTGCTGGATGGACTGACGAATCTGAGCCATCGCGTCACGCAGCTGTGGCTGCCGGGAAAACCAATGCCGAGCTTCGCGCGCGGCCTGGAAGTGACACTGACGGTCGATGAACAGGTTTTCGCTGCCGCCAGTCTCAGCACGTTCATCACCGTCATGGATCACTTCTTCGTGATGCACGCGCCGACGACAAGCTTCGTTCAACTCGTCGTGATGTCCGCCAACACCGGGCGGGAAATTCGACGCTGCACGCCTCGGCCCGGGTCGATTCAGCTGATTTGATTTTCAGGGGCGGGCGTGTTGCGGATCATGGCGCGCATTTCTTCGTCAGACTGTCGAACATCCCGAACCACCGCCTGCTTTAACGTGATTCGTTCCACACGGACAAAGCACCAGGTCGCCATCCAAGACGCATGAACGGCCGTCCTCTTGCATATCGGTACCGCTACCTTGGATTGGATGCTCGCCAGGACATTTCGTGCACGTTGCCATTTCGTGATCCAGAGCGATACGTCTGTCGCCATCGTACATACTCGAAGCGGAAGCGATGACACGGCCGCCGGTCGTAGTCGGATCGCCATCACATACCAACGCTTTACTCATAGTGGACTCCGTCCAGTAGGCGATTGAGGGGGCGCGGCACATTCGGAGAGAACTCAGGACTCGCTGTAACGAAAAATCAGCTTACCCATCTGCCACGTATCATCAGGTCGCTTTAGTTTTTTTGATGTTTTTGGCAAGTCAACATCTGGTGGATTATCCCAGCCAAACGTCGCAAATATCCGATTTGCCATAGGCAGCTGCCTCTTGAATCTGCGACTTACTCTATATGCCAAAAAAATGGCTATTATCTCAATCGCCGCCCATGAAATGAAAAATGACTTCATAAAGAATATCCATCGATCATGCAGGCCATTGTATAGCATCATCGACGCCACCAGTAGCGTCATGGCCATCGCACAACCACTCCAAAATAGCACTGATAATTTCAAGAAGAATTTAAATAACGCCCGACTACCACGTTCGCAATGAGGGTGAATGGACAAAATTCCATCGCTACATCTCCTGATCGCGTATCCAACCCACCCAGACTCCGCCTGCTCCGCGACAACTTCGACCTCGTCACCATTTTCGAAGACCGACAACCAGATCCACGCACGAACCTCCTCACCATTCAGCTTAAAGATCACTAGGTCGCCGACCGTGTCAGTGAACTGCGTGGATGTACTGAGGTTCAGTGCAATGTCGTTCAAGCCAGCCAGCGCCGCCACGACCGCGGTTCGCTCCATTGCCAGCTTGTCCGCTTCCGTGAAAACCGCCTCATAGGAGGCACGGCGCTTCGTCAGCCCCGTGATGACTCCACGTAGGAGCACCGGAGTAGAGGCCCGCTCAGCTTCCACCTT
Organism: Burkholderia sp. 22313; assembly: GCF_052045245.1. Lineage (NCBI taxonomy): Bacteria > Pseudomonadati > Pseudomonadota > Betaproteobacteria > Burkholderiales > Burkholderiaceae > Burkholderia > Burkholderia sp. 22313. The sequence continues at coordinate 70,786 of NZ_JBQEON010000011.1, forward strand.
TGTATCTCGTCGTGACAAGTGCCACCCAACAGGAGTTCATGATTCGATATAACGGAAGATGAGTTTACCCATCTGCCATGTATCTTCAGGTTGCCGCAGCTTCTTTGAAGTTTTCGGCAAATTAACATTGGGAGGATCTTCCCAGCCAAATGTTGCGAATATCCTATTTGCCATTGGCAATTGGCTTTTAAATCTCCTCCAAATTCGATAAGCAATAAAAATCGCCACCATCTCTATCGTTAGCCAAGCTAGAATCCCTCCCTCCAAGAGAGTCTGCCAGCCTTCAACGTCATTAATCATCAATACAACCTGGATCAGCGCTATGATCAATGCACACCCACTCCAGAACAGCATCGACCATTTCAGAAGATTTTTAAAAAGTGCTCGACTGCCGCGTTCGCAATGCGGATGGATAGACAGAACACCATCACCACACCGCCGGATTGCGTATCCAATCCATCCAGACTCCGATCTCTCTGCAACAACCTCGACCTCGTCACCATTTTCGAAGACCGACAACCAGATCCACGCACGAACCTCCTCACCA
>NZ_JBQEON010000011.1:71382-134831 GCF_052045245.1 Burkholderia sp. 22313
TTCAGTGCAATGTCGTTCAAGCCAGCCAGCGCCGCCACGACCGCGGTTCGCTCCATTGCCTGCTTGTCCGCTTCCGTGAAAACCGCCTCATAGGAGGCACGGCGCTTCGTCAGTTCGGTAATGACCCCGCGCAGGAGCACCGGGGTGATAACCTGCTTACTGTCCATTTTTATATTCCGTTATAGCCACCCGCATCTCCAAATTAAAAATCAGGCCTCGCTGTAACGAAAGATAAGTTTTCCCATCTGCCAGGCATCATCGGGGCGCCTTAGTCTTTTTGACACTTTAGGTAAATCGACATCGGACGGATTTTTCCAACCAAATGTTGAAAATATCTTGTTAGCCATAGGCAATTGCCTTTTAAATCTCCACCAAATTCTAAATGCCACGAAGACTGCAACCGCCTCCAGCGCTAGACTGCCCGTCAGATACACCTCAGCCATCAGTTTCCATTGATCAAACGAACTGTCACGCATTACGATTGCGGTCACAAGCAACATCATCGCAAGCGCACACCCCCCCAAAACAGTACCGAGAGTTTCAGGAAAAATTTAAACAGCGCTCTGCTCCCTCGCTCACAATGAGGATGGACCGACAGGATTCCATCGTTACAGCGCCTGACTGCATAGCCAATCCAGCCGGATCCTGCCCGCTCTGCAACAACCTCGACCTCGTCACCATTTTCGAAAACTGACAACCAGATCCATGCGCGGACCTCATCACCATTCAGTTCAAAAGTTACGAGATCCCCTACGGTGTCTGTGAATTGCGTTGACGTGCTTAAATTTAGCGCAACATCATTCAGACCTGCCAGCGCTGCAACGATCGCCGTGCGCTCCATTGCTTGTTTGTCCGCTTCCGTGAAGACCGCCTCATAGGACGCACGACGCTTCGTCAGTTTCGTGATAACCCCACGCAGGAGCACGGGGGCAATAACCTGCTTGCTGTCCATCGTTAATTTCCCGTTGCGGCAAGCGCCGACTCAAAAGCAACCTGTTGTATTTCCAATGTACGCCCTTTGTCTGGTGCTGTTCCGAACGGTGAACTTGATAGAGAGTTCTTGTGCCCTCAGATACGTGGGGCCGCTCCAGGCATGCTGTGCTTCACTCAATAGGAAGCCCTGTTGGCGACGCCGGCACTTCAGGCTGCTGATCGTTCCTCACAGCATCTGAACTGCATATGCACGCTCCAAACTCATGCTGTCTCCGTCACAGCATTGTCATCCTGTAAGACACGAGAATCTGCTGGGCTGACTGACGAATCTCAGCCATCGCGTCAAGCAGTTGCGGCTGCTGGGAAAACCAATGTCGCGATTCGCACGGGACCTGGAAATAGCCCAGACAGTCGATGAACAGGCATGCGCCACTGCCAGTCTCCGCACGTTTATCACCGTCATGGATCACTTCTTCGTGGTGCACGCGCCGACGACAAGCTTCGTTCAACTCGTCGGAATGTCCACCAACACGGGGGGAATTCGGCGCTGCTCACCTCGGCCCGGGTCCATTCCGCTGATCTGATTTTCAGGTGCAGACGACTTGCGGATCGAGCAACGCCGCGAATCGCACATGCCTGTCAGGTGAGACTCGAGATCAAGTGACACCCACAGGTCGCGCGATGGCCATGCCGAGCAATTGGAACGCCATCGTCCGTCATCGATTCATCGCCTTCAACGATCACATTCGGTTTGACGTCCGGGTGTTGAGGGCACGTTACCTCATCACCCTTACGCGCGACGAAACGACCGTCGAAGCGCATTTTCGACGAACCGGTGATCACCTTGCCGCCGTGGTCGGTATCGTCACCGACACGAATGAGATTCATCATGAATAGGCCCCAACCTTCGGGTGAGCGAACTACGTTAGTAACGGAAATACAAGACACCTAATGCTCCCGCCTCTCCGGGCTGCTTGCTCTTTTTTGTGATCGCAGGCAGATCGATATTCTTCACGTTCTTCCAGCCAAATCCAGAAAAAATTCCCTCGGCGAGACGAACAAATCCCATGAATTTTCTGGATATGTTGAATGCGATCACACCAAAAATAGCTGCAACCATAGCCCCCCCACCGGCGTACATATAGAAAATCCCGAGCCAGTTGTCAACAGGGTCAAAATAGGACGTGATTGCCCCCAAAATAACCATAATTAACATCAAAGACGAATATATCAAAAACCACCATTTCACCGTCGCCTTATAATGCGCATATCGACCACGACTACAATGTGGATGTAATGCCACGATTCGGTCGCCGACCCGTCTGATGCCAAATGCATGCCATATCTGGCCAAATTGCTCTGCGACAACCTCGACTTCATCACCTTCTTTGAACACGGATACCCATACCCAAGCACGAATGCTTTTCCCATCCAGCTCGAATTCGAGCAAATCAGCGTCCTCAGCCGTATCGTCCGCAGACGCAGCCAGCCCGATAGCCACACCACCAAGACCAGCTAGCCCTGCCGCAACAGCCGTTACCCCCATCGCGGTCCGATCAGCATCAGTAAACAAAAACTCCTGGGACTGCCTCGTGCTACGAAGATTCCGGATATGTCCTTTCAAAAGTTGCGTAGGGGATGATTTTTCTGTGTCTGCCATCATTAATCCATTTATTCAACCGAAAGACCCATTACCTTCAATGCCTTGTCAAATTCGTCGCTCTGCTTTCCCGCATCCCAAGCCAGAGTCGCAGCTTTCCGTCCGAACGCACACTTTTCAAGCCATATCTGCAAATCATCGTCTGAAAAATACCAAATCAGAAACTGGATAGCGACCACTGCCACTGCAACTTCCCATCCAGTCAGGATCAAAACGCCCCGACCGAGGAGCAACAAGGCTCCCCGCGAACCGATTGCTATACCTGCCTCCTCTGCCGCTGCACCGACTGCCGCCCTGCCGACCACATTTGCCGCCTGCTGCCGAGCTCGCCATCCGCCAGCCTCCGCAACCTCGGAAGTCGTGAACGATCCCAATCTTGCGGTCGCGCCGGTAATACCCGCAGCACCGCCCCTTGCCAGGATTACAATGCGACTCCCACCACCGGCGATGCGAGCCAGCAGCGGTGCTGACGAGGTCAGAGCGGTAAGAAGATACGACATGCCCGTGCCGATACCAAGCGCCGATTTGACGAAATAAAGGGCAGCGATACGGTAACTATTAGTCTTAGCTTTATCAAAGCCCTTGTGAAAATCCACAACCCCTTGAATCAACGCCGAAACTCCCCCCAAGAAACTCGTAATCGTCTTCAAGTTGCGCAGCGTTTGTGCTGCATCGCTCGAGAAAGCCTTGAGTGCCTTCTCCGAAACCGCAAAAACCGCACCCACGACCGACACACCCGATGCAACCATCAGCGCATAGTCATCGCTGCTTTTATCCGCTTTGGCAAGCAAGCATCCGAAATTCAGCATCTCGATTACCACCAGCGTACTAGCCAACCTGGCATTTAATTGCGTCGACGCCCCCTTTTGCGACTTGCTGACCTCCTCCCACATGTCCGTCAAACTCTTGACACGCTTATCCGACCCTACGGCTTGCAGGGAACGCACATATGCCTGGGGCGGCGGCACACCTTGCTGCCGCAACTCGCGATAACCCATCTGCAAAGCCAGGCGCATCGCCGGCTCGGCTACCATCGCGGCCTTGATAATCCTGATCGTGTCCGCTTGCGCAATCCCGCCTCGTATCATCAACGTGCCACGAATCAGATACATACCGACGTTATCGGCCAACTCCGCACTTTTGCTCCATTTGAACAGGCCACTGCCCATCGTCACGGCGAGCTGGTCGGCATGAGTACCTTTAACGATCAACTCCGAACCCGATGCCGCCGTTGCTCCGCGCTTTAGCACATCCGTCATCTTGTCGCAAAACTTCAGGAAGGCCTTCGTATTCTTGATCAGATACGATGACACGAAGTCGGCCCAATGACTGATCTGATCGCCGACACTCGCCGGCTGTGCCTTGTACTCGGTCGCTTTCTCCAGCAGCGCCTTGATCTCAGCCTTCTGATCCTGCTGGTTGTACGCATAGGCCCGCCATACCAGACTCGAAGGTTGCGTTGGATCCATGTTGTTGATCAGATCTTCAATCAACTTGGCGCCCTTTTCCTCCGACGGTAAGCCCCACAACGCTGCATCAATGACTCCAGCGAAGGCGATTCCGTCCTGGAAGTCGTTTTCGTGATAATCGTGCAGCGCGGCCAGAAACGTCGACGCCTTCAGCCATGCGCCGACATCCGGCGTTCGATTGGCCTGTAACTGATGTGAGGCCTTCTGCACCGACTCGTACCAGGGTCGAAACACGCCTAGCTTCTGCGGATCGAGTTTGCGGTAATACTTCGGCCAAGCAGCATCACCGATCTGCTTTGCTTCGGCCGGAGCAATCACACCAGCCGCAGCAATTTTCTTGTCGGACATCGCCTGCTGTTCCGGAGATACGACCAGAGCATCGGGAACTCCATCAGCAGCATACGGATTATTCTTCATCGCTTCCCAGCCAGCCGTCCACGCCGACCGCGAACGACTTTTCGACTCGACTGCTCCGTTGCGTACCGCTCCTTCCGCAGCAGTGATCGACTCGAGTGCATCGATCTGAGTCACCCGCTCACGCGTGTACGTCAGTAACCAGCTCCCAGCGTCGTTACGGAAGCCGTTCAATTCATGAACATTACCGATGCCGTCCCACATTGCCAACAGCATCGGCGGATGATGCTTGCCCTTATCAAGCTGGCCGACATCGCTCATGACCCTGATCAATGCGTCACTGGCCGACGCAGGAGAAGCCTGACGAATATGCAACGGGTAACAGGTCGTCTCCTGGCGCATTACTTCCGGCTTGTATTTGCCAGTTTCATCACTAAGCGTCTGCCTAGGTGGCTGCAACAGCTTGGGATCGAGACCCGGCATGTATTCGATGACATCATCGATAGCTTGTCGGGTTGCAACGACAGCGTGCCCTTGCGTGTCGTGACCGGCCGAGATCCATTTCGACGGCTCGATCCATTGCATCCGTTGCTGGCGAAGCGTTGCATCCCTCTTGTACAGGTCGAATGTATCGCGATGCCACGCATGCTGCGAAAACGCGATATACACCCGGTCGGTGCACTTCTCCGGCCTCTCGATCGCGATGATGTCCATCGGCACCGCGATTGCTTTCTTTGCACATGCCGGATGAGTCGTCGGCTCGGCCGGTAACGGAAGCGACTGCTTCCACAAGCGCCCGTCCTCCGTCACGTTGTATGCTTCCCAGTAGTTGCTGCCTCGTGCGCCCTTTACGTAGAACAGATACAACCAACCTGCACGCAACGTGCGCACTGCGTATCGATGTTCAGTAAGTTTGACGTCGGTCACCCCGTGCCCGCCAATTCCGGCAGGCAACTTTGCCGCCACGATATTCGGCACGACCGTGTACCGAACCGGTAAGATCGGCAGCCCCGTCTTTTCGCAGTTGGCGCACTGGTTTGCTGTATCCATTCGCTCTCTCGATATGGGAATCAGGTTTGTTCTATAAGGCTAGGAAGACGAAACGGTCATTGCCCCGTCATACCACGTACCCCGTCGAATCGCTTCGATTTCGTCTTCGCTTACTTCACCGACCGCTGCCGTATAGAACTCGTCCGACGCACGCCGGCCCAATGCGTGTGCGACGCTCGGATGACGATCGAAATATGGATGCCATGTCAGCGCATGCCCGATGAAAGCGATTTTGTCATCACGATCGACGAGTCCATGCTGCTCCGCGCGGGCCGCGCTCGCAATTGCGATCTCGATTTCGTCGGACTGAGGCTGTCGCTGCATAGCCAGCATATGCAATGCGAGCGCTCGATTGATCACGCCATGGCGGTGGATGTCACGCCACTGCCTATCGGTCAGATCCAGTTCCGTACGCAACGCCGTTGCCGAAGAGTAGACGCATGGCTTTCCACAGGCGTCCAACGCATGCCAGGCCCTGACCGGGCCGAGCAAGGCCTGCTTTTGCCCGTCCGCCAGAATCGGCCACATCAGACTCAGCGCACGAGCGTCGTAGTAACGCAATGCGCATCGGCGGCCCTGATCGTCGATCTGCAGTATGTTGCTCGACCAGTATTCGGCGATGTGCTCAAGCGACGCCTCGCTCGCCAGCCAGCCTCCAATCCGTTGGCCCAGCCCCTTTGCTACCACATCCGACTGTCGATCTTCGAAGGCTAGCCGAACGCTTTCAATCAACAACGCCACACCTTCAGACGTCGACAAGTCCAATTCGATCAAGTACGGACGATGATCATCAGGGAAGGCTTCGTGCGCAATCTCGACGACAGCGCTAGGCTGATCATCAAACGAAGTCGCGCCTTCGGCACTTTGAGGCAACGCACGCCGACTCGGATCGACGACAAGGCAGCAGCGCAACTCGCGTTGCTGGCTGAAATAGGCGCGCAAGACACTCACCATCGAATCGACGGACTCACGGTTCCCGCCGTCAACCGGTTCGAACGTTTCCATCCAGTCACTCCAGTACAACGCTCGACGCGCTATCGGCAGACGCCGAAGCCGTCTTCCAGGCACACCCCTTCGGCACGCTCGCAATCGGTGAAGGCAAGCGCATCGATGACGCGCCCGGTTTGTCCCAGCTCGCACATTTTTCGAGAATCTGGCCGCTCGTTCCGTTCTCGATCAGATCAGGTGTGATCTTGATGTACGAACCGCCTGCACCGATCCAGATCTCCTTCTCCGCCGAAATGACGACTTTCCCATTCGAACTCGTGATCGTTACGTCGTTGAGCGCGGCGAGCTTCATTTCGTCGCTCTGCGCCTGAATTTCGACCTTGCCCTTGGACGCAAAGAGCTTGATTCCGGCGTTCTGCGCAAACAGGCTAATCTTCTCCATCACACTTACGATCAGCGATTTGCCGGCCGCCACGTGCGTGCTCTTACCGCTGACGATATTGACTTGCTGATTGGCCGTCAGTTGCGCTGAATCCTGAGTCGACAGCCCCAAGCCCGCAGGACTCGCCATCAGCATAATCGGTGTTGAAAAGCCGTTCGCGTTGCCTGTGCCGCCACCGCCCGTCCGACCGCCGCTGCCAGCGCCGCCGCTCACGCTATAGTGCGTCGCATCGGTGAACTTCTTGAGTGCGTCCTGCCCTTCCTGCAAGCTTTCGGCCTGGTTCGCCGAGCTCGCCTGCGACGTCAAATCCACAACGGTTTCCGCGCTGGCCAACTGCTCGGAAGCAGCCGTCACGTTCAACGGCTGATTCGTCGCTGTCGGGTGGGTCGACACGAACAAACCCTGCCCCGCCCGAATGGCACCGTAGGCATCCGATTTGAGATCGAAACCGCTGCCGAGGAATGCACCGCGCGTATTGTCGGTCTGCTGGATCAGGTATCCAAGGTGCAAGTGGGACTGGTAGCTGCTCGAGTAAAGATGGACCCGATTCTGCTGCGTCGAGTCGTCCATCACGAGCTGGTTGTAGCCGGTGCCACCATACTCGCGCGAGCGTTGACCGGACAGCAAGCCGTTCGTGTGCCATACCGGCTGCGTCGCGCCCCCGTACATTCTCGCGATGATGACGGGCCGGTCACAGTCACCTTCCATGAAGCCGACGACCACTTCGTCGCCCTTGCGTAGTGGCTGAATCCCGCCACGGGTCGATCCCGCATCCAGGAACGTCGGGCGCACCCAGCACGATGCGCGTTCGTCCTGACCGTTGCGGCGGTTCCAGTGAAACCACACCTTCACCCGGTTCAGTGAATCGGTGTACACCTCTTCGCCGCTTGGTCCGGCCACGATCGCGTTCTGCAACTGCATCACGGGCTTCTTGTGTTCGAACGGGCTACGGAATGGGACGTTGCGTGGCTGCGCCTCAACCACTACCTGAAAGAAACCTTCACTGCCGTCTGCGTGGCGAACCGTCGCGCCAGCTTTCGCTTGCGCAACTTCCGCAGCCAGCCCGTCGGGAAATTGATCCGCCTCGTCCAGACCGGGCAGGTTATTGCCAATCAGCCAGTCGACACCGAGCAGAACAAACTCGCGATCCGGTTGACTGCCCGCATCATGGACCGGATGACCGCGAAGTTCGAAGCGTCTCCCCGGCATCGCACAGCGCAAGCCGCCAATGCCGTGAAAACGTTTCATCCGCGACTTGCGCTCTTCAAGCCGAATCTGCGCAAGACGCTCACCTTGCTCACGGTCCGACCACATGTACGCGCCGGGATAGTCGTAGACCTCCCCATCGGTCGGCAACTCGCCGTTCACGTCCGTCACGCCCTGCACCTGCCGAGGGAGATCGGGGCGCTTGTAGTCGAACGAGCGAGACGTCAGTTGCGCACTGTCGATCTGAAGCTGCTCCTTCCACTGCGCGAACCCGTTCAGTTCACCGCTGATTTCCGTAGGGCCGAACTCGACAACCGATTGCTTCAGTTGCGGGACAAAATAAACGTCGTCCGTCAGAACCATCGTGTGCGATCGGCCATTTTCGGCTTGCTCGAAGTACGGAAATACGCCGACCTCCTCCATGCTGCGATAGACGAAATTCAGGTCGTATTCCCACTGCACGCGATTCGAGTAGGACGGCAGCGGCTTGTGAAGCTCGTAGCGAAACGCACCACGCGCTTGAGGATGCTCGTTGAAGACGTCGGTCAGAATCTGCTCGCCGTTCTGCTCCTGCCAGTCACGCATGTCGCGGCGCAGGCGCAGGAAATAGAGCCAGGATGAGAACGCCAGCTTGTAAAAAGTCAACGGCCCATCCGCGCCCAGCCGGCTGAATCGGTGAACGTAGCCATGGATCGGCATGTATGAGCCGTCCGTCTGCTGAATCCAGAGCGTAACCGGCTTGGCGAGCAGCGCACTCAGTTCAATCTGGCTACCGCGTGGCGAAACCGCGTCAATCACGAATTCGTAATCGCGACCGAGCCGAGCCATTCCTTTCACATAGAGCGGCAATAACCAGTCGATGCCGAGCGGCGTGTCGAGTTTGACAAGACGATTGTATTGCGCGTCACCGAGACGCAACGTCTTATAAAGTGCGGTGTGGCCCATGCAGCGTTCCCTTCGTTGGTATTCAGGTGGGGTTTCTGCCGAGCGCAGATTATAAATGCCTTTCGGAACAAGACGATAGTGAACCTCGAACGCCCGTCTATCTCGAAAAAATTGGCAGTCTGACGCAACAGCGCGAAATTACCGAAATCTCACAACCTTTAAGGAAAAAAATTCCGATACTCGCCGCAATCCAGTTTTTCTCAGGCATATAGGACTTTTTCGAGCGCGGTTACCGACGGCCACTCCGCCGCTGAAAACCCGCATCGGCGCACTTCGCACTTTGCTCAAGCGCTTCCATGCATTTCACGCTTGCATTTGCGATGGGCAATACCGTTGTCATAATTCTGCTCGAGGCGTTTCGCGCGTCCAGTTGTCCCGTGTTCTCAACGAACGGGCGAGCATCTCGCCCGAGATGGCGCTACGCATCGAGCAGTGGCTGGGTGAGGAGCGCGGGGGCCGAGCCGATCTGTGGCTTGGCATGCAATTGGACTATGACCTCTGGCAGGCGCGAAAGCATGCGCCGACGAAGGTCAAACCAGCCCCGGCCGAATCAGCGCGTGCGTGATGCGCCCGGTCGTCAAGCCGCGTCATGACGCGCGCACGCGTGTCCCGCCCCGGATCAACGCGAAGTCCCGATGGTCGTCGATAGCGCCGCCCCAATCATGGCGGCCGGATCGGCTGGCGATGCGATTCAGATCCCCCGCTGATTCACCCGCTTCGACAACGCCTCCGCGCTTTCCTTCCGCTCGCTGTACCGGTCGACCAGATACGGCCCGATGTCGCGCGTCAGCAGCGTGAACTTGACCAGTTCCTCCATCACGTCGACGACCCGGTCGTAATACGCCGACGGCTTCATCCGACCGGCTTCGTCGAATTCCATGAACGCCTTGGCCACCGACGACTGGTTCGGGATGGTCAGCATGCGCATCCAGCGGCCCAGCACGCGCATCTGGTTCACCGCGTTGAACGACTGCGAGCCGCCGCTCACCTGCATCACCGCGAGCGTCTTGCCCTGCGTCGGCCGCACCGCGCCGACCGACAGCGGAATCCAGTCGATCTGCGATTTCATGATGCCGGTCATCGCGCCGTGTCGTTCCGGCGAGCACCACACCATCCCTTCCGACCACAGCACCCGTTCACGCAGCTCGACGACCTTCGGATGGCTCTCCGGCGCGTCGTCGGGCAGCGGCAGGCCGCTCGGATTGAACACGCACACCTCGGCGCCCATCGCGGTGAGCAGGCGCTCGGCTTCCTCGACCAGCAGGCGGCTGAACGAACGCTCGCGCAGCGATCCGTACAGCAGCAGGAAACGCGGCGGATGCGTCGACGGCGAGGCCGGCCGCAGTGCGGCGGCGTCCGGCACGCGGAAGAGTTCGGGATCGAGTTGCGGCAGGTCGGTCAGTCGGTCGGTCATGAATGAATGAATGAATGAATTCCCAGGTTTGCTCAAGCGCACGCGTACCAGCCCTTCGACCGGTTGACGATGCGCACCACCAGCAGCATCGCCGGCACTTCGATCAGCACGCCGACGACGGTGGCCAACGCGGCGCCGGAATGAAAACCGAACAGGCTGATCGCGGCCGCGACGGCCAGCTCGAAGAAGTTGGATGCGCCGATCAGCGCGGACGGGCACGCGATGTCGTGCTGCTCGCCCACCGCGCGATTGAGCCAGTACGCGAGTGCCGCATTGAAGAACACCTGGATCAGGATCGGCACCGCGAGCAAGGCGATGACGAGCGGTTGCTTCAGGATCGCTTCGCCCTGGAACGCGAACAGCAGCACGAGCGTCGCGAGCAACGCGGCGATCGACCACGGGCCGATCTTCGCCATTGCGGCATCGAACGCGGCCTGCCCCTTCGCGAGCAGCACCTTGCGCCAGATCTGCGCGAGGATCACCGGGATCACGATGTAGAGGACAACTGATGTGATCAAGGTCGCCCACGGCACGGTAATCGCGGACATCCCGAGCAGCAGCCCGACCAGCGGCGCGAATGCGATCACCATGATGCTGTCGTTCAGCGCGACCTGCGACAGCGTGAACAGCGGATCGCCGCCCGTCAGCCGGCTCCAGACGAACACCATCGCCGTGCACGGCGCGGCGGCCAGCAGGATCAGGCCGGCGACGTAGCTGTCGAGCTGGTCCGCGGGCAGCATCGGCGCGAACAGATGGCGCACGAACAGCCAGCCGAGGAACGCCATCGAGAACGGTTTGACGAGCCAGTTGACGACGAGCGTGACGCCGATCCCCTTCACATGCCGGCGCACTTGATGCAGCGCGCCGAAGTCGACCTTCACGAGCATCGGGATGATCATCACCCAGATCAACAGCCCGACCGGCAGGTTGACCTGCGCATACTCGATGCGGCCGATCTGCTGGAACAGGCCGGGCAGCAGCTGGCCGAGCGCGATGCCGGCGACAATGCACAGCGCGACCCAGACGGTCAGGTAACGCTCGAAGAAATTGATCGCAGGCGTTGCGACGGCCTTGCCCGGCGGGGCAACGTTGGACGTATTCATTGGACGGTCGTGTTCGGTCTTGAAATCGGAGGCGATCGCTCGGGTCGGCAAACCGCCATGTGAAGGATCAGTTTTGCGAGATCCCGATCAACGCGGCCTCGAGTTCGGCATCGCTCATTCGATCGAGCGGCAGCGCCAGCAATTGCAGCATCCGGTAGCCGAGCGCCTCGCGCGTCAGTTCGAACGCGAGCCGCTTGCCGGCGTCGCCGCCCGTCGCGTTCGACGGATCCGCGTAGCCCCAATGCACGTTGACCGGACTGCCGGGCCAGTACGGGCACGTCTCCGCCGCCGCGCTGTCGCATACCGTGATGACGATGCGCATTTCCGGCGCACCATCGCCGACGAATTCGTCCCAGCTCTTGCTGCGGTATCCGGCGACGTCGACGCCGGCGCGCGTCAGCGCGTCCAGCGCGAACGGGTTGAGGCGACCGCTCGGCGCGCTGCCGGCGCTATAGGCGCGTACGTCGCGGCCGAGTTTCGCGGCCCAGTGGTTGAGCATGCCTTCCGCGAGCACGCTGCGCGCGGAGTTGTGGGTGCAGAGAATCAGGACGTTGGTGGTCATCGGCAGGCGCGCGAATGCGTTTTCAAGGTTGGTCGGAACAGGCGGGCGAACACGCGGAACCCGGCGAACACGGATTGCCGCCGCAGCAGTTCTCGGTGAGGTAGCCGATGAGCCCGTTCATCGTCGCGAAGTTCGCGCAATAGAACACGAAGCGGCCTTCCTGGCGGCTCGTGACGAGTTGCGCATGGGCCAGTTCCTTCAGATGAAACGACAGCGACGAGGGCGGCACGTCGAGCAGCGTCGCGATTTGCCCGGCCGGCATGCCCGACGGGCCGGCCTGCACGAGCGCGCGGAACACGGCGAGGCGCGACTCGTGCGCGAGGGCCGACAGGGCGGCGATGGTCTGGTTTGTTTCCATTTTTCGATAATACTCGAAATGTGGAAATAACAACACCAGCGAGCGCATCGGATCCTGCCTTCGATTGCCGTGGCCATCATCGATTTGGTGCAAAACGGCCTGCGGATCATCGCTTTTGTACGCCCGTAATCGATTTCCGCGCGAAACGGCCGTTCGTCATCGATTTTGCGCACCGTGACGCCGATCCGGCCGACGGCGCGCAGTCTCTTCCGCCTTTGACGACGCAGAATCGGCCGATCCCGCGGTCGTCGATCGCTATCGGCCGGCGCGGCCGGCGGGACAGCAATAACCGCCCGGCGTCACGACCATTCCTCCGGCGGCATCGCGCCGCCGTCGTCCTCCCAGAGCGGCTCGCCGGTCTGGTGGCCGCCGCTCGTCGTCGTCACCGGCCCGCTTCCGCCGCCCCGCTCGGCCCGCCGCGCACGGTCGCGGGACGTCGCCGCGCGCACCCTTGCCCGCGTGCGAGTCGGCGCCACGGTTCGTTGTCCGCCGCCGCGCTCGTCGGCCGGCGCCGCGTCCTTCGTCTGTCGCACATTCGAAGCTGCGTTCATGAGTCCTCTCCCGGGTCATTGAAGGAAACCGTTCGCCTCCGCGCCGCAATTTCGATGCCGTGCACCGGGCAAGCGTCTTGCTGCCGGCGTTCGACCCGCAATCGTTCACGGAGGTGACCATGCCGACCGACCGCAGCACGCCGCCCGACACGCGCCCTCGCATCGGCGGATGGATGACCGGCAAGGAATCGCACATGGCGGCATACCGCGAAAAAATTGCGAAGGAAGCGCGTGCCCAGGCCGGCGAACGGCTGCGCACGCCGGCCGTGCAAGCACTCGCGCAGCTGTTCGACGACAACGCGGTGCTGCGCATGAGCCTCGCGCGCGCGATCGACGAGGCGCTCGAAGCCGGCCGCACGCTCGGCTACGCATCGATCGGCGAGCTGATGATCGTGATCGATCACCTGACGACCTTCACGCCGCCGTTCAGCGAGACGAGCCTGATCGTGTGCCCGCTGAACGCGTTCCTCGACTGGCCGATGTGCATGCCGTCGGGCCACGCGGTGTTTCGCGACGCGGCGGTCAACGCGCACCTGAAGCAGGTCCTGAACGTGTGGTGCGACTTCCTCGGCGGCCCGCATTCGCGCACGCATCTGAACACGTCGGCGCCCGACGGCTGGTTCTGCGACGAAGCGCGCCGGCGCCTTGGCCTGTCGCAGTTCCAGTACCGGGAAGACCAGCCGCACTGGGGCTTCGACTCGTGGAACGACTTCTTCACGCGGCGCTTTCGCGCGGGCGCGCGGCCCGTCGCCGCACCGGACGATGCGCACGTGATCGTCAGCGCGTGCGAGGCGGCGCCATATCACACCGAATCGAACGTGAAGATCCGCGACCGGTTCTGGATCAAGGGTCAGCCGTATTCGCTGCGCGACATCTTCACGCCCGCGCGGCTGCCGCTCGCCGAGCGCTTCGTCGGCGGCGACCTGTACCAGGCGTACCTGAGCGCGTACAACTACCACCGCTGGCACGCGCCGGTGCGGGGCACCGTCACGCATGCGTACCGGGTCGACGGCGCGTACTACTCGGTCGCCGAAGCCGAGGGCCCGGATCCGGCCGGGCTCAACGACTCGCAGGGCTACATGACGGCCGTGGCCACCCGCGCGGTGGTCGCGATCGAGAGCGACGATCCGGGGATCGGGACGGTGGCCGCCGTGTTCGTCGGGATGGGCGACGTGTCGTCGTGCGTGATCGACGTCGTGCCGGGGCAGCGCGTCGACAAGGGCGACGAGATCGGTTATTTCCAGTACGGCGGCTCGACTTGCTGCCTGTTGTTCGAAGCGGGCGTGATCGACCGCTTCCTGTACGCACCGCCGTTCGACGGCAGTACGCCGGTCGTGCAGGTCAACGCGTCGGTGGCGATCGCGCGCTGAACGCTGAACCGCGCGCGGCGGCATCACGCGTCGACACTGCCGAACCCGCGGCCGGCGTGCCGCTGCATGCACTGCACGATCGACAGTCCATCCGGCGTCAGCGCGAGCCGGCTCGCGCCCGATTCGTCGGAACGCATCTCGATCAGGTGTTGTTCCACCAGCGCGACGATATCCTCGCGGTCGGACTGGATCTGTTCCGGCGCCCGATGTACCAGGAATAACGCGGCAAACTCATGTGCGGTCAGCATGTTGTCTCCCTATTTGGCGGCGTGACGCGATGCGGCGGCGGCATCGCGACGGCGCGGGCGCGTATCGTGCGCCTCAAACACGGAGATATGCAGGGAGCGTGCCAGTATGTGGGAAACAACGGCCCAAGTGCGGCGGGCATCCGGCGCGATGTGTCACTTTGGGCCGTACACGCGCCGCTGCAAAGTTTTCAATGACGTGTAACGGAGCGGCGCGGGCGCGCCGCCGCGGCAGTGGAGCCGGCCGACGCACGGTGCGACGCCGCATCCGCGCCGCGCCGCGCCGCGCCGTCGCGCTTACGGCTTGCGCGAACGGAACAGCCCCGCGCGTGCGGTCTTGGCGGCTGCCTTGTCGCGCACGCGGAAATAGCCGCTGTGCAGCTCCACGCCGCCCTTGCCATCGGCGAGCACCTCCTCGCACGCGGCCTCGATGCGCGCCCGGCCGTGCTCGAACGCATCGCGCAGGTCGGCTTCGAGCGCGGAGCGCGCGCCGAAATGGTCCTCGAGCGCCTCGACCGTGATCGCGCAGGTCAGCGGCTTCCCGTCGACCTCGACGACGAAACGCATCTGGAGCGCCGCGCCGTCGAACTCGGGCGGCGCGTCGGTCAGCGTCACGCGGCGGACGGAATCGGCCGGCATCGCTCACACCCCGCGCGACGCAAGACACTGCACCAGTGCGCCGTTGAATGCCGGCAGATCGTCGGGCTTGCGGCTCGTGATCAGGTTGCCGTCGCGCACGACTTCCTGGTCGACCCACTTGCCGCCCGCGTTGCGGATGTCGTCCTGCAGGCTCGGCCAGCTCGTCATCGTGCGGCCCTCCACCAGCCCGGACGACACCAGCAGCCAGCCGCCGTGACAGATCGCGGCGATCGGCTTGCCCGCGCCGACCGCCGCGGTCACGAATTCGCGCGCGGCCGGCAGCATCCGGAGCGCGTCGCCGTTGACGACGCCCCCCGGCAGCACGACCGCGTCGTAGTCGCCTTCGCGCGCATCGTCGAACGTGCGGTCGACCTTCACGCGCTCGCCCTTGTCGACGTGCCGCAACCCCTGGATCTCGCCGCGCTTCTGCGAAATCACGTCGACCCGCGCGCCCTCGGCCGTCAGCGCGCGCTGCGGCTCGACGAGCTCGGCTTCCTCGAAGCCGTCGACGGCGAGTATCGCCACCTTGCAATGGTCCAGCTTGGCCGTCATGGAATGCTCCCCCGGTTCTGTTGCGGCACCCGTCGTGCCGTGCCCGTCCGCAGCAATCGGCGTGCCGCGCCCGCACGAAGGGGCCGCGGGTACCTGCCGCGACGGGGCGCGACCCGCAAATCGGCAGATCGGCAAGTCCGCAGATCGGCGCGCGCAGCCGCCCCGCCGCGCGACGCAACGGGGCCCGCATCACGTCGCGCCGCACGGCGTCTGCAAGGATTTCAACGGGATGTAACGCGACCGCCGGTGGGTGGCCGCCAGCGCACGGGATGCGGGGCCGTACCCGCAGCGCGCCGCCCTTACTGCACGTGACGTGCCGCGTCGAGCATCGCGTCGGTCAGTTCGATCGTCAGCGTCCGTTCCTCGTCGCTGTCGGGCAACGTGTCGAGCATGTCCTGCACGCTCTCGTGCAGCATCGCGTGCACGCGCATCCGCGCGCCGTCGTCGAGGGCCGCGTAGCGTTCCATCGTGTCGCAGTCGAGCTCGAGCACGACCGAGTACCGCAGCGCGTCGGGCGGCGGATCGGCCGTGAACGCCCACGCTGCGTGAAACGTGATCCGGCCGGTCTCGACGTCGAGATGAACGGTCGTGTCGAGATCGCCGGTATCGACGGCGTCGGTGTCCAGCTCATTCGCATCAAGCGAGATCCGGGAATTCGATTGCATGATGTCCTCCTGCGTGGTGGCGGCGTGCCGGCCGCACGGCCGGCATTCGCCATCGCGCCGCACCGGCCGCGCCGGCGCGACACCGTGATCGTCAGTAACCGCTGGAGCCCGCGCTGCCCGTGCCGCCGGCACCGCCGCCCCCCGAGCCGGTCGCGCCCGGCGAGCGGCCGTTGCCGGCACCCGCGCCGGTGCCGCCCTGGCCCGCGCCTACGCCGCCCATCGCGGCGCTGCCGTTGCCGGTCGCACCGGTGCCGGTGCCAGCGCCGCCGGCGCCACCACCTGCCGCACCACCGGTGCTGCCGCTGCCGCCGGCCCCGGCGGCGCTCGGGCCGCCCGGCTTGGTGCGCACGTGCGGCCGGCCATGCGCGGTGCCGCGCGGCTCCTGCATGCGGGTCGCGGGTGTCGGCGCCGCGGTGTTGCCGTTCGACATGCCGCCCGAGCCCTGGGCCGACGTGTCCGGCGGCGACAGGATCGGCGCGCCGGTGCCCTCGTCCGGACGCTGCGAGTTCTGTGCCCATGCGGCCGGGGCGGCCGCGACGAGCGCGACGGCCGCGCACGCGAAAATCCGGCGCGCGGCAGGTTTCGATTCGAATGCTGGCTTCATGGAATGTTCTCCCTCGTAGAACCGGTGTCGTGGTCATTCACACACCGACGGTTCAGCAAGGCCCGTGCCGATAGCGCGCGCGGCACGTAATTTGCGTCGCCCACCCCTGTCGATCCCGATTCCCTACGGAGCCCTTGCAATGCCTTCAGCTTCCGCTTCACATCCGCACGGCAAGCGCGCGACGCGCCCGCCGGGCCGCGCGCGCAGCAACGATCCGCACCATCGCAAGCGATGGTCCGCCGACGTCATGAAAAAAAGCGATGCGCTCGACCTCGAGCCCGACCTCTTCAAGTCAGACGATCCGGGGGAGATCGCCGCGTCGCTCAAGCGCTCGGCCGAACGCAGCCGCCGCCGCAAGGCGTCGCCGTTCCAGTCGGCGATGTCGATGCTGAACTTCTATGTGAACCGTGCAGGCCGCAACCTGCCGAAGACACGCCGCGCGACGCTCGAACGCGCGAAGCGGAAACTGCGCGAGGCCTTCGGCCGCAAGCCGTGACGTCGCCGGCCTTCGCGGTCTCGGCCTGCTCCGCTCGTCCGCATGCATGAAACGCTGTGGTATCTCATCATCGGCGCGGTGCTGATGGGCATGGGCGTCGCGACGTCGGCGCTGCGCCATCTGCCGTGCAGCACCGCGATGATCTATCTCGCGCTCGGCGTCGCGCTCGGCCCGTCCGGCGCCGGGCTCCTCCATCTGGACCTCGAACGCGACGCGCCGCTGTTGCGCGAGATCGTCGAAGTCGCGTTGCTGGTGTCGCTGTTCGCGATCGGGCTGCGGCTGCGCGTGCCGCTGTCCGACACGCTGTGGCTCGTGCCGTGCCGGCTCGGGCTGCTCGCGATGATCGTCACCGTCCCGCTGCTGGCCGGCTGTGCGGTACTGACGCTCGGGCTCGGCTGGGGCCCCGCGCTGTTGCTCGCGGCGATCCTCGCGCCGACCGACCCGGTGCTCGCGCATGACGTGCAGGTGCACGATCCGGGCGACCGCGACCTGGTGCGCTTCGCGCTGTCCGGCGAAGGCGGGATGAACGACGGGATCGCGCTGCCGTTCGCGCTCGCGGGCCTCGCGCTGTGCGGCGCGCCCGACACGCCGCACGCGCATCCGGCGCATCCGGCACTGTCTGGCGCGTTCGCGCTGGCCGCGCTGTGGGGCGTCGTCGGCGCGGCCGCGATCGGCGGCGCGCTGGGCGCGGCGACCACCAAGGCGATCGGCTGGCTGCGCACCCGCTACGCGCAAGCGCTCGGCTTCGAAGGCTTCTTCGCGCTCGCGCTGATCGTGCTGTCGTTCGGCGCCGCGCAGCTCGCGCACACGTTCGGCTTCATCGCGACCTTCGCCGCGGGCGTCGCGATGCGCCGCATCGAGCATCGCGCGAGCGGCGACCGTCGGCCGCGCGAAGTGATCGGCCGGATCGATTCGGAAGACGTGGTCGCGACCGAGAAGCATCCGGAGAAGGTGCACGCGTTCATGGCCGAATCGGTGCTCGACTTCACGATCGAGCTCGAGCGGATCGCCGAGGCGCTCGTGATGACGATGATCGGCAGCGTGCTGACGACGCTGTCGGCGCCGCTCGTCACGTGGGGCGCGATTGCGCTCGCGGTCGTGCTGTTCGTGGCCGTGCGGCCCGTCGCGGTGCTGCTGACGCTCACCGGCTCGCGCGCGACGCCCGCGCAGCGGCAGCTGATGGCGTGGTTCGGGATACGCGGGATCGGTTCGTTCTACTACCTGCTGTACGCACTCGAACACGGGCCGTCCAGCGCGGTGCGCCCGCTCGCGGCGCCGGTGCTGGCCGTCGTGACGGCGTCGGTGATCGCGCACGGCGTGTCCGCGACGCCGCTGATGGACTGGTATCACCGGCGGCAGCATCGGCGCTGATTGCGTCACGACTGCCCGAGCCGCGCGCGCATCTGCGCGGTGATCCGCTGGCGCGTGTCGTCGTAGCCTTCCCACGGATCGCGCTTGAGCCGGTCGAGCCGTTCGTGCAGCGTGTCGATCGTCCATTGCGCGCCGCCCGTCGTGTCGGGCACCTCGTCCCAGCGCAGCGGCACCGACACGCCCATGCCGGGCCGCGCGCGCACCGAATACGCGGCGATCGTGCTCGCGCCGCGGCCGTTGCGCAGGTAGTCGATGAAGATCCTGCCGCGCCGATGCTTCGGCCCCATCGTCGCGGTGAAGCGATCCGGCAGCGCGCCGGCGACATGCTGCGCGACCGCGCGCGCGAAGTCCTTCACGTCGTCCCAGCCCAGGTGCCGCGTGATCGGCACGACCACGTGCAGCCCCTTGCCGCCGCTCGTCTTGCAGAACGACGCGAGGCCGAGTTCGTCGAGCAGCCCGCGCACGAGTTGCGCGGCCTCGATCATCGTGCTCCACGGCAGCGCCGGATCGGGATCGAGGTCGAACGCGACCCGGTCCGGCCGCTCGATGTTCGATGCGTGCGCGTTCCACGTATGCAGCTCGATCGTGCCCATCTGCGCGGCGCCGAGCAGCGCGTCGACCGTGTCGAGCGACAGCAACGGACCGTGGCCCGGATCGAGCCCGTCGTGTTGCGTGACGAACGGAATCTCGCGGCGCTCCGCATGCTTCTGGAAGAACAGCTCGCCCGCGATGTCGCCGGGCGCGCGCACGAGCGACACGGGCCGGCCCTTCAGGTCCGGCAACAGCCACGGCGCAACCCATTGCCAGTAACGCGCGAGATCGATCTTGCGCGTGCCGCCGTGCGGATCGATCACGCGCTCGGGATGGGTGATGCGCACGCGGCCGAGCGTGTCGGGGCCGGACGCGTCGCCTGCGGTATCGGTGGCTGCGCGCGAACGCGCGTGCTGCTTGCGATCGTTCGTTTCGTGAGCGGTATGCGATGCGCGCTTGCGCGGTGCGTGCTGCGGGGTCTCGCGTTGCTCCATCGTCACCTCCGTTTCCGTATGCTTCGGCACCTCGCGGACGATCTGCGACGCCGGCTTGTCCTCGCGCAACGCGATGAACGCGGCCTGACGCACGATGCCGTCGCCGGTCCATTCCGCGAATTCGCATTCGGCGACGAGCGTCGGCTCGATCCAGTGCACCCGCGTGCGCGAGCGTTCGCGCGGCGGCGGATCGAACGGCATCGTGTCGCGTTCGTGCCGGCGCAGGATCGGCGCCAGCCGGTCGAGCATCCGCGCGTCGAAGCCGGTGCCGACGCGGCCGACATAGCGTAACGGCGCGGGCGCGGGCGCGCGCCGCCGCTTGCCGTCCGGTGCCGGTTCGTGCACGCCGAGCAGCAGCGCACCGAAGCCGTGGCGGCTGCCCGACGGCTCGGTGTAGCCGCCGATCACGAACTCCTGCCGGCGCCGGCATTTGAGCTTGATCCACGCCTGCGACCGACCGGCCCGGTAGCGCGACCCGGCGCGCTTGCCGATCAGCCCTTCGAGGCCGGTATCGCATGCGCTTGCGATCAGCGACGCGACGTCGTCGCCGAGATCCGGCGAAAAGCGCAGCCGCGCGGGATCGCTGTCGGCGAGCAGCGGTTCGAGCAACGCGCGGCGCGCGGCAAGCGGGACGTCGCGCAAGTCGTAACCGTCGAGATAGGGCAGGTCGAACACGAACAGCGTGATCGCGTCCGACTGTCCCGCGCCGAAGGCGTTCTGCAGCGCCTGGAAGTCGGGGAGACCGTTCTTGCCGAGCACCACGGCCTCGCCGTCGAACCATGCATCGCCGAAGTCGAGCGCCGCGAGCGCATCGCGCTGTGCGTGCAGCTTCGCGGTCCAGTCGCGGCCTTCACGCGTCATCAGCGTCACATGGCGCCGCGCGCCCTTGCCTGCCAGGCGCGCGAGGATCCGGTAGCCGTCGAACTTCAGTTCGTAGCGCCAGTCGCCATGCGTCGGCGGACCGTCGACGAGTGTCGCGAGTTGCGGCACGACGCGCTCGGGCAGCGGCGCGCGCACCGCGCCTTCGATCGCGGACGGATCGGCGCGGCGGCTTTCGCGATCATCGTCGTCGTGGTCGTGGCCATCGTGCCGCCCGGCGCGTGCGTCGCGTTCGCCGGCCCTGCCGCCCCGGCCTCGCGGCGAACCGCGCGCACGCGTCGCGTCGCCGTTCGATTCCGCACGCGCCGCCTCGATCGCCGAGCCGGCCCCGTCATGCACGCTCCCCGGCCGCTCGCCGACGACGTCGAATTCATCCGCGCTGCGCGCGTCGTCGTCGCGCGCCTTGATCAGCAGCCACTGCTCCTGCCGCCCCTGCTGGCGCCCGCTGCGCACGAGCGCCCAGCCGCCGTGCAGCTTCGCGCCGTCGAGCCGAAACGTCAGCTTGCCCGCGCGATAGCCGTCGCGCGCCTGCGCGAGCCCGCCGTCGGGCGTCCACGTGCCTTCGTCCCACACGAGGACCGAGCCCGCGCCGTAATGCCCGGCCGGAATCTCGCCTTCGAACGATGCATATTCGAGCGGATGGTCCTCGACATGCACGGCGAGGCGCTTCACCGACGGATCGACGCTCGGCCCCTTCGGCACGGCCCATGATTTCAGCGTGCCGTCGAGTTCGAGCCGGAAGTCGTAGTGCAGCCGCCGTGCGTGGTGCTCCTGGATCACGAAGCGCAGCGGGTGGCGCGTGCGCGCGGCCGATCGCGACCGCGTGGCGGCCTTTGCATCGGCCTTCGCGCGCCGCCGCCCATGCGCGCCTGCGGGCTCCGGCGTCGCGTCGAAGTGGCGTTTGCGGCGATACGGATCGAGCTTGCCGGCCATCGCGTCACCTCATCTCACATCGCGCGTCGCGCGGCATCATGCGGCGTGCTTGCGGCGCGCGGCGGCGGGTTTCTTCGCCACACGCCCGCCCGCCGCGGCGCGTTTCGCGGCCGGCCGTTTCGCCGACGGGGTTGTCGAGGCCGCCCCCTTCCCGGCCGCTTTCGACGCCGTCTTGCGACGCGCGCCGCCGCGCGACGCCGATGACGACGACGCATCCGAATCCGTCTCCGCGCCCTCCCCTTCCGCGCGGCGCAGATCGGCGGCACGCGCCCCGCCGCCGCCCTTCAGGCTGCGCTTCAGCAGCTCGGTCAGATCGACGACGTTGGTCGCCGCGCGGCCCGTCTGCGCCGAACGGTCCTCGATCTCCTCGATCTTGCCCGCGCGCACCTTGCGCTCGACCAGTTCGAGGATGTCGTCGCGGAACGTATCGTGATACTCGTCGGGCGTCCACTTTCCGGCCATGTCGTCGATCAGCTTCTTCGCCATCCCGAGCTCGCGCGCGCTCACGCCCGCGCGATTCGCGTCGTCGGCCGGCACCGACAGTTCGTCGAGCGGCCGCAACTCCTCCTGCCAACGCAACGTATCGAGCGCGAGCACCGGCCCGACGGGGATCAGCGCGCCGAGATGCTGGCGGTCACGCATCACGACCAGCGCGATGCCGATCTTGCCGCTGTCCTTCAGCGCATCGCGCAACAGCGCATAGACCTTCTCGCCCTTGCGGTCCGGCACGAGGTAGTACGGCGTGTCGAGATAGAGGAACGACACGGCGTCCTCGTCGACGAAGGTCAGGATGTCGACCGTCTGCGTCGATTCGGGATTCGCCGCGCGAATCTCGTCGTCGGACAGCACGACGTAGCGCTCCTTCTCGTACTCGTAGCCGCGCACGATGTCCTCGCGCGTGACGTCCTTGCCGGTGCGCTTGTTGATCTGCCGATAGCCGATCGGATCCATCGAGCGCTTGTCGAGCATCCGGAACGACGGCTTCACCGTGCGCGTCGCGGGGAACAGCTGCACGGGCACGTGAACGAGCCCGAAGCTGATCGCGCCTTTCCATATCATCCGCGGTGCCATGCGTGTCCTCCTTTGCTGCGTGCGCGCCCGCGGGCCGGCATCGGGAACGGACACGCCGCGCGGCGCGGGCCGCGGCGGCCCGGCCGCGGTGTCGCTGCGGGCTTCAGGCCGCAGCCTGCGGAGTCGGCGTCAGGGCGCGCGCAACGCGCGTTCGAATTCGGCGTGCGTCACGTCGAGTTCGACGTTGCACTCGATCGCGGCATCGTCGATGGTCGGCTTCTGCTCGTCCACCGCGCGCCGGGCACGGTCGCACAGCTGGGTGCGCACGCGCAGCCGGTCGGCCGCGTCGAGCGCGCCGTAGCGCGCGAGCACGTCGGGATCGAACCGCAGGTCGACCGCGCAGCGCCACGCGCGCGCACTGTCGTCGGCCGGCACCCGCACCCATGACACGTGGATCGTGAGCCAGCCGGACGCGTCGTCGGCATCCGCGACGACCGTCGACTCCGACGGAAAGCCGTTCGCGAGCGCACTTTCGAGCTCCGCGATGCGCTGCGAACGATCGTGCAGGGTCGTCATCGACGCACGACACCCAGCAGCAGCGTGATCAGGAAGATCACGACGAAGATGTAGAACAGGATCTTCGCGATTTCGGCCGCGCCGGCCGCGATGCCGCCGAAGCCGAACACGGCGGCGATGATCGCGATGATGAAGAAGATGATGGCGTATCGAAGCATGCATACCTCCTGGAGTCCTGAAGAACGGCAACCGTTGGCGCGCGTCGCCGCCGGTCAAGAATCGTGCTTGTGCTCGGGTTTGCCGCGAGTCGGCGTCGAAGCCATTTTCTCGAGCGCCTTCTCGCTCATCGACTTGGCCATCGACTTCGACGGCGGCTTCAGGTCCTTCATCTTGGTGTCGCCGCGCTTGGCCGACAGGGCGGCCCCCGCGGCGCGCTGCTGCGCCTTGGATTTGGCTGGCATGGCTTTCCTCCTTTCGGTGGCGCGCGCGGCGAGCGCGGCTCGCTGGCCGCGCGCGGTTCGAACGGTATCGTCATGCGGCGTCGCGCCGGCGCAGTTCGGCCGGTGGAATCTTCATCCCCTGGCGATACTTGGTCACCGTACGACGCGCAAGAAGGATGCCGCGGCCCGCAAGGTTCTGCGCGAGCGCGACGTCGGACAGCGGATCGGTGTGGCGCTCGCCCGCGATCATGTCGCGGATCAGCACCTTCGCGGCGGATGCGGAACACACGCCCTTGCCGGCCGCCTCGAGTTTGCGCGGGAAGAAGTGCTTGAATTCGAACGTGCCGTGCGGCGTGGCCATGTACTTGTTGCCCGTCGCGCGCGATACGGTCGATTCGTGCAGGTCGAGTTCCTCGGCGATGTCGCGCAGCACGAGCGGCTTCATCGCGATCTCGCCGTAGCGGAAGAAATCGCGCTGCCGCGCGACGATGCATTCGCCGACGCGCTGGATCGTGTCGAAACGCTTCTGCACGTTGCGGATCAGCCAGCGGGCTTCCTGCAGCTGCTGGCCGAGCGGCGAATCGCGCTCGCCGCTCGATTGCGCGAACAGCGTTGCATAGCGTTCGTGCAGCCGTGCGCGCGGCAACACGGCCGGATTGATCGTCACGATCCATTCGTCGCGCACCTGGCGCACGATCACGTCGGGCACCACGTAGTCGCCGCGCGTGCTGCCGTAATGGTTGCCCGGGCGCGGATCGAGCCCGCGCACCAGCGCGCAGGCGGCCTGCATGGTCGGCTGGTTGCAGCCGACGCGCCGCTGGATTTCCGCCGTCTCGCGGCGTGCGAGCCGTTCGAGATGGTCGCGCGCGATCACCTTCGCTTCCGCGAGCGCCGGCGTGCCGGCCGGAATCGCATCGAGCTGCAGCACCAGGCATTCGGACAGCGAGCGCGCGGCGATGCCCGGACGGTCGAGCATCTGCACGAGCCGCAGCGCGACCGCGAGATCCTGCTCGGACAACAGCAGCGCCGGATCGGCCGCGACCAGCAGCTCGGCGAGTTCCTGGCGCAGGTAGCCGTCCTCGTCGAGCGCGTCGATCACGATGCGCGCGGCCTCGCGGTCGCGCCGGTTCAGCGGATAGAGCCGCAGCGCGTCGTGCAGCGCCTGGTGCAGCGACGGCTCGGCCGCCATCCATTCGCCGGGCGACAGGTCGCCCGCGTCGTCGCCCTGACGGCCCGCGCCGCGCGGCGCGGGCGCCGCCGTGTATGACACGTCGCCGTCCGGTGGACGCACGTCGTCGGGCGCCGGCGGAGGCTCGGCCGGCGCGGCTTCGGCGGTGGGTTCGGGGGAGTCCGCGGCGGCTTCGTCGTCGCCCTGACCCTCTTCGAGAAACGGATTCGAGTCGAGCGCCTGCCGCAATTCCTGCTGGAATTCGAGCGAAGACAGCTGCAGCAGGCGAAGCGACTGCTGGAGCCTCGGCGTAAGTGCCAGATGCTGTCGCATCTGGAGCGCAAGCGTGACAGACATCGATACCCTCCTGACCGTGTGCGGAATTCGTATGCAGGAATTCATGCAGCTTCCATGCCAGGACGGCAAAGCCCCGTCCGTCGGGGCGCTCGCGGATTCGTACCCCGTCATCGAGGGCCGTCGGAGCCGCTTTTTTACAAGTGCCGGAAAGTTAGGGGGCACACAATTCGCTCGACGCCGGCGCACGCATCGCGTTCGTCCGGCGTGCTGCGACGCCGCGGCGCGCGGGCCGCGCGCCGCGGGTTCCGTCGGGTCAGTACTGCATCGGCGGCGGCGTGCCCGGCACCGGCTGGTCACCCTGCACGCCGTTCGGCCCCGGCGGCGGCACGTCGGGCGCCTCGCCGCCGGCCGCGCCCGCCGGCATCGTGTTGTGCGGCGAAGGGCGCGTGTCGTAGCGCGTATTCGCGTCCGGCATCGTCGTGGTGGGCGACGCGCCATGACCGTCCGGCGGCGCCGGCGGCGCGCCACGCGTGCCGTAGGTGGCCTGCGGTTGCGTACATGCGCCCAGCGCGCACGCGGCAGCCAACGCACAGGCGCCCACGCGTATCGTCTGGATCGGTTTCATCGGCATCCTCCGTGGATTCGGCGGCATCGGGCCGGCCGTGGCGGCACGGCTCAGAGCCGGTTGAAATGGAAATCGCCCGCATACGCGCCGGGCGCGCGGCGCGCCATCATCGTGTCGAATTCGGCCGCGACGCGCGTCAATGCGCCGCGTTGCCGTTCGATACCGGTTTGCTCGAGCGCCGCGAACGCGTCGGTATCGAAGCTGACCGTCAGCGACGCCGGATGGCCGTCGACCCGAAAGCCGAAATGCAGCGCGCCGGCCGGTTGCTCCTCGACATGGAACGGCATCGCGCGCGCCTCGAAATGGCGGCCGAGCGTCTCGGCCACTTCGCGCAGCAAGCCGGGTTTCACGCTGATGCTCATCGTGGTTTCTCCGTGGATGGGGGGTGGTTGCCACCGGCGGGATGCCCGTCGGCGGCACGTGGATCGGCGGCTCACGCGTCGGTGGCTCGCGTTCCGGCGGCGGCGGCTCCGGCGGGTCGCCCTCGGGGTCGCGATACGGTTCCGGCGTGCCGGGCGGCAGGTCGTCCGGCAGCGGCGGCTCGGGGTCCGGTTCGACGTCGGGCATCGGCGGCTCGGGGCGATGCAGCGACGGAGTGGTGTGTCGGTTCATGGGCATTCGATCGTTGCGTTGTCCTGATGGGATCGCTCTCACGGGAGGGGACCCGATCGATTGCGCGGCGCGAGGGGTCCGTGCATTCAAGATCAGCAAGCCGCGTGCCATCGCGGCACGTCACGTTTGCGCGCGATCGCCATGCGTCGACGCCCGTCGACGCGCGCGCAGGCGCCCGCTCGCGCGGGACGCCGTGCCTTCGCTACACCGCCCGCTGCAATTCTTTCAAGTGCATCGCACTACCCTTCGTAGGCAGCCATCACGAGCCACAGCTCGCGGCCGTCGTCGTGCACCGGCGCCGCCAGCGCATACGGGTCGGACGGCTCGCACGCACGCTGCAGCGCGAACCGCGCGGGTTCGGTCGAGCAGAACGTCTCGTCGCCGAGCGGCCGCACGTCGGCCTTGCCTTCGAACATCCGGCGATCGGGCCGGTAGATCAGCGGCTCCTGTTTCCACGCGCTGAAATGACTCTTCACCGAATCGAACCCGCCGCCGCAGACGTTGACTTCATAGCGCACCTCCGCTCGTCGTTTTGGAATGGTCATGGTGCCTCCCGCTTGATGTGCGTGTGTGTGCGGCACATGCCGCCGCGCGTGGTCGTCGTCATTCGGTCAGGGATCGAGGCGGCAAGTCGTGTGCCCCCTGCGCGAGGCAGGCACGCCGGTTGCGCGTTCTGCGCGTCATCGCCACCCATCATCAACGACACGGAGCCCTGCCATGAAGGATTCGACCCGGCCCGGCCGCGACGCACCGGCACACGAGCCGCACCACGATCCGTCGCCGCCGCTGAAACATCAGGACCAGCCCCGGACGCGCCACTCCGAGCGCCATATCGACCAGCAGCTCGAGGACACGTTCCCCGCGAGCGATCCGCCCGCGACCGGCGGTGTCACGCGCATCGAACCCGACACGCCGCCGGGCACGCACGACGACGGCCCGTGGGAGAACCCGGCCAAGCGTCGCGACGAATGACGCGCGACGACACGGCCGGCCACCGCCCACCGCCCGCCCCCGAACGGCACGCCGCTTGCTGACCCGGACAGCCCCCGCTTCAACCCGCAAGGAGAGCTTCATGCATCGCGTCAACGAAATCATGTCGCAGGACGTCGTGCGCATCGCGCCGACCGATTCGATCCGTCATGCCGCGCAATTGATGGAGCGCTACGACATCGGCGCGCTGCCCGTGTGCGACAACAACCGGCTGATCGGCATGGTCACGGACCGCGACCTCGCGGTGCGCGCGATCTCGGCCGGCAAGCCGCCGGAAACGCGGATCCACGAAGTCGCGTCCGGCCCGATCGAGTGGTGCTTCGAGGACGATTCGCTGGACGAGATCCAGCACTACATGGCCGACGCGCAACTGCGCCGCCTGCCCGTCGTCGATCACGACAAGCGTCTCGTCGGGATGCTGTCGCTCGCCGACATCGCAACGCGCACGGCCGGCCCCGCGCGCGACGACGTCGCGAACACGCTCGAAAGCGTGTCGCAACCGAAGCAGACGTGACGGGGCGATCCTCGCCCCGTGCGACAACCCGCGCGACCCGCAGGGCCCATCCCGGGCACGGTCGCGCCCCATGCAGCCTGGAGGACAACCATGCAGACTCCCGATCAACGACAAACCCGCATCGTCGGCAAGGGCGCGGCGACCGCGGCCGGCCCCGGTCCTGACGTGATGGCGGCCGACACGCTGGAAGGAGACAAGGTCTACACGACCGATGGCGACGACGTCGGCAAGATCAAGGACATCATGCTCGACGTGCGCTCGGGCCGTGTCGCGTACGCCGTGCTGTCGAGCGGCGGCCTGCTCGGCATCGGCGACAAGCTGCACGCGATTCCGTGGAGCGCGCTCACGCTCGATACCGAACGCAAGTGTTTCCTGCTGTCGGTGTCGTCCGAGCGGATCAAGAACGCGCCGGGCTTCGACAAGGATCACTGGCCGGCGATGGCCGACCCGCAATGGGCCGAGCCGCTGCACGAGTTCTACGGCAGCACGCCGTACTGGAGCGCGGGCGACGAGCTCGGGCTGACCGACCCGACCGAGGAACTGAACGATCCGCGTGCGCGCGGGCGGCATTGATCACGTTCGATTTGCCGGTGTGTTAGCCGACGGGCCCCGCGCGAGCGGGGTTTTTTTCGTCTCCGGACACGATCCCGCGGTTGCGGCCATCCGGCCACGCCATACGCTTGCGATCCGCGCGTTTCCGAACCGATTGATAACCACCCAACATCAATCCTTCCAAAATTCGCACTTAACGTTTCCCCGTCTCCGGGCGAACATGTTCGAAACGACAATCGACCGCTCCCCGCGCATTTCCCGATTTCCTGGAGACACCTGATGCACCCCTCGCCCAGCCTTCCGACCGGACGCTCGAAGGCCGCCGCGGTATTCCGCGTGACGGCCGGCAACTTCCTCGAGCAGTTCGACTTCTTCCTGTTCGGCTTCTACGCGACGCAGATCGCCGCCGTGTTCTTTCCCGCCGCGAGCGAGTTCGCTTCGCTGATGATGACGTTCGCCGTCTTCGGCGCCGGCTTCCTGATGCGGCCGCTCGGCGCAGTCGTGCTGGGCGCGTACATCGACGACGTCGGCCGCCGCAAGGGCCTCATCGTCACGCTGGCGATCATGGCGAGCGGCACCATCCTGATCGCGTTCGTGCCGGGCTACGCGACGATCGGCCTGCTCGCGCCCGCCCTCGTGCTGATCGGGCGCCTGCTGCAGGGCTTTTCGGCGGGCGCCGAGCTGGGCGGCGTGTCGGTCTATCTCGCCGAGATGGCCACGCCCGGCCGCAAGGGCTTCTACACGAGCTGGCAGTCCGCCAGCCAGCAGGTCGCGATCGTCATCGCGGCAGGCCTCGGCTTCGCGCTCAATCACTGGCTCAGCGCCTCGGCCATCGCCGCATGGGGCTGGCGCGTGCCGTTCTTCGTCGGCTGTACGATCGTGCCGTTCATCTTCATGCTGCGCCGCAATCTGCAGGAAACCGAGGAATTCAACGCACGCCGCCATCGTCCCGGCATGAAGGAAGTGTTCGGCACGCTGGTGCGAAACTGGGGCGTCGTGGTCGCCGGCATGATGCTGGTCGCGATGACCACCACGAGCTTCTACCTGATCACGGTCTATGCACCGACCTTCGGCAAGACGGTCCTGCACCTGAGCACCGCCGACAGCCTGCTCGTGACGCTCTGCGTCGGCGTGTCGAACTTCGTGTGGCTGCCGATCGGCGGCGCGCTGTCGGATCGCATCGGTCGCCGGCCGCTGCTCGTCGGCATGACCGTGCTCGCGATCGCGACCGCCTATCCCGCGCTGTCGCTGCTCGCTCACGCGCCGTCGTTCGTCAACATGCTGCTCGTGCTGCTGTGGCTGTCGTTCATGTACGGGATCTACAACGGCGCGATGATCGTCGCGCTGACGGAAGTGATGCCGACGGAGGTGCGCGTCGCGGGCTTCTCGCTCGCCTACAGCCTCGCGACGGCCGTGTTCGGCGGCTTCACGCCCGCGATCTCGACCGCCCTCATTCACCTGACCGGCGACAAGGCCGCACCGGGCTACTGGATGAGCCTCGCCGCGGTGTGCGCACTGCTTGCGACGTTCGCGCTCTATCGCCGCCAGCCGGCAACGCTGACGCCGGCGCACTGACACCTCATTTCGAATCCCCCGTCCAGCCACGACCATGAAAAACCTGCTCCAGAAACTCTGCGCGACCGCGCTCGTCGCCACCTCCGCGGTCGCCGCGAACGTACAGGCCGCCGACCTGCACGTGATGAGCTCGGGCGGCTTCACCGCCGCCTACAAGCGGCTCGGCCCGCAGTTCGCGTCCCGCACGGGCAACACGCTCGACACCGCGCTCGGACCGTCGATGGGCAAGTCGCCCGAAGCGATTCCGAACCGGCTCGCCCGCGGCGAACCTGCCGACGCGGTGATCATGGTCGGCTACGCGCTCGACGATCTGATCCGGCAAGGCAAGGTGATCGCCGGATCGCGCGTCGAGCTGGCCGATTCGCGCATCGGCATGGTCGTGCGCGACGGTGCGACGAAGCCCGACATCAGCACGGCCGACGGCCTGAAGCAGGTTCTGCTTCACGCCAGGTCGATCGCCTATTCCGACAGCGCGAGCGGCGTCTACATCGAGCGGGAATTGTTCAGGAAGCTCGGCATCGAGGATCAGGTGAAAGCGAAGGCGAAGATGATCCCGCGGATCCCGGTCGCGTCCGTGGTCGCGAACGGCGACTATGAAATCGGCTTCCAGCAGGTGAGCGAACTGCTGCCCGTGAAAGGCGCGACCTTCGTCGGCAAGATTCCCGAATCGCTGCAGTCCGTCACGCGTTTCGCCGCCGGCATCCCCGTCGGCGCGCAACATCCGCAGGAAGCGAAGGCGCTGCTCGACTATCTCGCATCGCCCGACGTGCAGGCGGACGTGAAATCGACCGGACTGGATTCCGTCTCCGCACACTGAGCGCGAACCGCGGGAAGGCGCGCGTCAGACCGCCTTCCCGTCGCGCCCGGCATCGGCTCCGACGTCGGCTCCGACGACATCGGCCCCGGCATCGTCGGCGCCGTTCGGGCCCGTGGGCCCGGCCGTGCTCAGCATCCGTGCGAGACGTGCCCGATCGCAGGCCCCCTCCCATGTCGACACGAAGATCACCGCGCACGCATTGCTGATGATGCTGGTCAGCGCACGCGCTTCCGACATGAAGCGATCGATGCCCACCAGCAGCGCGACGCCGGCCACCGGCAAGTCGGGCATCACCGCGAGCGTCGCGACGAGCGCGACGAGCCCGCTGCCGGATACGCCGGCCGCCCCCTTCGACGTCAGCAGCATCAACGCCAGCAGCGCCGCGATTTGCGGCGCGGAAAGCGGCACGTCGCACGCCTGCGCGATGAACAATGCCGCGAGTGTCATGTAGATCGCGGTGCCGTCCAGGTTGAACGAGTAGCCGGCCGGCAGCACGAGCCCGACGACACCCTTGTCGCAACCCAGCGCCTCGAGCTTGACGATCAGCCGCGGCAATACCGGCTCCGTGGACGACGTCGCGAGGACGATCAGCAGTTCCTCGCGCATATAGCGCAACAGCCGCCACAGCGCGAAGCCGTGCAGCCGCGCGAGCGGCGCGAGCACCAGCGCGACGAACAGCACGCAGGCCACGTAGAACGACGCCATCAACCGCGCGAGCGAGCCGACCGAACCGATGCCGAAGCGGCCCACCGTAAACGCCATCGCGCCGAAGGCGCCGAGCGGGGCGAGTCGCATGATCATCGCGAGCACGCGAAACACGACCTGCGCGACCCCGTCGATCAGCGCCAGCACGGGACGCCCGGCCTGCGGATACGCGTTCAGCGAAAAGCCGAACAGCAGCGACAGCAGCAGTACCGGCAGCACCTCGCCCTTCTGGAACGCGCCGAGCATCGTGTCCGGGATCACGCTCAGCGCAAACTCGACGAGCCCGTGCGGCTGCGCCTGCCGCACATACTGCGCGAGGAGGGTCGAGTCGAGATGGTGCACGTCGACGTGCATGCCGGCGCCGGGCCGCAGCACGAACGCGGTGACGAGCCCGAATGCGAGCGCGGCGGCGGTCAGCAGATAGAACAGCACCAGCGCGCGGACGATCGTGCGTCCGATGGCCTTCCCGCTCGTCAGCGACGTGATGCCGGAGACGATCGTGCAGAACACGATCGGCGCGATCATCATCCGCACGAGACCGACGAATGCATCGCTGAGCGGCTTGAGCATCGCGCCCGCGGACGGCCAGAAGTGGCCGACGCTCACGCCGAGCACCATCGCCAGCAGCACCTGCACGTAGAGCGAACGAAGCGGCCTTGCCAGCGTCACGATGCGGTCTTCCTCGACGTTCCGGTCATGTTCGTCGGAATGGTCGCATGGGTCACTTCGATCCGTCGTCGCGTGCGGCGCCACCGCGCTTCGCGTCGACGATGGCGCGGTGAAACGCCTCCGCGGCCGGCGTCAGCGGACGCCCGCGCCGTTTCACGATGCCGACCCGGCGCTTGACGGCCGGTTCGACGAGCGGCACGCTCGTCAGCAGCGGATGGTCGTGCCCCGGCATCGCCATCGACGGCACCGCGGCGACACCAAGGCCCGCCTCGACCAACCCGAGCAGGGTCGTCACGTGACGCGTCTCGCACACGCTCGGCACACGCGGCGCGACGGTCGTCAGCGCCTGGTCGAGCAACAGGCGGTTGCCGGACGTCTTGCCCACCGACACATACTCGTACTCGTAAAGCTCGCTCCAGGTCACGCGCTTCTTGCGCGCGAGCGGATGGTCGCGCCGGCACGCGGCAACGAAGCGCTCCTGCAGCAGCAGCTTGAAGTCGATCTCGGGCTCCTGGCTGCCCATGAAGCTCACGCCGAAATCGGCCTCGCCGCTGATCACGGCGCCGAGCACCTCGTTCGCGCTCGCATCGAGCAGCTTGACCCTGATGCGCGGAAAACGGCGATGATAGCTCGCGATCACGTTGGGCAAAAAATAATAGGCGACCGACGGCACGCACGCGATCGTCACATGACCGAGGCGGCTCGACGACACGTCGCGGATGCCGAGCAGCGCGGCGTCGAGATCGTCCAGCAGTTGCTCGGCACTCGGCGCGAATACGCGCCCGACGGTGGTCAGCGTGACGCTGCGCGTGGTGCGCTCGAACAGGCGCACGCCGAGCGCGTCCTCCAGCTTGTCGATCCGGCGACTCAACGCGGGTTGCGAAATGCTGATCGACTCCGCGGCCTTCCGGAAGCTGCCCAGCTCCACCACCGCGCGAAACGCCTGCAAGTCGGTCAAATCGAAGTTGATTCCCACGGGCCATGCCTCCCCATCTCGGATGCCGCGTATTGTGCACGATCCGGGCGGGCACACCTAGCCGGGAGATGCCCGTCTCCGACATCCCGCTACGCCCGATACCGCAACGCATCGATCACGATCGAGAACGCGCGCGATGCCGCTCGATACGGGCTACGTCCGGTTCGGCGGAACGTCGTCCTGGGCGGCCAGTTGCGCGCGAACCGCCAGTTTCGCGCTGATTTTCGAGAATGTCGTATTGACCATGGAGGTCACGGGCTCGACCGCCTCCAGCTTGCCGCACAACACGTCGGGCTGCTCCTTGAACACCGTGGCCTGCTCCCTGTTGCTGCGGGCATTGTTCAAGGCCGCGTCGCGATAGTCGTCGACGACCAGCACGCGACGCGGCCCCGTCGCAAACTGCGCGCCCGAGCCGCCGGCATCCGGCATGCCGGTTGCTGCATGCAATGGTCTCGATCCCGGAGCCGTTGATGCCCCCACCGCCGATGTTCCGACCCGACACGGCCTTCGATCCGCGCGCGGCGCGCCGTTGTACGCGCGGCGCCGCGCACCCGACGCCGGCCCGCACCGGAGCCATGCCATGACGCGCCACGCGAACGCGAAGCCAACCGCTGCCGCCGCGACCGACGGCGACACGCCGGCCACGCTCGACGCGTGCCGCCGCTGCGGATTGTGGGAACACGCGACCCAGCCGGTTCCTGGCGCGGGGCCCGCCGGCGCACGCATCATGCTGGTCGGCGAGCAGCCGGGCGACCAGGAAGACCGCGCGGGCATCCCGTTCGTCGGCGCGGCGGGCCGCATACTCGACCGCGCGCTCGACGAAGCCGGCCTGGAGCGTGCGAGCGTCTACCTGACCAACGCGGTCAAGCACTTCAAATGGGAACCGCGCGGCAAGCGGCGGCTGCACAAGACGCCCGCGCAACGCGAGGTCGCCGCGTGCCGCTACTGGCTCGAGCGAGAGCTCGATACGCTCGCGCCGCGCGTGATCGTCGCGCTCGGTGCGACGGCGCTGCGCGCGATACTGCGCGACAACGACGCAACGCTGGAGCGCACGCGCCGGCCGGTACGCACGCCCGAAGGCTGTCTCGTCGTCGCGACCTATCACCCGTCATATGTGTTGCGCACGCGCGGCGCCGATGCGCGCGAGCGCGCGTACCGGACGCTCGTCGATGCATTGCGCACCGCGCAGCGGCTCGCGAACGGCGCGAACGGAGACGCCGAATGAGCGACTTGCGCAGCGACGACGCAACGCGCGACACCGCCGCCGCGCCGGCCGCGCAGCCGTGGTATCGCCGGCTCGGCCCGGGCCTGCTCGCGGGCGCGTCGGACGCGGACCCGAGCAACGTCGCCGTCTATGCGCAGGCCGGCAGCCAGTTCGGCTTCAACATGCTGTGGATGATCGTCGTCACGCTGCCGATGATGGTGGTCGTGCAGCTTGCGTCGGCGTTCGTCGGGCGCACGAATCGCGAAGGCCTCGTCGCCGGCATCCGCGAGCATTTCTCCGACCGGCTCGCGAAGGCGCTGATCGTGATGGTCGCGATCGTCAACGTCGTGAACGTCGGCGCGGATCTCGCCGCGATGGGCGACGCGACGGCACTCGTCGTCGGCGGCCGAAGCTACTGGTATGCGCCCGTGTACGGCATCGGATCGCTCGCGCTACAGGTGCTGCTGTCCTACGCGCGCTACACGCGCTGGCTCAAATGGATGACGCTCGGCCTGCTCGCGTACGTGATCGAACTCGGCTTCGTCCACGTCGACTGGCGCACGCTGCTGCAGGCGATCGTGCTGCCGCACATCGCGCTCACGCACGACTATGCGACGACGGCGGTCGCCGTGCTCGGCACGACGCTGAGCCCCTACCTGTTCGTGTGGCAGGCCGCGCTCGAGGTCGAGGAAACCCAGGCCGAGCGGCGCAACGGCGACACGTCATGCGCACCGGGTGCGCGTCGCGAGACCGAGCGGCGCGTCACGTTCGATACGTGGACCGGAATGATCGTCACCAACGCGGTGTCGTTCTGCATCATGGTGATCGGCGCGGCCGTGTTCTTCACGCACGGCAAGCACGACATCGGCTCGACCGCGCAGGCCGCCGAAGCGCTGCGGCCGATCGCCGGCGAAGCGGCGTTTCTCGTGTTCGCGTTCGGCATCGTCGGCTGCGGGCTGCTGGCGATCCCCGCGTTCGCGGGCAGCGCCGCGTATGGCTGCGCGGAAGCCTGGCGGTTCCGCGAAGGGCTGAACGAACCGGTGCGGCGCGCGCCCGCCTTCTATGCGGTGCTGGCGCTGTGCGTGATCGTCGGCATCGCGATCTGCTTCGGCCCGATCAATCCGATCAAGGCGCTGTACTGGAGCGCGGTGCTCAACGGCGTCGCCGCGGTGCCGATGCTCGTGCTGGTGATGCTGCTGTCGCAGCGCCGCGAAGCGGCAGGGCAACCCGGCAGCGGTCTCGCGTCGAAGATCTTCGGGTGGCTGGCGGTCGCGCTGATGGTGGCGTCGGTGGTCGTGATGGCCGTGGATCTGCTGACTTGACCCGAAGAGACGGAAGACTGGTTGCGTGCGTAACCGGGCGGAAAGCAAAAGGAAAGGCGCACGAGGAAAGGCGAACGGGAAAACGCCGGCGAAGTCAAGCAGCCAGCCGGGGCAAGCAAACGGCAGCCGGGCAGCCGCGCAAGCGGCCCGGCTGCCAGCCCGATGCCGTTACATCATCTTGCCGCGCGAGCGTTCGGCACGCGCCGCATCGGCGGCCGACTCGACCTTCTTCACTTCCTCCGGCGGCGGCAGCACGGCCTTGAAGCCCATCGACTCGATCCACATCTCGCGCGCCCAGCCGCGGGTGTGATAGAGGTGATGGTCCTCGTCGGCCTCGACCTCGTCGTGCGCGGCCTTCAGCGCCTTCGCCGCGTCGCCGGCCGGCAACTGGTCCGCGGCATAGCCGATCAGCTCCCAGTTCAGGTGATCCTTGGTCTCGGCGAGCACCACGCATTCGGCCGCGACGACCTGCGCGACGGCCGGGTCAGCCTGCTTCTTCGCCTGCTCGATCACCTGGACGAGCGACTTGCCGGTCGCCGCGACCGCCGCGCGCCCCGGCGACTGCGCGTTCGGATCGAGGCCGAGCGTGTCGAATACCTGGCGCAGGACTTCCTGGTGATGCATCGTTTCGCGGTGGTACTTCTCCCATTCCTTGTGCAAGTCCTCGTCGGTCGCGCACTGGATCGCGGCTTCGTAGATCTTCGCGCCGCCAAGCTCGGTCTCGTAAGCCTGGCAGAGCAGTTCGAGGATGCCTTCGTGCTTCGATTGCCGTTGGGCCATGACTGCCTCTCCAAAAAAAGCGGGCCGCACGCGGCCCTGGGGTTGAACCGGGCGCGCGTTACCGCGCGCCCACCTTGCGCTGGAGCGCCTCCGCCATGCTCAGGTGATGCCTGAGCGTCGGCAGCGTGGATTGCGCGAACGCGCGCAACTGCGGATCCTTGCCGTCGCGCGCTTCGCCTTCGAACAGCGCGACCGCCTGCTTGTGCGCGTCCGGGCCGACCGCCGCGACATACGCGGTGTCGAAGTCGCGACCGCGCTTGCCGCGCAGCGCCTCGACGTCCGGGTCCGAGATCTGGTCGACCTGCGGCTTCATGCCCTTGCGCGCGGCGAGCTGGGTGAGCGTCTCGTTCGCCTTGCCGTGGTCGGCCACCATGCGTCGCGCGAATGCGCGCACCTCCGCCGACTGCGCCTGCTTCAGCGCGAGCTGGCTCGCCTGCACTTCGGCCTTGCCGGCCAGCGCGGCCTTGTCGATGAATTCCGCGTCGCCGCTCTGCGGCGCCTTCGCGATGCCCGGGTCGCCCATGGCGGCGCCCGACGACGGGTTGATCACGCCGCCGGGCACGTGCGAATTCGATGCGGGCGGCTCGCTCGGCATCTGGGCCAGCGCGCCGCCCGACACCGCGAGTACGCCCGCGGCGAGCGCCGCGAGCGTCCAGTTGGGTTGTTTCATGCGCGTTCTCCTTCGGTGGATGGGGCGGTCAGCCGCCAACGATCGAGCCGCCGTTCGGATGCAGGGTCTGTCCGGTCATGTAGCTCGCGCCGTCGGACGCGAGCAGCACGTAGCAACCGATCAGCTCGTCCGGCTGCCCCGGCCGCTTGAGCGGCACGTTCGCGCCGAACGTCGACACCTGTTCGGCGGTGA
This sequence comes from Burkholderia sp. 22313, assembly GCF_052045245.1. Classification (NCBI taxonomy): domain Bacteria; kingdom Pseudomonadati; phylum Pseudomonadota; class Betaproteobacteria; order Burkholderiales; family Burkholderiaceae; genus Burkholderia; species Burkholderia sp. 22313. Next base: position 108,792 of record NZ_JBQEON010000011.1, read on the forward strand.
AGGTGGACGGGATCAGCGGCGTCCAGATCGGCCCCGGCGCGACGGCGTTCACGCGGATGTCGCGCTCGGCCAGCTCGATCGACAGCGAACGGGTGAGCGCGACGATCGCGCCCTTGGTCGCCGAGTAGTCGGGCAGTTTCGGGCTGCCGTGATACGCGGTCACCGACGCGGTATTGACGATGCGCCCGCCGTGCTTCATGTGCGGCAGCGCGGCCTGCGTGCAGAAAAACATCCCGTACAGGTTGGTGCGGAACGTGCGCTCGAGCTGGGGTTCGGTCACGTCCTCGATGCCGGGTTGCGGATGCTGTTCGCCCGCGTTGTTGACCAGCACGTCGAGCCGGCCGAGCCGCTCGACCGTGCGCGCGACCGCATCGCGCGCCTGCCGGCGGTCGCCGACGTCGCATGCGATGGCTTCGCAGCGCCGGCCGGCCTGCTCGATCAGCCGCTTCGTCTGCGCGGCATCGTCCGATTCGTTCAGGTAGACGATCGCGACGTCCGCGCCTTCCTTCGCGAAACCGATCGCGACCGCGCGGCCGATCCCGCTGTCGCCGCCCGTCACAAGCGCGACCTTGCCGGCCAGCTTGCCGCTGCCGACGTAATCGGCCGCTTCGTCGCGCGGCTTCGGATGCATGGCCCGCTCGCTGCCTGGCTGATGCGTCTGCTTCTGGGGCGGCGGGGTCTTCGCGGTGGTCATGGGTTCCTCCTTGAGCGGGTGCCGGCGATGCCGCGCAAGCGGCATGCCGCGCACAGCGCACCGGCTGGCATGCGTCGACGCGGGCCGGGCCGCGCACGGCGTTGCAAGCCCGTGCAGAAACGGCGTGCCCGGCGGGCGTGCTTAGCGGGCATGCTCAGCGCGGGCGGCCCTGCGTGGTGCCGTCCGGCCGGCGCACCGGATCGAAGTCGCGCCATTCGCCGTCCTGCCAGTCGCCTTCGACGCGCTCGATCGATTCCGCGCCGGTCGCGCGCAGCACGTCTTCCGCGGTGGCCGCGGTCGTCGCCGTCACGCGCGCGGCCAGGATCACGCCGGATTCGCTGTGCGCCAGCGTGCCCTTGCCCTCGGCCTGCTCGCCGCGCATCCGGCCGAGCGCGCCGCCGAATGCGCCGAGATACGCGCCCGCCAGCGCGCCGGCGGCCGGCACGAACCAGTAGCGCAAGCCGAGCGCATAGACCACCAGCCCGACGATCACGCCGATCAGCAGCCCGCGCAGCGCGCCGACCATCGCGCCACGGCCGCCCGGCTTCGCCGCGGTGTCGGCATACACGTCGCCGCCGATCGGAAAGCGCGCGTGCTGGCCGCCCGGGTTGAGGAAAAAGATCGACACGTCATCCGGGCCGAACGCGCGCTCGTAAAGGTGGCGCGCCCCACCTTCCGCTTCATCGAACGTCGTGAAGCGGCCTGCGACGATCATCGCCATGCTCATGCTCCTCGTGACGGTGACGCGCCGCGCACGCGGTGGCGCGTGCGGCGCGACGCGACGGCGGCGCTCACATCAGCCGCCCGAGTTCCTTCGATACCGAGGCCGGCGTGGCGTATTCGCGATCGGGAATCTGCCGGAGCATGTCGAGCACGCCCGGATCGGCATGCGCGCGCTCCGCGCACTGGACGACCTCCGACTTGCTGGCCGGATAGTCCATCCCCTTCAGCGCCTTCTGCACGTCGACCGGGCTTGGCGCCTTGCCGTGCCCCGTCTGGTGGCCGCCCTTGTCGTGGTCCTGCTGGATCCGCTCGCCTTCGTTCGCGCGCGAGTGGCTGTATTCGTGGCCCGTATGTTGTCGGGATGACATAAAAAACCTCCTTCGATCGAACAACGAAAATGCGCATGCTCAGGCGGACGGGCGGCGCGCCCGCGCCAGTGCGGCCACGACCAGCGCCGCCGCGCCCAGCGCGACCGCGCCCGCGACCTTCGGCCGCTGCACCACCGCGTTGTACGCGCAACCGCGCAGCACCGGCCCGTCCATGCCTTCGCGCTCGTGCAGCGCGTGGCGCGACTCGTACAGCGCGTTGTCGTCGCGCGGCCGCGCGGGGCGCACCGTGCGCTGGCCGCGCGAGAACAGCGTGGCCGCGACGCGATCGAACAGCCGCGGCGCGTGATACGCGCCGGCCGACGCGAGCTTCGCGGCGCCGCCGACGAACAGCGTGCGGCGCGGATGCGCGGCCGCGAACAGGATCGCGTCGGCGACGAGGTCGGGGTCGTAGATCGGCGGCGGCAGCTTCGCCTCGACGTTCATGTAGTTCTTCGCGTGCATCACGAACATCGTGTCGATCGCGGCCGGCTTGATCAGCGTGACGGACACGGGCAAATGGTCCGACTCCAGTTCGAGCCGCAGCGAATCGGTGAAGCCCTTCACCGCATGCTTCGATGCCACGTAAGCGCTTTGCAGCGGCACCGGCGCATCGGACGCTTCGCTGCCCATGTTGATGATCGCGCCGCCGTGGAAATCGCCCTTGCGCCGGAAATGATCCGATGCGACGAGCGAGCCGTGCACGACGCCCCAGTAGTTGGTGTCGAACAGCCGGCGCTGATCCTCGAGCGGCACCGCGGCCGCCGTGCCGAAGATCGACACGCCCGCGTTGTTGACCCACGTGTCGAAGCCACCATAGGTATCGGCCGCCGCCGCGGCCGCGCGCTGCAGATCCTCGAGATTGCCGACGTCGCCGGCCACCAGCACCGCAAGGCCGCCGTGCTGGCGGATTTCGTCGCACAGCGTGTTCAGCGCGTCCTCGTTGCGCGCGAACAGCACCAGCTTCGCGCCGCGCCGTGCCGCCTTGCGCGCGGTGACGAGGCCGATGCCGCTCGTGGCGCCCGTGATCACGATCGTCTGCTCGCCGACCGGTTTGAGCATGCAGTTCATCACTGGCTCCTTTCGCGAGGCCGCGGTTATTTCGGGCGGATGGTCAACTGGTCACGCACGTCCTGCACGCCGTCGATCTGCCTGACGACGCCGACGGCCTGCGTGCGCTGCTGTTCGTCCGGCACGCTGCCGGTGAGCATCACGATGCCGTGGCGCGTCTTCACGTGGATATCGCCGGCCGACAGGCCGCTCGTGCCGACCAGTTCGGCCTTGGCCTTGGTCGTGATGGTCGCGTCGCGGATCTTCGTGCCGGTGCTCGAATGCGTCGACGACAACGACATGGATGACGATGACGATGCCGTGCCGTCGTCGCCTGCGGCGAACACGTTCGGCGCGACCACCGTGCAGGCGGCGGCCGCGGCGATCGCGATCGCCATCCCGAGACGCGGGGCGCGATGGTGGCGGAATCGCGGTGCGCGGGCTTGCAGCGGGAATACCTTCATCGTGACCTCCTTTCGTGGAACCGGCATGACCGGCAGGTAACCCGGTGGCGCAAGCCGCGTGCCGCGGGCGGCACGCCGCGTGTGCGTGCGGTCCGCCGATCAGACGCCCTTTCATCCAACGCGTTGTAATTTTTTCGGCGCACCGGCGGGGTGCCTTCCCCGCAACGCACCGGGTATGACGCTTGCCGAACCGGGACTCAACAGGGGCCCATCGGCGCGGCCCCGACCTCGGGAGCAACACCATGCAGAGAATCGCGTTGATCAGTGAACATGCGTCGCCGCTGGGGGTGATCGGCGGCGTGGATGCGGGCGGCCAGAACATCTACGTCGCGAACGTCGCGAAGCAACTGGCCGAGCGCGGCCTCGACGTCGACGTCTACACGCGCTGCGACAATCCGCACCTGCCCGATACCGTGCAGATCGGCCCGCGCATGCGCGTGATCCACGTGCCGGCCGGGCCGCCTGTCGAGGTACCGAAGGAACGGCTGCTGCCGTACATGCGGGCATTCGCCGATCACATGATCGCGCGCATGCGGTGCGAGCCCGACCCGGTCGACGTGATGCACGCGAACTTCTTCATGTCGGGCGACGCCGGGCTGCGCGTGAAGCAGCGCCTCGGCATTCCGCTCGTCACGACGTTCCATGCGCTCGGCCGCGTGCGCCGGCTGCATCAGGGCGCGGCCGACGGCTTCCCGGACGAGCGCTTCGCGATCGAGGACACGCTCGCGCGCCGCTCGGACCGGCTGATCGCGGAATGCCCGCAAGACGCGCTCGACCTGAAAACGCACTACCACGCCGACGCCGCGCGCATCGAGATGCGTGCCGTGCGGGTTCGACGCGCGCGAATTCCGGCCGGTGCCGCGCGTCGATGCGCGCGCGCGGCTCGGCTGGCCGCAGGATGCGTTCGTGGTGCTGCAGCTCGGCCGTCTCGTGCCGCGCAAGGGCATCGACACGGTGATCGACGCGCTCGCGCGGATGCCGCGCGATCCGGCGCGGCCGACCCGGCTCTATATCGTCGGCGGCAGCCACCCGACACCGGACCCGTCACGCGACCCGGAACTCGCGCGGCTCGCCGCGCTCGCGCACGGCGGCCGGCAACCGCCGCACGCCCGTCGCGACCACGCCGGGCGTACTCGCGCACCGCAAGGAGAACGCATGATGAAGGGCCATGACCGCAAACGCATCCTCGTCACCGGCGGCGCCGGGTTTCTCGGTTCGCATCTGTGCGAACGCCTCGTGACGGCCGGGCACGACGTGCTGTGCGTCGACAATTTCTACACGGGGGCGAAGGACAACATCGCGCATCTGTTCGACGCGCCCAACTTCGAGCTGATGCGGCACGACGTGACGTTTCCGCTGTACGTCGAGGTCGACGAAATCTACAACCTCGCGTGTCCCGCGTCGCCCGTGCACTACCAGCGCGACCCGGTGCAGACCACCAAGACCAGCATGCACGGCGCGATCAACCTGCTCGGCCTCGCGAAACGCGTGAAGGCGCGCATCCTGCAGGCATCGACGAGCGAGGTGTACGGCGACCCCGACGTGCATCCGCAGGACGAGCACTACTGCGGCCGCGTGAACCCGATCGGCATGCGCGCGTGCTACGACGAAGGCAAGCGCTGCGCGGAAACGCTGTTCATGGACTATCACCGCCAGTACGGCGTCGACGTGCGGATCGCGCGGATCTTCAATACGTACGGGCCGCGCATGCATCCGGCGGATGGCCGCGTGATCTCGAACTTCATCACGCAGGCACTGGCCGGCGAGCCGCTGACCGTCTACGGCGACGGCAGGCAGACGCGCTCGTTCTGCTATGTCGACGACATGGTCGACGCGCTGATCCGGCTGATGGACGAACCGGGCGATGCGGGCGATGCATGCGAGCCGGTGAACCTCGGCAGCGACGACGAGATCGCGATGATCGACATCGCGCGCGAAGTCGTGCGGATCGTCGGCACGCCGGTCGCGATCGAGTTCTGTCCGCTGCCGGCCGACGATCCGCGCCAGCGGCGGCCCGACCTCGACGTCGCGCACCGGCGCCTCGGCTGGCGCGCGACGACGCCGCTCGCGAGCGGGCTCGCGCATACCGCGCGGTATTTCATCCATCGGCAGGCCGTGCACCATACGCCGGGCGATCTCGTGCGCAGCACGCAGATCGCGTCGCACATGCTCGCGCAGATCAGCACGCGCAACCGGCCGGCAGCCGCGAAGTAACCGGCCGGCACCACCGCGTGCGCCGGCCGGCCCGCAGCGCGCGTCAGCCGTCGCGCTGCGTCATGCGCGCGATCCTGTGCGCCAGCTCGCGCACGTCGACCGGCTTGCACAGGTAGCCGTCGAAGCCCGCTTCGAGCACGCGGCGCTCGTCGGCGAGGCCCGCGTGCGCGGTCACGGCCAGCACGCGCAAGTCCGGCGGCGCGGCGCCGTTCGCGCCGCCGCGCCGCAGCGCGTCGAGCAGCCAGAAGCCGTCGCCGTCGGGCATCGCGAGATCGGACAGCACGACGGTGGGCTGCAGGTCGGCGACGACCGCGAGCGCTTCGCGGCCCGACGCCGCGATCGCGACGGCCGCGCCGCAGGTGGTCAGCGCGGCGGTGAGGCTCGCTCGGGTGGTCGCGTCGTCGTCGACGATCAGGATGCGCTGCGTGTCGAGCCTCGGCGGAGCGCGCCGGTCGTCGGCCTGCGCGATGCTCCACGCCATCGCGCCCATCGGTTGCCAGCCGGCCGGCAGCGTGACCGTGAAGGTCGCGCCGCGATTGCGGCCGGCGCTTTCGACCCGCACCTTGCCGCCATGCAGTTCGGCGATGTGGCGCACGATCGACAGGCCGAGCCCGAGCCCGCGCCGCGACGACGCGGGCGAACCGTCCGCGCGGCGGAACATATCGAACACGTGCGGGATGAACTCGGGCGGGATGCCTTGCCCGGTATCGGCGACCGTCAGCACCGCATGCGTGTCGTCGCGCGCCAGCGTGACCGTCACGGCCCCGCCGCCCGGCGTGAATTTCAGCGCGTTCGACACGAGATTCGACAGCATCTGCCGCAACCGCTCGGCGTCGCCCGACACCACGCAGGCCTGCGCGGCGCAGTCGAATTCGAGCGTGGTGCCGGCCGCCGACGCGGCCGTCTGGAACGACGCGGTCGCATCGGAGAACAGCCGCACGACCTCGACCGGCATCGCGTCGAGCTGCAGCTTGCCGGTGGCGAGCGACGACGCGTCGAGAATGTCGCCAACCATCCGCGTGAGCGAGCGCGCGCTGCGGTCGATCGCGTCGATCGCCTGCTGCTGCAGCGCGTCGTCGCGCGAACGGCGCAGCACCTCGACCCAGCCATAGATCACGTTCAGCGGCGTGCGCAGTTCGTGCGACACGGTCGCGAGCAGTTCGTCCTTCAGGCGGTTCGAGGTATCGGCCTGGTCGCGGCGGCGCTGCGCACCGCTCTCGCGCAGCGACAGCGACAGCGCGACGCAGCCGCGTGCTTCGCCGCGCACCGGGCACGCCGATGCCGTCGCGCGAAACCGCCGGCCGTCGCGCCGCACGCACGGCAGCTCGAGCGGGCCGACCGCTTCGCGCATCGCGTCGAACGATTCGGCGAGCGGATTGCGGCGCAGCCAGCGCATCGCGATCAGCGTTTCGAGCGGACGCCCGCGCGCCTCGGCTTCGTCGTACCCGAAGAGCCGTTGCGCGGCCGGGTTCCAGCTGACGATCCGGCTCTGGCCGTCGATCCCGACGAGCGCGTCCGGCGACGCCTCGACCACCGCGCGCTGCAGGCGCGACGCATCGGCAAGCGCGCGCTCCGCGCCGACATCGCGCAGCAGCAGCACCGCGCCGTCGCGGTTGCCGTCCGCATCGCCGATCGGCGACGCGACCTCGACGATCGGCATCGGCGCGCCGCCGTCCGCCCCGTGCAGCCAGTGACGGTCGGACGTCGCGTGCGAGCCGCCGAGTGCGCGGCCGAGCGGGGTCGTCTGCACGCGCCGGCCGTCGCGATCGAACACGCGCAGCACGTCACGCACGGGCCGGCCCGCCGCATCGTCCGCGCGGCAGCCCGCCAGCTCGGCCGCGATCGCATTCAGGTAAGTCACGTGCCCCTGGGTATCGGTCGCGATCACGCCGTACGGCAGCGCCTGCAACACGGCGTCGAGCTGCCGCCGCGCGACGGCGTCGCGCCGGCGCGACGCCGCGTTCGTGACCCGTGCGTGGCGCAGCATCGTCGCGACCGCACAGACGAGCGCGCCGATCAGCACGAAGGCGCCGAGCCGCACGAGCCGCTCGGACAGCGGGCCGGTATAGGCGTCCGGGTCGGACAGAAACAGCGTCCAGACCAGCAAGCCGCTGACCACGGTCGACGCGATCCCGAACAGGAACGACGTCGCCCACGCGGCGAGCGCGAGCACCGGGTAGTACAGGACCAGCGGCAAATTCACGCCGCCGAAGCGGATCGCGAGCGCATGCAGCACGGTCGCGATCGCGACCAGCATCGCGGCGGTTGCGTAATTTCCGGCTTTCGGCCGTGCCATTTCACTCATCGAACACGCTCCTGCCGCAGCGCGGGCAACCGCCCGCCAGGGATGCACGAACGGGCATGCCGCATGCTCGTCCGCTCGATTGCCGACCGGCACTGCCGGCCTGGTCCATTACGCACGTCACGCACGTCACGCCAACCACGGAGACTGCCACGCCATGACCGCCCCGACCCGCTGGCTCGTCATCTCTCCGCATCTCGACGATGCCGTCTTAGTTGCGGGCGCTTGCTCGCGCAGGCGCCCGGCTCGGTCGTCGTCACGGTGTTCGCCGGGATTCCCGCGCACGGGTCCGCCGCGCCGCCGTGGGATCGCCGCGCGGGCTTTCGCACCGCCGACGAGGCGGTGCGCACGCGCCGCGACGAAGACCGGCGTGCACTCGCGCGGCTCGACGCGCGGCCCGTCTGGCTCGATTTCCTCGACGATCAGTACGGCACGCCGGCCGCATCGACGGCGATCGCCGCGCGGCTGGCCGACACGATCGACGCGCACCCGGGCTGCGGCGTGCTCGCGCCGGCCGGCCTGTTCCATCGCGATCACCTGCAGGTGCAGCAAGCCGCGCTGGCGCTGCTGCGCGACAACGACCGGGCGGGCGGCACCTCGCGCGTGTGGCGCTTCTACGAGGATGTGCCGTATCGGCGGATCGACGGGCTGATGGTCCGGCGCGTGATCGCGTGGCGCGAGCGCGGCTGGATCGGTCATCCGGTCGGCACGCCGGCCGGTGATCGCAGGGATGGCACGGATCGCATGGACGGCGCGAACGACGCGGACGGCTCGGTGGCAAAGGCCGAGGCCGTGGACCGCGTATCCGAGCCAGATTGCGCTGTTCGAGCCTCATATGCGCGCCGCTCTCCGTGAACCCGAAACGTACTGGCGGCTCGAATGCGACACGTCCGCGTAACGCCCGCGCGGGTTGCGCTGCCGCCGCGCGAGACCCGCGTGACCGCCGTGGTGCTCACGTACCGGCGCGCGGACGAACTCGCCCGCACGCTCGCGCGGCTCTCGGGCCTGCCCGACCGGCCGGCGATCGTCGTCGTCGACAACGGCGCGGACGATGCCACCGCCGCGCTCGTGCGCGACCGCTTTGCGCACGCGACACTGGTGCATGCGCCGGGCAACCTGGGCGCGGCCGGCCGCAATCTCGGCGTGGCCGTCGCGCGCACGCGCCACGTCGCGTTCTGCGACGACGACACGTGGTGGGCGCCCGGCTCGCTCGCGGCAGCCGCGAACCTGCTCGATGCGTATCCGCACGTCGCGGCCGTCACCGCACGCGTGCTGGTCGGTCCGGACGAGCACGAGGATCCGACCTGCAGGCGGATGGCCGACAGCCCGCTCGCGGCGAGCGTCGCGTTGCCGGGCCGCCCGATCCTCGGGCTGCTGGCCGGCGCGAGCGCGTTCCGGCGCGACGCGTTCCTGCATGCGAGCGGCTATCACCCGCGCTATTTTCTCGGTGGCGAGGAAGCGCTGCTCGCGCTCGACCTGTATCGCGCGGGCGCATGGCTGGTCTATGCACCGCACCTGACGGTTCATCATTACCCTTCGATGCAGCGCGACGCGCAGACGCGCGTGAGTGCGTCCCACCGCAATGCGGTGTGGACCGCGTGGCTTCGATGGCCGGCCGGCGCCGCGCTCGCGCACACCGTGCGGATGCTGCCGCGCCTGCGTGACGAACGCTCGGTCATCCGCACGTTCGCGGGCCTGTCGTGGATCCCGCGCGAGCGACGGACGCTGCCGCCGCACGTCGAGCGCATGCGCCGCCAGCTTGACGGCGATACGCGGCACGCCGCGGACCCGCACGCATGAGCGCGTAACCCACGCGCGCGGCATCAGGAGTCCGGTTTTTCCGCTTCGTCTTCGAGTTGGGCAAGCCGGTTGTAAATCGTTTTCAGGCTGACGTCGAGCACCTCGGCCGCCTGCGCCTTCACGCCGCCGCATTGCGCGATCGTGCCGAGGATCAACTTGCGGTCGACTTCCTCGAGCGGCGTGCCGAACGGCACCGTCACACGATCTTCATGCGAGTCGACCATATTCGACAGCTCCTCCATGATCGGCGGCGGCAGCGAGTCGATCACGTCGGTGTCGCTGAAGATGCTCGCGCGCTGCACGAAGTTGCGCAGCTCGCGCACGTTGCCGGGCCATGCGTACGCCTTCAGCGCGTCGCGCGCGGCCGGCGCGAAGCGCAGGCTGCGGCCGCTTTCCTCGTTGTAGCGCTGCAGGAATGCGTCGGCGAGCATCGGGATGTCGTCGCCGCGCTCGCGCAGCGACGGCAGCGGAATCGGGAACACGTTGATCCGGTGATAGAGGTCGGGCCGCAGTTTGCCGTCCGCCATCGCGCCTTCCGGATCGCGGTTGGTCGCCGCGACGATGCGCACGTCGACGTCGATCTCGCGGGTCGAGCCGAGCCGCGTCAGCCGCCCGGTTTCGAGCACGCGCAACAGCTTGACCTGCGATTCGACCGGCATCTCGGTGATTTCGTCGAGGAACAGCGTGCCGCCGTCCGCACGTTCGAAGAAGCCCTTGTGTTGCCGCTCCGCACCGGTGAAGCTGCCGCGGTCGTGGCCGAACATCTCGCTTTCGACGAGGTTCGCCGCGATCGCGCCGCAGTTCACCGCGAGGAACGGGCCGCGGCGGCGCAGGCTCAGGTCGTGGACCGTCTGCGCGGCGAGCTCCTTGCCGGTGCCGGATTCGCCGGTGAGCAGCACCGATGCCTCGGTGCGCGCGACGCGGCCGATCGCATCGTAGACGGCCTGCATCGCGGGCGAGCTGCCGAGCATCCGGCCGAAGCGGCCGAGGCGCTGCAGTTCGGAGCGCAGCTCGGCGATTTCCTCATGCAATGCCGTGGTGCGCGGCACGCGCGCGAAGATGCTGTTCAGCCGCTGCATGTTGAGCGGCTTCACCAGGTAGTCGGTCGCGCCGCGCCGCAATGCATCGATCGCGGTTTCGAGGCTCGCGTGACCGGTGGTCAGCACCATTTCGCAATGCCCGCGCTTGGGCAATGCGTCGAACAGATCCATTCCGTTGCCGTCCGGCAGCACGAGATCGCACAGCACGAGATCGGGGGTATTCGTCGAGACGAGCGTGCGCGCTTCCTCGAGCGTCGCGGCCGTGTCGCACACAAGCTGCTGCGCTTGCGCCATCGTCGCGAGCATCGTTCGCGTATCGGCATCGTCTTCGACGATCAGCACATGAGGCATCGAAGCTCCTGGTGATGCGGCCCGGCGCACATATCGGCCGAAACCGCGGCGGGCATGCGGTGCGAGGGTGCGACACCGGGCACTGGCGACGCATTTCACACGGCACACGAACGGGCAGACACGCTGCCCTGCCCTGACAAACCTGTGTTTGACGGGTGTTTAGCAGTATAGAAGAAGCATGTTACGCATGCGCCGTTCATCGAATAAATCTATCCGCACGCGGCGAACGCATTGCGAGATTCAATCTGGCGCCTCGCTACAGACGGTATGCTTTCCGGGTGAAAAGCGACGTGTGCCCCGTCATTTTTTCATCTTGCCGTAGCGATTTCGGTCAAAATTTCCCAATGCGATCACACTCATGTCGAAATCCGACGATGACGGCACGCGACTGTTCGGCCGTTCGCGAACGATCCAGGATTTGCTGCTGAAAATATCGCGCGTCGCCGCGACGCGCGTCAGTGTGCTGGTGGTTGGCGAAAGCGGCGCCGGCAAGGACATCGTCGCGCGGCTCATTCACGACATGAGCCCGCGCCGGCGTGCGCCGTTCGTGCCCGTCAATTGTGGTGCGATCCCGAAAGACATCGCGGAGTCACACTTGTTCGGTCACGAAAAAGGCAGTTTCACCGGGGCCGTGGCACAACATGTGGGCATGTTCGAAGCCGCACGCGGCGGCACGCTGTTTCTCGACGAAATCGCGGAAATGCCGGCGGAACTTCAGGTGAAACTGCTGCGCACGCTCGAGTCGAACACGATCGTGCGCGTCGGCGGCCACGAACCGATCCCGCTCGACGTGCGGATCGTCGCGGCCACCCATCACGATCCGGTCGAAGCCGTGCGCAGCGGCCGGCTGCGCGAAGACCTGTTCTACCGGATCGCGACGATCGCGCTGCATGTGCCCGCGCTGCGTCAGCGCGAGGACGACGTCGGCGACATCGCGCTGCAGATCGTCGAGCGGCTGAACGCCCGGCACCGCACCCGCAAACGTTTGTCGATGCAGGCGATGAAGGCGCTGCGCGCGTACACGTGGCCCGGCAACGTGCGCGAGTTGCGCAACGCGCTCGAACGCGCGTTCATCCTTGCGGACGAACAGATCGAGCTGCAGCTGCCGCGCCGGCAGCCGCCGCGCGAGGAAGTGCGTCACAACGCGATGACACTGCATATCGGCACGACGCTCGCGCATACGCAGCAGCGGTTCATCGTCGCGTCGCTGCGCCATTTCAACGGCGACAAGCCGCGCACCGCGAAGGCGCTCGGCATCAGCCTGAAGACGCTGTACAACCGCCTCGCGCTGCTGCCCGAACACGAGCGCAACGCGACGGCCGGCACGGCGGCGCCGACTCCGGGTGCCGGCGGTGCAGGCAGCGTCGGCGGCACTGCCGGTTCCGCCGGCACCGCGAGCGCGGCCACGCCGCCGAGCACATCGAATCAGTAAGCGTCGCGCTTCGGCGCTCGCGTCGCCTATGACGCGACCTCGCGCAACACGCTGTCCCACTCGCGCACGAACCGCTCGATCCCGAATCGCTCGCATGCATCGCGCTTCGCCGCCGCGCCCCACTCGCGCGCGAGTTCCGGATCGCGGATCAGCATGCGCATCGCGTCGATCAGCACGCGCGGCCGCGTATCGGCCACGCCGTTGTAGCCGCTGCGCACGAGCTGCCCCATCTCGGTCGTCGCCAGCGCGACGATCGGCAGCCCGATCATCATCGCCTCGATCACCGCAAGCCCGAGGCTCGTGTAGCGGATCGGGTTGAAGAAGAACCGGTAGTGCGACAGGAACTGCGGCAGCGCCGGGTTCGGCACTTCGCCGATGCCGCCGAGCGCGGCCGACCCCATCCCCACGAGATCGAGCGGCACGCTCAGACGCACCACCTCGAACAGGTCCGCGCCGAGCCGCCGCCCGCGCCGCGCGAGGTTATTCACGACCGTCACGCCCTTCGGCAGCGTGCCGCGATACTCGACGCCGTCGGGCATCAGCACGCCGTGCTCGATCACGCGCGTCGGCGTGACGCCGCTGTCCCACATCAGTGCATTGAACGGCGTCACGTGCACCAGCAACACGTTCGGATCCTGCACCGGATGCAGCATGTCGGTCGGATGCTCGCGCGGCGGATCGTGTTCGACGAACAGCGCCGGCAGCGCACGCTGCGCTTCGCTGAGCAGCTGCAACCGGTCGTGCTCGTAATGGCTGTGATGCTGGTACAGCACGCAATCGAATTCGGTGTCGCGCACGCATTCGGCCGGCACCTCAAGAACGTTTTCACCCCACGGCAGGTGTCCGACCCGCCCCGCATAGCCGGGCGGATGCCTCGGCTTCGTCACGATGTAGAAATCGTGCGGCGCCTGCGACAGGTAGTACAAATAGTTGCCATGCACGTGCCAGGTCAGCACGCGCAACCGCTTACGTGACATGACGTCTCTCCTCCGCGAGCAACGCGCTCGCCCGATCGATCACGTCGTCGACATCGATCGCGGTCGCGCACTCGTGTCCGTATGGGCAGGTGTCGAACATGCACGGCCGGCAGGCCGGGTAGTTCGCGAGCACGCGATGACGTTCGGCGTCGAGCGGCGCCCAGCGGGCCGTGTCGCTGCCGCATGCGACGACGACGCTCGGCGTGCCGAACGCCGCCGCGACATGCGACACGCCCGTGTCGTTGCACAACAGAAGCCGCGCGCGGCCGATCAGCGCGGCCAGCGCGCCGAGCGGCGTGCGCCCGCACAGGTTCACGCACGGCCGCCCGAGATGCGCGGCGAACGCGTTGGCCAGCGCGAGTTCCGCGCGCGTGCCGGTCAGCACGATCTGCCAGCCGTCGTCGGCGAGCCACCGCGCGACGCTCGCGAAGCGCTCGACCGGCCAGCGCCGCGACGCCATCCGCGCGCCGGGGTGGACGATCACGTAGCGCCCCGCATCGAGCGCGTGCTCGTCGCACAGCACATGCCACAGCGCGTAGTCGAGGCCGCCGAGCGGAAATTCCAGGTAGTCGCCCCAGTCCGAATAGCCGAGCTGGCGTGTCAGCGCCAGGTAGCGCGTGACTTCCGGCTCGCCGTCGCGCCACACGACCGAGCAGTCGAGCGTGGCCGTGCCGCCGTCGGGCGGCACGAAGCCGGCCGTGCGCGTCGCGCCGAGCGACGCGACGATGGCGTTGCTCCGCACGCCGCTGCCGTGCAGCTGGATCGCGAGATCGAAGTCGCGCGCCCGGCATTCGGCGATGAACGCCTCGCGCGCGGCCGGATCGGCGTCCGGCTGTTCGCCGAGGCCCGGCGCGCCGGGAAACGCGATGAAGTTGTCGATGTAGTCGGAAAAGCGCGACGCGAACTCGCGCGCCCACGGCAACCCGATCAGCGTGATGCGCGCATGCGGTTCGCCGTGGCGCAGCGCGCGCAGCGCCGGTACCGCGCACAGCATGTCGCCGAGTTGCAGCGCGCGGAACACCGCAATGCGCATCGGACCGGACGACGAAGCGGAATCGAGCATCATAGGAACAGCACCCGGAAGTGAAGCGCACCGCGCATGCGCCAGTACAACGACACGGGCGGAATCACGATCGACGTGACGATCATCTCGGCGACATGCGACGGCGTGAGCCGCGTGCCGCGCAGCCGCTTCGCGCAGAAAGCGGCGGTGATCACGGCCCATGCGGCCGCGCACGCGATGCCCGGCGCGTGCCAGCCGGCGGCGAAACAACCGATCGCGCCGATCGCGAACAGCACCGCGGCGTAGTAGTTCCACGGCGGCATCGAGCGGATATGGCGCCGATAGGTCGCGCGGTGCTTCTTGTACAGCAGCGCGTCGAAATACACCTTCGACTGCTGCCCGATGCTCGCACCCCAGTGCGCGGGGCGCACCGGATGCACGATCCGCGCGGCATCGACGCCGACGATCGGCCCCGCATGCTCGCGCAGCGCGAACATCAGGTCGGCATCCTCGCGCCACGCGCGCGTGAAGCGCTCGTCGAAGCCGCCGATACGCTCGAGCGCCGTGCGCCGCACGAAGCAGTTCGCGGTCGCGAACTCCGCATCCGCGAGACCGGCCGCGTCACGCTCGTAGTCGGTCGGACGCGGCCGCAGCGGCACGTCGATGCGCCCCGCCGCCGCGACCGCCGACGGCTCGGCGAGCAGCGCGGCCGCGCCGTGGCGCAGCCAGGTCGGATCGGGAATGGTGTCGTCGTCGGTGAACGCGATCAGCGCGCCGCGCGCGCTGCGCCAGCCGATGTTGCGCGCGCCGGCCGGCCCCTGCGTGTCCGGCGCGGTCATGTAGCGGATCGCGGGCACGTCGGCCATGCGCAAACGGCACGCGTCGATGACGGGGCGCGCGCTGCCGGCCGGATCGTCGTCGACGATCACGATCTCGTACGTCGTCGGATCGAATACCTGCGCGCACAGCGCGTCGAGGCAGCGTTCGAGCAGATCGGGCCGCCGGTAGGTCGGCACGACGACCGACACCACGGGCGGCAATTGCGTGTCGCGCATGTTCATCGTGGTTTCTCCAGCAGGAACGAGCCGATCACGAGCGCGTCGAGCGGCGACGTCCAGAAGCATTCGAGCGCGTCGCGCGGCGTACAGACGATCGGCTCGCCGCGCGTGTTGAACGACGTGTTGACGAGCACCGGCACGCCGGTCAGCGCGTCGAACTCGGACAGCAGCGCATGCAGCAGCGGATGCTGGCTTTCGTTGACGGTCTGCACGCGCGCGGTGCCGTCGATGTGGCGCACCGCGGGAATCGTCGCTTCGCCGCCGGGCGCGACGTCGTACACGAACAGCATGAACGGCGCGCGCAGCGGCGTGCGCTTGCCGCCGTTGAACCAGTGATGCGCACGGCTTTCGAGCACGACCGGCGCGACCGGCCGGAAGTCCTCGCGATCCTTGATGCGGTTCAGCTTGCGCTGCATGTCCGGATCGATCGGCGACGCGAGGATCGAACGGGCGCCGAGCGCGCGCGGCCCGAACTCCATGCGGCCCTGGAACCAGCCGATCACGCGGTTCGCCGCGAGCAGCGCGGCCGTCTGCGCGGCGACGTCCGCGAGCCGCCGGTACGGCAGCTGCGCCTCCTTCAGGAACGCCTCGATCGCGTCGTCGTCATACGACGGCCCGAGATACGCGTGGTCCATCCGCCAGTCGCCGCGCATGCCGCGCATCCGGAAGTCGGTCCATAGCGCGGCGCCGAGCGCGGTGCCCGCATCGCCGGCGGCGGGCTGCACCCACACGTCGTCGAACGGGCCGCGATCGCGGATCTTCGCGTTCATCACGCAGTTCAGCGCGACGCCGCCCGCCATCGCGAGCTGCTGCTCGCCGGTCTCGGCCGCGAGCCAGTCGACCGCCTGCAGCGCCGTCTCCTCCAGCACGCACTGCAGCGCGTGCGCGATGTCGCAGTGATGCGGCTCGATCGGGCCGCCGCGTTCACGCGGCGGGCCGAACAGCGCGGCGAGGTCGCCGTCGACGGTCTCGTAGCGGCCTTCGCCGTGGTAGCGCACCAGCTTGCGCATGTCGTCGGCGAACACCGGCTTGCCGTACGACGCGAGCGCCATCACCTTGTACTCGTCGGACGAATGCAGGAACCCGAGGTAGCGCGTCACGCGCTCGTACAGCAGGCCGAGCGAATGCGGCAGGTTGACCTGGCCGAGCCGCCGGTACGACTGGCCGTCGAACACGCCGTAGCTCGTCGTCGCGCGTTCGCCGCGGCCGTCCATCGTCATCACCGCGCAGTGCTCGTAGGGCGCCGCGAGAAACGCGCTGGCCTCGTGCGCGAGATGGTGCTCGATGAAATGCCAGCGGAACGGCCCGTCGTACGCGACGCCGCGAAACCGCCGCTGCAGGTGGTGCGGCGCGCCGCCCGCGAGCTGGCGCGGCGCATTCACGATCGACGACAGGAACAGCGCATGCCACGGCGACACGCCATCCTCGCGCGGCGCATGCGCGGACGGCGCAAGCGGCAGCGTCAGCTCGGACACGGTGCCGTGCCGGTCGAGTTCGAGCCACGGGTCGTACGAATACGCGACATGGTCGACGTCCGCGAGCGTGATGCCCGCTTCCGCGAGACAGTAGTCGATCGCGTGGTACGGCAGCTCCCACGTCGAGAACGGCACCGGCCGCTTCGCATGCTTCACGTGCGTGAAGCGTTCGTCCTCGGCGGCCGCGATCACGACGCCGTCGCGCATCAGGCACGCGGCGCTGTCGTGGAAGGCGGCGTTGATGCCGAGCGTATGGATCGGTTCGGGCATGCGTCAACTCCTGGTGGTGACATGCGCGAAGGGGATCACGTTCGATGCGTTCGCCGCCGCCGGCGCGTCGCCGCGCGCGGCGGCCCGCGCGGCCGCGCGGCGCGCATGGCGCTCGCTGCCGCGCAGCAGCGCGTGCGTGGCCGAGACGACATCCTCGACGCTCACGCCGAGCAGGCACGGATGGCCCGGCTGGTCGCACACGCTGCGATAGCAGTTGCGGCACGGCACGTCGACGTTCAACGCGCGGTGCGGCACACGCCACGGCGTGTGCTGCGGGTTGGTCAGTGCGTACAGGTCGACGACCGGCGTGCCGAGCGCGGCCGCGAGATGCACGGGGCCGCTATTGTTCGACAGCAGCACGTCGGCCGTCTCGATCAGCGCGCCCAGTTCACCGAGCGGCAGCGTGCCGGCAAGCGGCACCGCACGCGGCCCCGCGCGTTCGCATACCGCGTCGACGAGCGCGCGCTCGCCGGCGCTGCCGGTCACGGCGATGCCGTCGAACAACGGCGCGAGCCGTGCGGCGGCGTCGCCGAAGCGCTCGGCCGGCCAGCGGCGCGACGCGGCGCTCGCGCCCGGATGCACGACCAGCCAGCGCGCGCGGCCCGCGCCGGGCCGGTGCGGGCCGCCGGCACGCTGCAACGCGGCACGCAGCCGCGCGTGCAGCATGCGCCGCGCCGCGTCGCCGGGCTCGAACGCCATCCGCCAGTCGGACGTCTTCGCGCCGATCGCGCGCACCAGCGCCAGCTGGCGCGCGACCTCGTGGCGCACGTGCGATTCCGGCTCGGTTTCCCGGACGCGATCGGTCAGCAGTTCGTACGGATTCTCGCGGCAATGCGCGAGCCGCAGCGGAATGCCGGCGAGCCAGCACATCATCGCGGCCGGCAGCGGGCTCTGGCTATATACGGTGAAGATCACGGCCGCATCGAAGCGGCCGGCCAGCAGCTGGTCGATCATGTCGAGATCGGCGACCGGATCGCCGCGCGCGGCCGGCTGCCTGACCCACGGCGCGTCGTAGGTCCACACGTCGTCGACCATCGGCAGGTGATGCGCCAGCGCGGCGCCGGTGCGCGACGTCAGCAGCGTGATCCGGCGGCCATGGCCGCTCTCCTTCAGCGCGCGCATGGCGGGTGTCGTCATCAGCACGTCGCCGAGGCTGTCGAGCCGCACGCACAGGACCCGGCGCGCGCGATCCCACGCGGCGCTCATCGCAGCACCCACGAGCCGTGGCGCCGCACGGCCTCGCGCACGACGATGTCGGCGGCGAGATCGAGACGATCGACCACGTGGTGCGGCGTGCGCGCGGGGTCGACGTTGTACGGCACGTTCTCGAGCAGCGTGCCGTCCTTGTCGAGCAGCACGGCGCCCGGCGGCCGCCGTTCGCGGGTCAGGGCCATGACGTCTCCTTCATCGGCAGCACCATCACTTCCGGCACGACCGTTCCGGGCGGTTGCGTCAGCACGAAACGCACGGCGGCCGCGACGTGCTCCGGCGGCTGCAGCGTGTCCTCGTCGATATCGGGGAAGCGGTCGAGCAGGAACGGCGTGCGCATCCCGCCCGCGACGATCGCCGACACGCTCACGCCGGCCGGCCGCAGCTCCGCATGCAGCGCATGCGACAGCCCGAGCAGCCCCCACTTCGTCGGGTGGTACGCGGACGCATTCGGCCACGCGCGCTTCGCCGCGGTCGACGCGATGTTGACGATCACGTCGAGATCGCCGAGCGCCTCGCGCGCATCGTGCACGACCTGCAGCACCGATACTTCGTCGCGTACGTCGAGGCGCCGACCGATCGCGTGGCCACCCTGCCGCTCGAGCCGTTGCGCGACGGCCACCGCGCGATCGCCGTCCAGATCGGCGACGATCACGTGCGCGCCGTGTTGCGCGAGTTCCTCGCAGATGGCCTCGCCAAGGCCGCGGCCACCGCCCGTCACGAGGGCGGTGCGGCCGGCGAGCGGCGGGCGGCCGGGATCGTGAGTCGCGGGCACATGCACCTCCTGTAAGCGTCCGAAGAATCGTGGCGGTGACGCGTGTCGCGACAAGCGTCATACAGGTGTACAGCGAAAACCGTGCCATTCGGCGGACGCCCGCGCCATATCGCGGTCTCGCGCGCGTCCGCTGGCCTTTTTATAACCTGCTGTAAAAACGTGCCCGCTTCCCCGCGCTTCAGATCGCGAGCCCGTCCGGCGTCGCCTGCGCGCGATGCTTCGCGAGCGCGCGCAGGCAGTGCGCGACGCAGCCCGCGAACGCCTCGTCGAACCACGGTTGCGCGCCCGCCACGCCGACCACGATCCCGTGCTGCGCGACACCGCCCCACAGGTTCGTGTCGCCCGCGCGCAGCCGGTACGGCTCGAGTGCCTGCACCACATGGCCGTCGCGGCCGGTTTCCCACGACAGCCGCGCCTTCGCGCGGGCGTACGCGCGATAGTCGGCGTCCCAGTCCCGCGGGTCCGGCAGCGAGAACTCGTACAGGATCGCGTCCTCGAACGCCGCGTCGCCGGGCCCGAGCGCGGGATCCATGATGACGATGTGCAGGCAGCCGCTGTCGCCGACGAAGTCGCTCTGCAATGCCGCCGACAACGTCGGCAGCAGCAGCTCGACGGCCGCGACCGCGGCCTGGCGGTCGGCGAACGCGCTACCGGCGCGGCGCTCGGTCAGGGTTTCGGGTGGCGTCGGGTTCGGAAGGTTCGGCATGGATTTCTCCGGAGGAAAGCGCGAGCGCGCGCAGCGCCGCGATCAGATCGGCCGCTACCGCGGGCTTGGTCAGGTAGGCATGGAAACCCGCTTCGACCGCGCGCGTGCGGTCACGCTCGCGCGCATGGCCGGACAACGCGAGCGCTTCGAGCGGCGCCCGGCTCTTACGCACGCGATCGCCGGATCCCGGGTCGGGTCGTCCCGCGCGTCGCGCCGTCAATGGCGCGGTTCGCGATCGCGGCCGGTGGGAATGCCGGGGGTGGTGCCGCTGCCCGGTTCAGGGTCGCGCGCGGCAGGCTGCGTCGGCGTGACCGTGCGTTGCGACGGATGCAGCACCATGCCGGTGTCGTGTTCGCCGTCGCGACGCACGCGCACGCGGTTCTCGACGTCCCGTACGCACATGCAGCCGTCGGCAATGTCCTCGATGTCGTGTTTCATCCAGCGCGCCGGCACGGTGCCGTCGAGCTCGACGCGGCCGTCGCGCACCTGCACGCTGACGTCGCTCACGTCGATGTCGAGCGCATGCGCGAGCCGCTCGCACACATCCTCGCGAATCCGCTCGTCCGAGCGCGTATAGCCTTTCGGGCCCTGGCGGTGGCGCATCGCGTCGCGTTCCGCGGCGCTGCCGAAGCGCGACGGGTCGCGCGCGCCGCCCGGCGCGTCGCGCCAGCCGCCGCCGCGCTGCTCGGCCAACGGCCGCGCCGAGCGCTCGCTCCACTCGCTGCCCCAGTCTTCCGGGCCGACGTCCTCGCGGGCGAAGCGCCGGTACGCGGATTCATAGTCGGCATCGTGCCGCGCGGATTCGCCGCCCCGGAAATCGCGCTCGTCGGCACGCCGGGATCCGCGTTCCCCGCGGTCCTGCCAGTCGGACGGCCCGCTCCGTTCGGTTTGCCGTCCGGGATATCGTCGTGGTTGCATCGTGTCTCTCCTTGATCGTGCCGGTGCCGCGCATGGCCCCATGTCGCGGCGCGGGTCGGTCGGATGGCTGCAAGTCGCGTGCCGCGTGCGCGGCCGTTGGGGCGCACCTGACCGGGCGTTCCTATCTGCAACGCGATTGCACTTTTTGCGCGAACAGTCGCCGTGCCGGACCCTATGCGCCACCCGCGCCCGGTTCCTCCGGCGCGTCCGGGTCGTCGGTGCCGCCCGGCTCGCCGAGCCGTTCCGTGCGATCGGGCTCGATGTCGGCGCCGTCCTCGAGCCCCGCGTCGCCGTCCGCGGACGCACGCTCGCCGGTGCCCGACCGGTCCGTGTCGCTGTCGAGCGCCGCGTCGCCGCGCGCCAGTGCGTGATCGTCGAGCGGCGAGTCGACGTCGAACGGATGGCGCCGCGCGCCGGCCGTGTCACTGCCGCTGTCGGATGAGTCGCTGGGCCCCAGCGCGCGGCCGTCGCGGCCGCGCCGCGCGTTCTCGTCGTCCGGGCCGGGCGGTTCGTTGTCGGGATTCAGGGTACTGTTCATGGCGATCTCCCCAGGCAGGCGTGGCATGGCGTGCGGACCGGACGGCGATGCAAGCGGCATGCCGCGCCGCCGTCACCCGGCCGCCGCCAACGGGGATTTCCCTTGGCATGCACCGGACGGCACAGGCGATGCGCACCCATCGATCAGGCGAATTG
This sequence comes from Burkholderia sp. 22313, assembly GCF_052045245.1. Taxonomy (NCBI): domain Bacteria; kingdom Pseudomonadati; phylum Pseudomonadota; class Betaproteobacteria; order Burkholderiales; family Burkholderiaceae; genus Burkholderia; species Burkholderia sp. 22313. The sequence goes on from NZ_JBQEON010000011.1 coordinate 130,311, forward strand.
AGCGCCCCGCTGCTGGCGGGGTGCCAATCCGATTTGAATGGCCGCGACCGGCAAGCTCGACGCGGCAGGACGGCACTTGTCCGTCCGCATCCGACAAGACCGTTCCGATGAAGAAAGACGACGTCATTTCCGATCCGCCGCCATCGCTCACGCCCGCCGACGCGCGCGACTTGCTGCACCGCTTTGCCGAATTCCGCTTCGAGACCGTCGTCGGCGCCATCAGCGACTACGCCGTGTTCATGCTCGACCCGCACGGCAACGTCGCCACGTGGAACCGTGGCGCCGAACGCATCAAGGGCTATCGCACCACCGAGATCGTCGGCAACCATTTCTCGCGCTTCTATCCGCCCGATGCGATCGCGGCCGGGCGGCCGGCCTTCGGTCTGCAGGAAGCCGTCGCGCGCGGCCGCTTCGTGGACGAAGGCTGGCGTGTGCGCAAGGACGGCTCGCTGTTCTGGGCCAGCGTGACGATCACGGCCGTGCGCGACTCGGCGGGCCAGCTGGCCGGCTTCATCAAGATCACGCGCGACATGACCGAGCGCAAGCGGCTCGCGGAACTCGAAGCGTCGACGCACCGGCTCAGCGTGTTCATCGCGATGCTCGCGCACGAGCTGCGCAACCATCTCGCGCCGCTGCGCCATTCGGTCGGCGTGCTGCAGAGCCTGCCCGATCAGGCACCCGTGCTCGCGCAGTGCCGCGACGCCGTGCATCGTCAGGTCGGCCAGCTGACGCGGCTGGTCGACGATCTGCTCGACGTCGGCCGCATCACCGCCGGCAAGGTCGAGCTCGACCATGCGCCGGTGACGGTGCGCGACGTCGTCTGCCGCGGCGTCGAAAGCGTCCAGTCGAAGCTGGCCGCGCGCGAGCAGCACATTCGCGTCACGCTGCCGGCCGATCCGGTGGTCGTGCGCGGCGACGCCGCGCGGCTCGTGCAGGTCCTGCACAACCTGCTCGACAACGCATCGAAATTCTCGACGCACGGCGGCCGCATCGACGTCGGCGCACGCGTCGTGGATGCCGCCGTCGAGATCCGCGTCAGCGATCACGGCGTCGGCATCGCAGCGGGCTCGCTCGAATCGATCTTCGACCTGTTCGAGCAGGAACGCACGCCGTACCGGCGCGCGTCCGACGGCTTCGGGCTCGGCCTCGCGATCTGCCGGTCATTCGTCGAACTGCACGGCGGGATGATTTCCGCCCACAGCGACGGCCCCGGCCACGGCGCGACGTTCACCGTGCGACTGCCGATCGACCCCAGGGCGCACGCGGCGCCCGTCGACACCGGCGCGCCGCATACGTCCGAACCGCCGGCCGGCGCGCCGCTGCGCATCGTCGTCGTCGACGACAACCGCGACTCCGCCGACACGCTCGCCGTACTGCTGCAGGTCAAGGGCCATGCACCGCACGTCGCGTACAACGCGGACGACGCACTGGCGCTCGCGCGCGACGTCGTTCCGCACCTGATGCTCGTCGATCTGTCGATGCCCGACATCGACGGCTTCACGCTGCTGCACGAACTGCGCGCGATCGACACGCTGGCCGGCACGACGTGCGTCGCGCTGTCCGGCCATGCGCGGCCGTCGGATCGCGAGCGCACCGCGAGCGCGGGCTTCGACGATCACCTCGTGAAGCCCGTCGAGATGGCGGTGCTCGATGCGCTGTTGCAGCGCGTCGCGCGCCAGGCTCGGCGCGCGCGCTGACCGGTCAGGCCATCGCACGGCACATCGCCGCGCAGGTGTCGCATGCCAGCGCGCAGCGCCGGCAATGCTCGTGCGTGTGCTGCAGGCATTCGGCCGCACACAGGTCGCACGCCTGCGCGCACAACGCACAAACGAGCGGTGCAATCACGCTGCGGCGCGCCATCGCGCCCGACGCGAAGCGGCACAGCTGCGCGCATTCGATGTCGAGCGCGATACAGGCGGCCAGTTTGTGCGCATCGGGCTCAGCCAGGCAACCGGCCGTGCAGGCATCGCACGCATGCGCGCATGCGTCGCACGCGGCCATGCAGTTGTCGTAACAGGCATTCATCTCGTTCATCAGAAATTGCTCCGAGAAACCCCGCCCTTGCCCCCACGGGGACGTCCTTCGGGGCGAATGGCGGGAAGGAAAGGCGTGCTGTTGACAGGCAGCTTCTTCCACGAGGCATGATCCTTGCCGACCGCTACCGCGTGAAGTCGCTCAACGGACTGCTCAACAAGCAGAGCCGTCGGTGAAACGGGCGAGTGTCGGCCGGGGCGCCGCAGAACGCGGTGCCCGCGCGCGGCTCGCCCGGGTGTCGGGCACCGTATCGATGCGGATGTCGCCGATGCCGTGGAATACGACTGCTTTCATGTCGGGCCCTCCTTGTCGAAAGCGGAAACGGTGTAGATACCGTCGCGCTGTTCGAGCAAGGCGCGCGCCCGTCGGCGGGCGGGCGCGTCGGCCGCGGCTTCGGTCAGCGACGCGCGGTCATGCTCGCGCGGCCCCTTGCTGCTCGAGTGCGCGCTCCGCGCGCAGGCAGTCGAGATCGCGGCCGAGCGTCGCGACCGCGAGCCGCGTGTTGCCGCGCCAATACGTCACCGAGCCGTCATGCGCGCGCAGGTCGCCGTCGATCTCGACACGGTCCCATTGCTCCGCATGGCCCACATAGCGCACCGTCAGGTCGTAGTGCTGGCTCCAGAAGAACGGCACCGCGTCGAACGGCCGCTGCTGGCCGAGCATGTTGCGCGCCGCCGCGATGCCCTGCCGCTCCGCGACCACCCAGTGTTCGACGCGAATGCGCTCGCCCGTCAGCGGATCGGGCCAGCGCGCGATGTCGCCGGCCGCGTAGACGTCCGGCGCGCTCGTCTGCAGGAAACGGTCGACCGTCACGCCGCGATCGACGGCCAGCCCCGCGTCCTGAGCGAGCGCCAGGTCCGGATGCACGCCGATGCCGACCACCACCACGTCGGCCGGTAGCACGTCGCCGTTCGACAGCGTCACGCGGTCCGGCTCGATCCGCGCGGGCGGCGCGCCGAGATGGAACCCCACCCCGTGCGCCTCGTGCAGCGCGCGGATCGTGTCGCCGAGCGCTTCGCCGAGCACGCGCGCCATCGGATGCGCGTCGGGCGCGACCACCTGCACGTCGAGCCCGCGCGTGCGCAGCGCGGCGGCCGCTTCGAGACCAATGAAGCTCGCACCGACCACGACGCAGCGCTGCGCCGTCTTCAGCTTGCCGATCAGCGCATCGCAATCGGCGCGCGAGCGCAGCACGCGCACGTGGGGCAGATCGGCGCCCGGCACGGTCAGCCGGTTCGGCTCGGCGCCGGTGGCGAGCAGCAGCGCGCCGTAGCCGATGCGGCTGCCGTCCGCGAGTTCGACCGCGTGCCGCGCGGGATCGATCCGCGCGACGCGCGTCGCGCAGCGCACGTCGATGCGCTGGTCGGTATAGAACGACGCGCCGCGCAGCGGCAGCCAGTCGGCCTCGGCCGTGCCGGCCAGATAATCCTTCGACAGGTTCGGCCGGTCGTACGGCGGCTCGCCGTCCGCGCTCAACAGCGTGATCGCGTGCGGATAGCCTTCCTGCCGCAGCGTCACGGCCGCTGCGATCGCGGCCGCGCCGCCGCCGACGATCACCACCGATGCGGGCAGCCCGGCCGCTTTCGGTTGCGGCGGCGCCGCGGCAGGCCGCGCATCGAGCACGACCGCGCGCCCGTCGCGCCGCTCGACGCGCCAGCACGTCAGGCCGTCGAGGGCCGGCGCGCGCAGCAGCGCGCCGGTGCGCAGGCAGAACGCCGCGTGATGCCACGGGCAGCGAATCGTGTCGCCGACCAGCAGCCCGTCGGCGAGCGGTGCGCCGTAGTGCGGACATTGCGCACTCACGGCAAACAGTTCGTCGGCACGGCGCACCAGCAGCACCGTTGCGTCGCCGACCTGGCCCTCGATCATCGCGCCCTCCGCGAGGTCGTCGAGCGCGATGCCCTGCGCGAGATCGGGACGTGAAGACGAGGCGTCGCTTGCGGACATGGCGTGACTCCCGGAGTGAGGTAACGATCCCATTATCGGCGTCGTTCCCGAAAAGAACAGGGACGGACGACCCCGCAGCGCACGCAAACGCGCACGGTCGCTTGTGCGCAATCCACGACCGGCGTAGAACGTCGTCAACGTTGCGTCGCAACACGCCGGATGCGCGTGCGCGGGGGGCCGGCGACGCACGCAATCCGCGTGCCGCGCGCGGCCCGGCTTTCGTCACGAGAAAAGGCACGAGAAAAGGCGCGTTGCCCGATGGGCACCGAACGGGCAAGCAATCGTATCGGCTCACGTGACGCGCCGTCGCGCGCTCAGCCGATGCAGGCCATCGCGAGCTTGCCGACCGTCACGACCGCCCGCTCGATCACCGCCGACCACGGGCTGCTGTAGTTCAGCCGGATGAAGTTGCGGTAGGTGTCCGCGATCGAGAACATGTAGCCGGGGCCGATCGTGATGCCCTGCTCCAGCGCGAGTTGGTACAGGCGCATCGCATCGACCTGGGCCGGCAACTCGACCCACAGCACGTAGCCGCCCGCC
>NZ_JBQEON010000011.1:134881-172426 GCF_052045245.1 Burkholderia sp. 22313
AACTCAACCAGTTCGCGCTTGCGCTCGTCGGGCATCTGAAAACCGAGCGGGTTCTGGAAGTTCGGCATCACCATGCATGCAGCAATCGGCTGCGACTTCGCGATCGCCGCGAGCGCCGCGATGTCGATGCCGTATTCCGGATGCGTCGCCACTTCGATCGCCTTCATCCCCATCCGCTCGATCGCGTGCAGCATCGCGTAGAACGTCGGCGACTCCACCGCGATCGTGTCGCCCGGCTTCGCGACCGCCTGCAGGCACAGGTTCATCGCCTCCGTCGCGCCAACCGTCACGATGATCTCGTTCGGATCGACCGACATCCCGTTTTCCAGGTAGCGCCGCGCGATCTGGCGGATCAGGCGCGGATGTCCGGGCGGCAGCCCGTCGGTCACGCCCCACAGCGCCTTGTCGCGTCCGGCTGCATACGCATAGCGGTTCAGTTTCTCGAACGGGAACAGGCTCGGGTCCGGATACGGCGAGCCGAGCGGCACGGCATCGTCGGTGCCGATCGAGCGCAGCGTCGACAGCACGAGCCGGCTCACGTCGACCGACGACGAGATCGCGATCGGCTTCGACGGCCGCAGCTCGCGCACCGGCGCGTAGCCGTCGTCGTTGCGCAGGTTCACGAAGTAACCGGATTGCGGGCGGCTTTCCAGCAGCCCGCGGCTTTCGAGCAGCAGGTACGCGTGCAGCACGGTCGTGATGCTGATCCGGTGCTGCTGGCTCGCCTGCCGTACCGACGGCACACGATCGCCGTGTCGATACACGCGCTGCCGGATGAGTCTCTCTATGTCGTTCGCGAATTTCTCGTAGAGCTTCATCCGCCTCGCCCCGCCAGCGGTGAACCAGCCAGCGACGCGTGGGTGGGCGTGCCGCGCCGATGCGCGAAGCGGGATAGCCGTGCCCGGCCGCGGGCGTCCCGGTGCGAGCCTCGTCCATTACCGAAATTGAAGGCGGATAGCAATGCGAAATCCATCGTGACAAGGATCGGCATCCTACTGCGTCAATTCGGCGAATGTAAGTGACAGTTGGGCGATCAAACGCCAAATCGCGCGCGCGTGGTGAACAGATGCACGTGCAGCGGGATGCAATCGTGGCGCATGCGACGGTGCTGCTCCGTTACCGCCGCGTACGCGCATCCTCCTCGACGTCGTCGACTTCCGCCGGAAAGCGGTGCTGACCGAAACTGAGAATCAGCACGCCCACCGCGAGCAGCACGATCCCGAACGTCGTCATCAGCATCCGCTCCGGGCTGTCGGTCGCGCCGCGCAGGATCAGGTCGCGCGCGAGCGACGTCATCGCGATGAACAGCGGAAAGCGCACCGGCAGCCGGCCCAGCCGCAGGTAACGCACATCCATCGCGAGGACTTCGAGATAGAGGAACATCAGCAGCAGGTCGGTCAGCGACACCTCGCCGGCGAGCACGACCTTCCACGCTTCCTGCGCCATGGCGAACGAGGTCGCGAGACCGATCACGATCAGCCCGGCCAGCTCGGCCGCGTGCAGGAAGTGACCGAAGCGGCGGCGGATGCGCTCGGCGGCCGTATCGGCGGTAACAGTAGACGTATTCAAGGCGCTGATCGGTGCAATGACGTGGAGGGAGCGATCGATGCGGCGTCGACGCGACGAATCGCATCGGGTGGCGGAAAGGCCGCAACGGGTGCATCGGAAGCGGTTGCGCGCGCACCGGCTCCGGTCGCGCCGGACAGCCCGCCACGCTCGACCACCGCGACGAAAATACGCATCGCTTCCAGCAGGTTCGTCATGGCGGCCCTCATCGGCGGGCGGAGCGAAGCCTAATCTACTGCACGCGCCACGGCCGCTCAAGAGCACAGCGGCGCGCACTTCAGGAGTACAGCTGCATGCGCGCCGCGCAAAATCAGACGCCGATCAACCCATTCGAATGACAGATCGTCGATACGTGTTCCAAAGACCCGCCGAAGCTGCTAGATTGCATGCTCGACGACGTTACGCGGTGCGCACAGCTCACGCGCCGGGCGAACGCGCGGCCACCCTGCCTCCCCCCGTCGCGCCCGGGCGGCAGGCCGCAGCCGCCGCGGCCCGTTGCGCGATGCCCGCGCGACGCCCTTCATCCGCCTGTCAAAAAGCCCAGAGAGAGCCGTCGCATGACACAGTCCCACCGTTCGCCTTCGCGCGCCGCGACAGCCGCGGCCCGCCCGCCCCGACATGACTGACCGGCAGGCCGCGATGCAGACCCTTCCCCCGCTTTCCCAGGCCGTCCACAGCCCGATCACGCGCAGCGCGATCTTCCTCGTCGCCACCGTCAACGCCGGCGCCGACCGCGCCGACACGATCCGCGGATGGTGCGGCGACATCGCCGCGCTCGTGCGCTCGGTCGGCAAGCGCGTGCCGGGCGGCAACCTGTCCTGCGTGTGCGGCTTCGGCGCCGACGCCTGGGATGCGCTGTTCGGCGACCCGCGCCCCGCGTCGCTGCATCCGTTCCGCGAATTCGGCGCCGGCCAGCGCGTCGCGATCGCGACGCCCGGCGACATCCTGCTGCACATCCGCGCCGACGCGATGGACCTGTGCTTCGAACTCGCGACCCAGTTGCTCAACGCGCTCGGCGACGCGGTCACCGTCGTCGACGAGGTGCACGGCTTCCGCAACTTCGACCAGCGCGCGATGATCGGCTTCGTCGACGGCACCGAGAACCCGGAAGGCCGCGAGGCGGTCGACTTCACGGTGATCGGCGACGAAGATGCGCAATTCGCGGGCGGCAGCTACGTGATCGTGCAGAAGTACCTGCACGACATGGCCGGCTGGAACGCGCTCGCGGTCGAGACGCAGGAGCGCATCATCGGCCGGACCAAGCTGTCCGACATCGAGCTCGGGCCGGACGTGAAGCCGTCGTGCTCGCACAGCTCGCTGACCACGCTCGACGAAAACGGCCAGGAAGTGAAGATCCTGCGCGACAACATGCCGTTCGGGCGCCCCGGCTCCGGCGAATTCGGCACCTATTTCATCGGCTATGCGCGCTCGCCGGCGCCGATCGAGCAGATGCTCGAGAACATGTTCGTCGGCCGCCCGCCCGGCAACTACGACCGGCTGCTCGACTTCAGCCGCGCGGTCACCGGCTCGCTGTTCTTCGTGCCGTCGGCCGACCTGCTCGACGCGCTCGCCGATCGCCCCGCGCCGGCTGCCGCCGACACCCCCGCCACACCGGCGGAACCCGCATCGAGCGTGCCGCATCGTGACGGCTCGCTGAACATCGGATCGCTGAAAGGAACCCCGACCTATGAATAACCTGCACCGCGAACTCGCACCGATTGCCTCGCCCGCGTGGGAACAGATCGAGGAAGAAGTCGCACGCACGTTCAAGCGCTCGGTGGCCGGGCGCCGCGTGGTCGACGTAGAAGGCCCGGCCGGCCCCGCGTTGTCGGCCGTCGGCACCGGGCATCTGAGCGAGGTCGCCGCGCCGCGCGAGCAGGTGAGCGCGCGGCTGCGCGAAGTCCGCACGATCGTCGAGCTGACGGTGCCGTTCGAGCTGAGCCGCGATGCGATCGACAGCGTCGAGCGCGGCGCGCGCGACGCCGACTGGCAGCCGGCGAAGGACGCCGCGCAACGCCTCGCGTTCGCGGAAGACGGCGCGATCTTCGACGGCTATCAGGCCGCGGGCATCGTCGGCATCCGCGAAGGCACGTCGAACCGCAAGCTCACGCTGCCGGCCGACGTCAGCGCGTATCCGGACGCGATCAGCGACGCGCTCGAAGCGCTGCGGCTCGCCGGCGTGGACGGCCCGTACTCGGTCGTGCTCGGCTCGGACGCGTACACCGCGCTCAGCGAAGCACGCGACCAGGGCTATCCGGTCCTCGGCCACATCAAGCGCATCGTCAGCGGCGAGATCATCTGGGCGCCGGCGATCAGCGGCGGCTGCGTGCTGTCCACCCGCGGCGGCGACTACGAGCTGCATCTCGGCGAAGATTTGTCGATCGGCTACACGAGCCATACCGACAAGGTCGTGCGCCTGTACCTGCGCGAAACGTTCACGTTCCTGATGCTGACGAGCGAGGCATCGGTGGCCGTGGCGCCGCAGGGCAACGCGGCGGCCTGACGTCCCGCGCGCGCGAGGCCTGCCGGGCGTCGCGCGCACCGGCCGCGGATGACTTTTGCACGTGACCGGCCGCACGTTCGTCGCCGACCGAACCATCTTGCATGGAGCGTGAAATGAGCGATTCGAATGACGCATTACAGGCGCTACGCGCGTCGATCGACAACCTGAAGCAGGCCGTCGACGCGAACGCGAGCCGCCAGGCCGCCGATGCCGCCGTGCTGTTCACCGTGGTGTCGCTGATGCTGGCCGAACTGCCGCCCGACACCCGCAACCTGATCGAGGATTCGTTCTCCGTCTGGGCCAATGGTCTGCAGAATGCAGCACTGTCAACCGACGTGAAGCAGATTGCCCGACAGCGGCTCGCGATGACATTCGCAGACTGACACCGGTTCGCCGCGGATGCGCCATGTCCGGCCCGCACCGTGCAACCCGCCCACTTCGCGATCCGCCTCTCGCCGCGCACCGGTTGCGGTGCGCGCGCGGCCCGGCGTAACCCGCTCGCGCGCGCCGTCCCCCGGCGCGATCGCGCCGATGCGTTCGCGCCACGTTTCAGCGCCCGCGCCCCTTCCCGTTTGCCGCGCACCGGTGCCCTGCGCGCGCATGTCGCATCGCGTCTCGCGCGCCTCCAGCACCGCCGTTGTTCCGCTTCGCACACGCCGCACCCGCGTGCGCGCTCATCTGTACTCCTCGCGTGTCACGCACGCGCGCATGTGAGGGTGCAATTCGCGGCCGGGCCGGTGCGGAACTGTGTCTTGGAGGCCCCTGGCCGATTCGCTATTTTGAACGCAGTCGAAGTGATGCCGCGGACGCCGCGCGACACCGGTTTTGCGGTGCCGAACGCGACCGGTTGCCATGTCGGCGCGACGCGCGCGCCGCCGGTCGCGTCGTGCGGTGGCGAGCCGCGCGCGCCATCTCGCAGCGGGACGTCCGTTTCGATCCACGTTCATTGACAGGAGCCAGACCACCATGCCCGCACTTTGTGATATCTGTCACGCCCGGCCGGCCGTCGCGCGCGCCACCGTGATGCAGGACGGCGAGCGCAAGACGATCTCGATCTGCGACTACCACTTCCGTCAGCTGATGCGGCATCAGAGCATGCTGAACCCGTTCGATTCGCTGCTGGGCGGCGGCGCGCCGTCGCTGTTCGGCGACACCGGCGACGACTCGCCGCTCGCCGCCGAAATTCCGCGCGAATCGGTCGACCCGACCGACGCGTTCAGCGAACAGACGCTCGAACTGCTCCAGCACGCGGCCGAGAAGGCCCACGAACTGCGCCGCAACGAACTCGACACCGAACACCTGCTGTACGCGCTCGCGGATACCGACGTATGCGCGGCATTGCTGAAGGAACTGAAGCTGTCGCCGCAGGACCTGAAGGCGTACATCGACGAGCATGCGCACACCGGCACCGCGTCCCCCGACGCGTCGCTCGACAAGCTGTCGATCTCCCCGCGCGTGAAGAAGGCCGTGCAGTACGCGTTCCAGGCGTCGCGCGATCTCGGCCACTCGTACATCGGCCCCGAGCACCTGCTGATCGGTCTCGCGGCGGTGCCGGACAGCATCGCCGGCACGCTGCTGAAGAAATACGGCGTGACGCCGGAAGCGCTGCGCCAGAAGGTCGTGAAGGTCGTCGGCAAGGGAGCGGAAGACGGCCGCGTCGACGCGCCGACCGGCACGCCGAATCTCGACAAGTTCGGCCGCGACCTCACCGCGATCGCGCGCCAGGGCAAGCTCGACCCGGTGCTCGGCCGCGCGCAGGAAATCGAAAGCACGATCGAGGTGCTCGCGCGCCGCAAGAAGAACAATCCGGTGCTGATCGGTGAGCCGGGGGTCGGCAAGACCGCGATCGTCGAAGGGCTCGCGCAGCGGATCGTGAACGGCGACGTGCCCGAAGTGCTGCGCGGCAAGCGGCTCGTCGAAGTGAACATCAACTCGATGGTCGCCGGCGCGAAGTATCGCGGCGAGTTCGAGGAGCGCGCGAAGCAGCTGATCGACGAAGTCACGGCGAAGCACGACGAACTGATTCTGTTCATCGACGAGCTGCATACGATCGTCGGTGCCGGCCAGGGCGGCGGCGAAGGCGGCCTCGACATCGCGAACGTGCTGAAGCCGGCGCTCGCGCGCGGCGAGCTGAGCCTGATCGGCGCGACCACGCTCAACGAATACCAGAAGCACATCGAGAAGGACGCGGCGCTCGAGCGACGCTTCCAGCCGGTGTTCGTGCCGGAGCCGAGCGTCGAGCAGACGATCGTGATCCTGCGCGGGCTGCGCGACAGTCTCGAGGCGCACCACCAGGTCACGTTCGCCGACGACGCGTTCGTCGCGGCCGCGGAATTCGCCGACCGCTACATCACGTCGCGCTTCCTGCCCGACAAGGCGATCGACCTGATCGACCAGGCCGCCGCGCGCGTGCGGATCGGNCCCCGTCGACATCCAGGAAGACGAAGCCCAGATCGTGCAACTGAAGCGCGAGCAGGACTACGCGACGTCGCGCAAGCGCTTCGACGAAGCGAAGCAGTTCGAGGAGCAGATCAACGCGAAGCAGCAGGCGCTCGACGACAAGATGGAAGCCTGGCAGCGCAAGACCGGCTCCGAAACGCTCGAGGTGACCGTCGAATCGGTTGCCGAAGTCGTGTCGCGGCTGACCGGCATTCCGGTGGCCGAGCTCACCCAGGAAGAACGCCAGAAGCTGCTGAAGATGGAGGAACAGCTGCGCGAGCGCGTGGTCGGTCAGAACGACGCGGTGGTCGCCGTCAGCGACGCGGTGCGGCTGTCGCGCGCCGGGCTCGGCCAGACGCACCGACCGATCGCGACGTTCCTGTTCCTCGGGCCGACGGGCGTCGGCAAGACCGAGCTCGCGAAGGCGCTGGCCGAGACCGTGTTCGGCGACGAGCAGGCCATCATCCGCATCGACATGTCCGAATACATGGAGCGGCACGCGGTCGCGCGGCTGATCGGCGCGCCGCCCGGCTACGTCGGCTACGACGAAGGCGGCCAGCTCACCGAGCGCGTACGGCGCCGCCCGTACAGCGTGATCCTGCTCGACGAGATCGAGAAGGCACATCCGGACGTCTACAACGTGCTGCTGCAGGTGTTCGACGACGGCCGGCTGACCGACGGCAAGGGTCGCGTGGTCGACTTCAGCAACACGATCATCATCGCGACGAGCAACCTCGGCGCCGCGATCATCATGGACAACCTCACGCAGCCGGAAGCCGCGCGCAAGACCGACAAGGCGATCCGCGAGCAGCTGATGCAGGTGCTGAAGGGGCATTTCCGCCCCGAGTTCCTGAACCGGATCGACGAGGTGATCGTGTTCCATGCGCTGTCGAAGGAGAACATCCGCTCGATCGTGCAGATCCAGCTCGACCGCGTGGTGCGCACCGCCGCCGCGCAGGACATCACGCTCGTGATGGGCGACTCGCTCGTCGAACACCTGACCGAAGCCGGCTATCAACCGGAATTCGGCGCGCGCGAACTGAAGCGGCAGGTGCGGCAGATCATCGAGACGAAACTCGCGAAGGAGATCCTCGCCGACAAGCTGAAGTCCGGCGATCGTGTCGAACTCGACTACGACAAGGCCGGCGATACGGTGACGTTCGACAAGCTCGCGCCGCCCGCGGCGAAGGAGGCAAAGCGCGGCGCCGACGGCAAGGCCAAGCCTGACGGCGACGCGGCGAAGGCATCGCCCGTTGAAAAGGATATCGAATCGAAGTCCGATGTGCCGCCGCCCGTCGCGGCGAAGGCATCCGGCAAGAAGCCGTCCGGCGCCAGGAAGGGCGCGCATTGATACCAGACAGGCCCGGAGCCACGGGCCCGCATGACCGGCTCCGTCCGCCGGACGGAGCCGCCCCACGCCGCGATGCGGCGCAACTCGAGCCACCCCGCTGCGGGATCGGCTCTCGGAGACTCACATGACAAATCGACGCGAAGTGCCAGGCATCAGGAAGTACGATGGGCCCGCCGGCGGTTGGGGCGCGCTTCGCGCGACAGCCGATGCGGTGCGCACGCAGATGGAAACCATCGAGGCGCCGATCGTGCTGATGCGGACCAACCAGCCCGACGGTTTCGACTGCCCCGGCTGCGCATGGCCGGACAAGGAACACAAGTCGACCTTCCAGTTCTGCGAGAACGGCGCGAAGGCCGTCACGTGGGAAGCGACGACCAAGCGCGTGACGCCGGAGTTCTTCGCGGCGAACACCGTGTCGTCGCTGCTGCGGATGTCCGACTACGAGCTGGAGAACATGGGCCGGCTCACGCACCCGCTCGTCTACGATCGCGCGACCGACACGTTCCGCGCGGTCGAATGGGACGACGCGTTCGCGCGCATCGGTGAAGTGCTGCGCGCGCTGCCGCCCGATCAGGTCGAGTTCTATACGTCGGGGCGCGCCTCGAACGAAGCCGCCTACCTGTATCAACTGTTCGCGCGCGAGCTCGGCACCAACAACTTCCCCGACTGCTCGAACATGTGCCACGAGCCGACCAGCGTCGGGTTGCCGCAGTCGATCGGGATCGGCAAGGGCACGGTGTCGCTGGAGGACTTCGATCATTGCGAGCTGATCATCTCGATCGGCCACAACCCCGGCACGAACCACCCGCGGATGATGGGCACGCTGCACGAATGCTCGCGCCGCAACGTGCCGATCATCGTGTTCAATCCGCTGCGCGAGCGCGCGCTCGAACGCTTCGCGGATCCGCAGGACATGATCGAGATGGCGTCGTTCGGCTCGACGCGCATCGCGTCCACCTACTACCAGGTCGACGCGGGCGGCGACGCGGCCGCGCTGAAGGGCATCATGAAGGCGTTGCTGCAGCTCGAGGCCGAGCGTGGCGACGTGCTCGACAAGGCGTTCATCGCGCAGCACACCGACGGCTTCGACGCGTTCTCCGCCGACCTGCAGGCCACGTCGTGGAACGACATCGAGCGCGCGAGCGGCCTGAGCCAGGCGCAGCTCGAACAGGTCGCGCTCGCGTATGCGAAGTCGAACGCGACGATCGTCACGTACGGGATGGGTGTCACGCAGCACAACAAGGGCACCGCAACCGTACGCCTGATCGCCGACCTGCTGCTGATGCGCGGCAACTTCGGCAAGCCCGGTGCGGGCATATGCCCGCTGCGCGGCCACTCGAACGTGCAGGGCAACCGCACGGTCGGCATCACCGAGAAGCCGTCGGCCGAGTTCCTGCAGAAGATCGAGGACGTGTGCGGCTTCAAGCCGCCCGCGCATCACGGGCACGACGCGGTGCAGGCCATGCAGGCGATGGTCGACGGCCAGGCCAAGGCGCTGCTGTGCCTCGGCGGCAACTTCGCGGTCGCGCTGCCCGATCCCGAGCTGTCGTTCCCCGCGATGGCGAAGCTCGATCTCAGCGTGCATCTCGGCACGAAGCTGAACCGCTCGCACCTGCTGGTCGGCAAGGAAACCTACATCCTGCCCGTGCTCGGCCGCACCGAGCTCGACATGCAGGCGAGCGGCCGGCAGTCGATCACCGTCGAGGATTCGATGTCGATGGTTCACGCATCGGCCGGCAAGCTCAAGCCGGCGTCCGACCAGTTGCGCTCCGAGCCCGCGATCGTCGCGGGGATCGCGCATGCGACGCTGCCGGCGAGCAAGGTCGCCTGGCTCGACCTGATCGCCGACTACGACCGCATCCGCGACCTGATCGACAAGACGGTGGCCGGTTTCGAGGCGTTCAACGAACGGATCCGCACGCCGGGCGGCTTCCGCCTGCCATTGCCGCCCACCGAACGCGTGTGGCCCACACCGACCGGCAAGGCGATGTTCTCGGTCTACACGGGCGTGAAGGAAGACGCGGACGTGCTCGGCGCCGAGCAGGTGCTGCGGCTGATCACGCTGCGCAGCCACGACCAGTACAACACGACGATCTACGGGCTCGACGATCGCTATCGCGGCGTGTTCGGGCGACGCGACGTGCTGTTCATGAACCCGGCCGATCTCGCGAAGTACGGGCTCGAACACGGCGATCTCGTCGACATCGAGACGATCACCGCGTCCGGCCGCACGCTGCGTCTCGAGAAGATCACCGCGATCGAGTACGACATCGCGCCGGGGTCGGTCGGCGCGTATTACCCGGAAGCGAACGTGCTCGTGCCGCTCGACTACATCGACAAGGAAAGCGGCACGCCGTCGTACAAGTCGGTGCCGGTTCGGGTCGCGCGCTCGGCGACCGCCTGAGCCGGGTTCGGGCAGGTGCGCGACGCACGGCACGCGACGGCATGCCGCGCGCCTGAACCTGCCCGCCGCGTCGTATGGGAACGAATCGTGCGCGTTGCTCGTTTCCAGGTATTTGATGGAGGACAGCTCGATGAAACCCAAGACAATTGCAACCCGTCGCGTTCTGGCGACGCTCGTGGCCGGCAGCGCCCTCGTCGCGGCCGGCGCGGCCTTCGCACAAGACTATGCCCCGCAACCGCGGTACGAACAGAGAGATCCCGCCCCGGGGGCGGATGTGTCCGTCACGATTGGCATGCACGGCGACCGCTATTGGGACGGTCATCGCTACTGGGAACACGATGCGTGGCGGCATCGCCATCCGCGTGATCGTGATCCGTGGCGCGAGCACGAGCATGAGCACGAGCATCGTGACTATTGACGACCGGCCGCCTGGCGTACCCGGAATTTCGTGTGTGAGACGGGCTGGCTGAAGTGCTCCGGGTAAAGCAACGCGAAGCGTGATCGCGCTTGTCCGAGCGTGCCGAGAGCCGGTCCATTTGGCAACGACGTTGCGCAGTGCCCGTCAGATCGGCTTGCGTGCGGCCTCGTCCGACGGGAAGTGGCCGCGCGCCTTTATGATCTGGCGTAGTTGCATGTGCGGCGACGCGTCGAATCGAGTCCGATCATCGTGCGAATGCTCGGTGCTCGTCGATGGCCCGATTCATTTCTTCGATCGACACCGGTTTGGCGGGCTTCTTCACGATGCCCTTGAGCGACGCAAGCGAGCGCGTGGCCGGGTAGAGCTCATACCGGCCGGTCGTCTCGCCCCGTACTGAAAAACCCTCCCCCTGCCTCAAACCCGGTTCCCGTGGCAAGCGCCCTCCAGCATTGCCCGACAATTCTTGACTGTGCGCCCGCCCTTGAACTGGTAGGATGCGCGTCGCCTGCCCGATGCGCATACCGGACGCCCGATCGTGCCCTTTTTCGATCCCCGCGCCCGACCGCTTGCCGCGCCGGGCCACCCGCCTGACCCCTCGTTGAACCCGTGGCATCTCGGCGCCCCACCCGGGCCCGTTGCAGCAACCGTTGGAGAGGCGCACGTCGCGCCTGCAAGCATGAACAAACTGAAGCAGCACATCCGCACCCTGAGCGAGAAGGACCGCACGCCCGTGGTGCGCGCCTGCGCGCTGCTGCTGATGGCCGGCCTGCTGTACCTGCTGTGGCCGTCCGCCGAAGTCGCGCGCCTCGCGCTGGAATCCGCCGTGCGCTGAAGCACGGCTCACCGCGCTGCGCTATACTCGCGCAATGGAAACCCAACCTGCCTCGCCGAACGTGCATCGCTGGTGGCGCGCCTGACCCAGGCGGCCCGTTTCCTTTTGCATGTCCAAAACGTGATGCCGCCAGCCATGGCGGCATTTGCGTTTCTGCGCTGAAATCATGGCTGGCGGCTTCGATAACCCGGAGCCCATCGCTACCATGACGCACCCGACCCGTCCGACCATCCTTACCGGCGACCGCACCACCGGCCCGCTGCATCTCGGCCACTACATCGGCTCGCTGCGCGCACGCGTGCAGATGCAGCACGACGCGACGCAGTTCCTGCTGCTCGCCGACACGCAAGCGCTGACCGACAACATGGGCCGGCGCCAGCGCGTCACCGAGAACGTGATCGAAGTCGCGCTCGACTACCTGGCCGTCGGCATCGATCCGGCGATCTCGACGATCGTCGTCCAGTCGCAGGTGCCCGAGCTCGCCGAGCTGTCGCAATACCTGCTGAACCTCGTCACGGTCGCGCGCCTCGAGCGCAATCCGACCATCAAGGAAGAGATTCGCCTGCGCGGTTTCGAGCGCGACATCCCCGCCGGCTTCCTGACCTACCCGGTGAGCCAGGCGGCCGACATCACCGCCTTCAAGGCGACGCACGTGCCGGTCGGCGACGATCAGTTGCCGATGATCGAGCAGACCAACGAACTCGTGCGCCGCTTCAACGCGACGGTCGACAAGCCGGTGCTGGTCGAATGCGAGGCCGTGCTGTCGGCGGTCACGCGGCTGCCGGGCATCGACGGCAAGGCGAAGATGAGCAAGTCGCTCGGCAACGCGATCACGCTCGGCTCGACGCCCGACGAGATCACGCAGGCCGTGAAGGACATGTACACGGACCCGAACCACCTGCGTGTGAGCGATCCCGGCCAGGTCGAAGGCAACGTCGTGTTCACGTTCCTCGACGCGTTCGAGCCGGACGTGCAGAAGGTCGACGAACTGAAGGCGCACTATCGCCGCGGCGGCCTCGGCGACAGCGTCGTGAAGCGCGTGCTCAACGAGCGGCTGCAGGCGCTGATCGAACCGATCCGTGCGCGCCGCCGCGAATTCGAAGCGGACAAGGCGGAAGTGATGGCGATCCTGAAGCGCGGCACGATGCATGCGCGCGACGTGGCCGGGGCGACGCTGGCCGAGGTGAAAGGCGCGATGGGGCTGACGTATTTCGATTGAGGCGCGATGGCGGCGTGCGCGCGTATTCAACGGGTGCGTGCCGCCGCCTTCAGGCGGAAGAGGCCGTCAGCTCCATCAGCTGCACGAGGTTCCCGCACGTATCGTCGAGCACAGCGACCCGCACCGGCCCTGCGTCCATCGGCGCCAGCGTGAAGCGCACGCCGAGCGCATCGAGCCGCGCGAACTCCGCGTCGAGATCGTCGACCTGGAACGATGCCGCCGGAATGCCGTCCTCGTAGAGTGCCTGACGATACGGCCCGACCGCACGATGGTGGCTCGGCTCGAGCATCAGCTCGGTGCCGTCGGGCTGGTCCTTCGACACGACCGTCAGCCAGCGAAATTCACCCACCGGCACATTGTTCTTCAACCTGAAGCCGAGCACGCCGGTATAAAACGCAAGCGCCTTGTCCTGATCGTCGACAAAGATGCTCGTCACGTAGATACGCATGTCATGTCCTCCGCATCGTGCGTGCCGCCGCGCCTCGCTGCCCGGCTTACGTGATCTGATACGTCGACGCCGGCACGAACTCCTCCGGCAGCGCGCGATCGCCGAGCTCCAGCACCGACCGCTCGATCGTGCGCGTCATCGCGTCGAGCGCCAGCGCGTTCGGCGCAAGACCGAACGGCTCCGCGACCTCGTTCGCGATCGCTTCGAGCGCGATCAGCGTGTATGCGATGAACACGCAGATCAGTGGTGTGAAGAATTCCGTCGAATCGACGAGACCGAACGGCAGCAGCACGCAATAAGCATAGACGGTGCGATGCAGCAGCACACTGTACGAGAACGGAATCGGCGTCGTGAGAATCCGCTCGCAGCCGCCTACCGCCTTGCCGAGTTCGGCCAGCTGCGCATCGAACATCCAGCACGTCGCGTCGCTGCCGGGCGCGCGGCCCAGCGCGCGGACGATGTCGCCGCGCAGTTCATCGAGAATCGCGACCGGCTGGTAGCACTTGTGCGCGAGCGCGGCGGCCCGCTCGGCGCCGAGAATGCGCCGCAGGTCCGGCATCGGATCGGTATGACGCAGCTGATGCTTCAGCGCATAGGTGAGCGCGATCAGCAGATCGGCGAGCCGGTTGCGCTCCGCATCGCCAATGCTGTCGGGCAGGTAGCGCCGCAGTTGCGACGTGACGGTGCGCGCGGCGATCAGCAGGTTGCCCCACAGCAGCCGCGCCTCCTTGAAGCGCTCGAAGCTCGCGTTGTTGCGAAACGCGAGAAAGATCGCGAGCGCGAGCCCGAACAGCGTGAACGGCGCGGTGTTCAGCGGAATCTTCTCGCCGAAGATGCGCCCGTTCGTGAAGACCGCCAGCGTGCTGACGATCGCCATGAACACGAGTTGCGGAATGATCGATTGCAGCACGGAGCCGTTCCATACGAACAGCATCCTGAGCCAGTTTTGTCGTGGTCTGACGATCATGATTTGTCTCGACTGCCAAGGGAATACGCCATGCGGATCGCGCGCCGGATATGCAACGGCCCGCGCGTGGCGGGCCGCTGTCGGGTCGGGGCCGGGCCGGGTGCAGGGATCCGCCGCGGCGTGCGTGATGATACGCCCGCGCCCGCCGCACCTCGCCACCGGGCACCCCGGTCAGTCGCCGGTCAGTGATAGCCGGCGTCGCCCTCGCGCACCTTGCCGCGGAACACACGGTACTGCATCGCGTTGTACACGAGGATGATCGGCAGCACGATCACCGTGCCGACGAGCGCGAACAGCTGGCTCGAATGGCTCGACGACGCATCCCAGATCGTCAGCGACGGCGGCACGATGTTCGGCCAGATGCTGATCACGAGCCCGGTGTAGCCGAGGAACACGATCGCGAGCGTCAGCAGGAACGGCGTGGCCTCGTGCTGGCGCTTCACCGTGTGGAAGATGCCCCACACGCACGCGACGACGAGGATCGGCACCGGCAGGAACCAGCCGAGGTTGCCGCTGCCGAACCAGCGGTGCGCGACCGCCGGCAGCCCGATCACGGTCCACAGGCTGACCACGCCCATCACGGCGAGCAGCACGCCCGTGAGCGGCTTCATCAACTGCCGCATCTTGCGCTGCAGCTCGCCGTCGACCTTCAGGATCAGCCAGCCGCAACCGAGCGTCGCATAGGTGATGAGCACGCCGATCCCGCAGAACAGGCTGAACGGCGACAGCCAGTCGAACGGCCCGCCCGCGAACTGGTTGTTCACGATATGGATGCCCTGCAGCAGCGAACCGAGCGTGATCCCCTGGCAGAACGCCGCCAGCGCGGAGCCGCCGATGAACGCGAGATCCCACAGATGCTGCGTGCGGCTCGCCTTCGCGCGCAGCTCGAATGCCGCGCCGCGGAAGATCAGCCCGACCACCATCAGGATCAGCGGCAGGTAGTTCGCCGGCAGCAACGTCGAGTAGACGACCGGGAACGCACCGTACAGCCCCGCGCCGCCGAGCACGAGAAAGGTCTCGTTGCCGTCCCACACCGGCGCGACGGTGTTCAGCATGACTTCGCGTTCGGCCGGCGTTTCGAAGAACGGAAACAGCAGGCCGATGCCGAGATCGAAGCCGTCCAGCATCACGTAGATGAACACGCCGAGGCCGATGATCGCGGCCCACACGACAGGAAGATCGATTTGCATGGCTTACTCCGCTTCGGTGACGTTCAGCGGCGTGGACAGCGCGCTCTTGCGCAGCCCCGGATGCCGGTGCAGCTCGATATATCCGGCGTGTGCAGCCGGCCCGCGCTTCATCAGTTTCATCATGTAATAGATCCCCGTTCCGAACACCAGGAAATACACGATCACGAAGATCAGCAGCGACACGCCGACCTGTTGCGCGCTGAGCGGCGAGGCTGAATCGATGGTGCGCAGCACGCCGTACACGGTCCACGGCTGTCGCCCGACCTCGGTCGTGATCCAGCCGGCCAGCAGCGCGACGATGCCCGACGGCCCCATGCACACGACGAACCACTGGAACCAGCGCGTTTCATACAGGCGCCCGCCCTTCCTCAGCAGCAGCCCGAGCAGCGCGGTGAGCAGCATCAGCATCCCGAGGCCGGCCATGATCCGGAACGTCCAGAACACGATCGGCGAGAACGGACGGTCCTGCGGCGGGAATTCCTTCAGCCCGCGAATCTCGCCGCTCCAGCTGTGCGTGAGGATCAGGCTGCCGAGGTGCGGCACCTGGATCGCATAGCGCGTCGTCTCGGCCTGCATGTCGGGCAGCCCGACGAGGTTCAGCGCGGTGCCGCCCTTCTCGGTTTCCCACAGCCCCTCGATCGCCGCGATCTTCGCCGGCTGGTATTCGCGCGTGTTCAGCCCGTGCGCATCGCCGACGACGATCTGGACCGGCGCGAGCAACAGCAGCATCCACAGCGCCATCGAGAAGCTGCGCTTCACCGGCTCGTCGCGGCGCCCCTTCAGCAGGTGCCACGCACCGCACGCGGCGACGATGAACGCCGCGACGATGAACGCCGCGATCGTCATGTGCACGAGGCGATACGGGAACGACGGGTTGAAGATGACCTTGAACCAGTCGACCGGCACGACGAGGCCGTTCTCGATCTTGTAGCCCTGCGGCGTCTGCATGAAGCTGTTCGACGCGAGAATCCAGAACGTCGAGATCAGCGTGCCGACCGCGACCATCAGCGTCGCGAAGAAGTGCGCGCGCGGGCTCACGCGCTGCCAGCCGAACAGCATCACGCCGAGGAAGCCCGCCTCCAGAAAGAAGGCCGTCAGGACTTCGTAAGTCAGCAGCGGGCCGGTGATGTTGCCCGCGACGCGCGAGAAGCCCGCCCAGTTCGTGCCGAACTCGTAGGCCATCACGACGCCGGAGACGACGCCCATCCCGAAGCCGATCGCGAAGATCTTCGACCAGAACTGGAACATGGATTTATAGGCCGCGTCGCCGGTGACGAGATAACGCCATTCCAGCACCGCCAGGAAACTCGCCATGCCGATGCTGATCGCCGGAAACACGATGTGGACCGACACCGTGAACGCGAATTGCAATCGTGCGAGATGGAACGCATCGAAGATTTCCATGACTGTAATTTGCTCGTGGTTGTGAGGACGTCAGCTCGAAGCAGGGAAATCGCGCGACGGCTTCGCGACGGCACGTGCAACTATTGACGGATCGCAGTGCACGGCAACGAAGCGTGAATGACGATATCGCGTTTCCGACGATACTCGCAATCGTGCGAACGTGCGCTGAAACTGTGCTTTCCCCGGTGCCGGAGATGTGTGTCCGGAAAACCCGTTTCGGTGCGGCGGAGCCTTCAGCTGTACTGCTTTCCGCACTGCAACGCTGTACGTTCGCGGCACGGCCGAGCGCCCGTACCATCCGCTCATCACCTGCCCGCGGCGATCCGGCGCGACGTCGCGCACCGCCGCCGGGCAGAAACCCTTCCGTCACCCGGCGCACGCGCCGGCCCCCCTGGAGAAAACCGCATGGAGTCCAGCGATCGTCCCGACGAGCCGTCCGGCAGCCGCGCCTGTCACGTGATGCGTCATCGTGCCGGCGAGGTACGGGACACCGTCGATCGCGTGGTCGACGAAACGCCGGTTGCACTCGTGTTCAACGGCATCGCGCACACGGTCATGATGGCGACGCCGATCGACCTCGACGCGTTCGGCCTCGGCTTCGCGCTGAGCGAAGGCATCGTCGAGCGCGCGTCGGACGTCTTCGAGATCGAGAGCGAATGCCGGCCCGGCAGCGCCGAAGTGCGGCTGACCATCTCGCAGCAGGCGTTCATGGCGCTGAAGGCACACCGCCGCGCACTGGCCGGCCGCACCGGCTGCGGTATCTGCGGCATCGAAAGCATCGCGCAGCTCGACCTGCATCCGCCGCGCATCGCGGCCGCGGGCGCGGCGGCCGGCATCGGCGCCGACGCCGTGGCGCGCGCCGCCCGCACGTTGCCGGCGCAACAACCGCTGATGCGCGCGACCGGCGGCATCCATGCCGCCGCCTGGTGCGACCGCGCCGGCACCGTTCTGGACGTCTTCGAGGACGTCGGCCGCCACAACGCGCTCGACAAGCTGATCGGCCGGCTCGCGCGGCGCCGCGCCGATCTGACCGCGGGCTTCGTGTTCCTGTCCAGCCGCGCAAGCTACGAGCTCGTGCGCAAGGCCGCGCGCGTCGGCATGCCGATGATCGCGACGATCTCGGCGCCGACGTCTCTCGCGATCGACGTCGCCCGCGAAGCCGGCGTGCGGCTGCTCGGCTTCTGCCGCAACGACGGCTTCGTCGAATACGCGTCACCCGACGCGCTCCCGTTACCCGAACCGACGCTTGCGCAACCGCATGCGCTCACCGCCCGATGAAAGCCCTCACCGATTTCGAACTCGCCCAACGCCATTTCGCCAGTGCCTTCGCGCCGCCTCGAACGGTCGTCTCCGTGCCGGTCGGGCAGGCCGTCGGCCAGGTGCTGGCCGCGCCGCTGACCGCCGTGCTCGACCAGCCGCCCGCCGACCAGAGCGCGATGGACGGCTACGCGCTGCGTCATGCGGACCTCGCACACGGCGAGCCGCTGCGTGTCGCGCAGCGCTGTTACGCGGGCGATGCGCCGTTACCGCTGGCGCCGCGCACGGCCGCGCGCATCTTCACCGGCAGCCTGATTCCGCCCGGTGCCGATACCGTCGTGATGCAGGAGCACGCGCACGAGCAGGACGGCTGGGTTGCGTTCGATGCGCCGCAGCGCAGCGGATCGCATATCCGCCGGCGCGGCGAGGAAGTGCGCGCGGGCGACCTGCTGATGCCCGCCGGCGTGCGGCTCGGCGCGATGCACGTCGGCGTCGCCGCCGCGCAAGGTTGTGCGCACATCGACGTGCGCCCGCCGCTACGAATCGGCATCCTGACGACCGGCGACGAGCTCGTCGCGTGCGGCGCGCCGCGTGCACCGCAGCAGATCTACAACAGCAACGCGCCGATGCTGGCCGCGCTGGTGTCGGGAACCGGTGCCGGCGTCGCGGCGAGCGAGCATGCCGCCGACACGCCGGCCGCCGTCGATCGCGCGCTGCGCGCGATGGCGGCACGCTGCGACCTGGTCGTCTGCATCGGCGGGGCATCGGTCGGCGACAAGGACCTGCTGCGCCCCGCGCTGAGCGCGCTCGGCGCGTCGTTCGTGGTGTCGGGCGTGCGGATGAAACCCGGCAAGCCCGTCGCGCTCGCGCGGCTCGACGATCGGCCCGTGGTGCTGCTGCCCGGCAATCCGGGCGCCGCGATGATTGCCTTCGCGCTGTTCGTCGCGCCGCTGATCCGCCGCCTGCAGGGGCGCGACGACTGCCTGCCGGCCGTCCCGTCGCTGCCGATCGATGTCGACGTCGAGCCGGATGCGCAGCGCGAACGCTTCGTCCGGGTGCGCCGCACCATCGACGCCCACGGCGCCCCCGTGCTGGACACGCTGCGGCAGCAAGGCGCCGGCACGCTGCAATCGCTCGTGCAGGCCAGCGGACTCGCGCGGCTGCCGGCCGGCCGCCGCATCGCACGCGGCGAAGCCGTGCCGTATTACGAATTCACGCAGTGGCTTACATGAGCGCACGCCTGCGCGCGCTGCCCGCGTATCGTGCATGCCGGGTCACGAACTGTATTCCTGCATTTCGCGCGGGATTGTGTCTCTGCCGGAAAAATCCGGCGGACTATCCTCACGATGAGGCTCGCCACGACCCGTGCGCCGACACGTCGGCGCACACCTGGCCGATCGGCGACGCCACTCCGCTCACTTCATGCAGGCCGACGAACCGATCGTGACTACCCTCGTTTCCGCCACGCCGGCCGTCGCCGCACCCGGCGGCGCGTCGTCCGGCGCCGTCTCCCGCCCGCTCGACACGCTCGCGCGGCCGCTGCGCGACCTGCGGCTGTCCGTCATCGACCAGTGCAATTTCCGCTGCGGCTACTGCATGCCGCGCGACAGCTTCGGGCCCGACTACGCGTTCATGCCGTCCTCCGAGCGGCTGTCGTTCACGCAACTGGAGAAGATCGCGCGTGCGTTCGTTTCGCTCGGCGTCGAGAAGATCCGCCTCACCGGCGGCGAGCCGCTGCTGCGCCGCCACCTCGAAGCGCTGATCGAGCGGCTCGCGACGCTCACGACCGTCGCCGGCAAGCCCGTCGAAATCGCCCTCACCACCAACGGTTCACTGCTTGCCGCGAAGGCGCGCGCGCTGCGCGAAGCCGGCCTGTCGCGCGTGACGGTGAGCCTCGACGCGATCGACGATGCCGTGTTCCGCCGGATGAGCGATGCCGACGTGCCCGTTGCGCGCGTGCTCGCCGGCATCGAAGCCGCGCAGGCGGCCGGGCTCGCGCCGGTGAAGGTCAACGCGGTGATCGAGCGCGGCGCGAACGACGACCAGATCCTGCCGCTCGTGCGCCACTTCCGTCATAGCGGCGTGGCCGTGCGCTTCATCGAATACATGGACGTCGGCGGCGCGAGCGCGTGGTCGGGCGCCAAGGTCGTGCCGGCTGCGCGAATGCGCGAACGCATCGAGGCCAGCTATCCGCTCGTGCTCGTCGGCGAACCGGGGCACGACGCCACCGCGATCCGCTGCCGGCACATCGACGGCGCGGGCGAAGTCGGTTTCATCGCGAGCGTGTCGCATCCGTTTTGCGGCACGTGCTCGCGCGCACGCGTGTCCGCCGACGGCCAGCTCTATACGTGCCTGTTCGCGACACAGGGCACCGACCTGCGGCCGTGGCTCGACGCCGCGGCATCGATCGACCGCCTCGCCGATGCCGTGCGCGATCGATGGACGCAGCGCGACGATCGCTATTCCGAGCGGCGGGCCACCCGCACGGCCCGCCCATCGGGCAAGACCTATCCGACCGTGCGCATGTCGCTCGTCGGCGGCTGACGGGCTGCCGCGCGAAGCGGCGCGCACCGCTTACTGGAGAACCGTCATGACGAGTTGCACCGAATCCCGTGCCGCGCTACCCGACGATCCGTCGCGTAACGGCAGCCATCCCGAACCCGCCGACCCGCATGCCGAACCGCCGCCGGCAATTGCCGCCGGCTTCGAGGTGCGTGTGCAGTACGCGGCGATCGACACCGGCGCCGAGATCGCGCCGATCGTTCGCAATCCGAATGTCGGTGCGGTCGTGAATTTCATCGGCGTCGTGCGCAACGAAGGCGACGTCGACGACGTGATCGCGCTCGAAGTCGAGCACTACCCGACGATGACCGAGCAGGCGCTATGGAGCATCGTCGAGGAAGCCAGCGCGCGCTGGCGGCTGGAAGCAGTGAAGATCGTGCATCGCGTCGGGCACATTCCGCTCGGCCAGGCGGTCGTGATCGTCGTGGTGGCCGCCGCGCATCGCGCGTCCGCGTTCGATGCGTGCGAATTCCTGATGGACTTCCTGAAGACGCACGCGCCGTTCTGGAAGAAGGAGATCCGGCATGACGGCGTATCCGGCTGGGTCGAGCCGAAGGCGCATGACGATCAGGCGATGCGGCGCTGGGGGTGAGCGTGCCGGTCAAACCCTTTTCGATTCCGATTCTGCCGATTCCGCTCAGGACGTCGCAATGAAACTGACGATCAAATACTTTGCAAGCATTCGCGAACAGCTGCATATCGACGAGGAAGTCGTCGAGTTCGATGCGCAGGAGGTCACCGTCGATGCGCTGCGCGGCAGGCTGGCCGCACGCGATGCGCGTAGCGCGGAAGCGCTGCGGATGGACCGGCCCGTGCGTGCCGCCGTGAATCTCGAGATGGTGACGGGCGGGTTCGTCGTGCGGGAGGATAGCGAGGTGGCGTTCTTTCCGCCGGTGACGGGCGGGTGATCCGTTCGCATCGGGCGGCGGGCGGCGGCCGGTGATTGGCGGTTCGTCGCCGCTCGATGCGCAACGGATGACTAGTCGAGTCCGCGAAGAAAGTCCGGAACCGGATGGTCGATCGACGCGAGATAACCGGCCATCGCACCAGCCACTTTCCGCACGGCCGGACGCGCGGTCATGCGTTCGCGCCAGGCCAGCAGGTTCGGCGTTTCTTCCGTCATCGGCGCGCCCTTGCGCGCGCCGAACAACTGCGCCATGTAGAACGCGATGTCCGCGCAGGAATAGGTTTCGGCCAGGAATTCCCGGTTCCCCAGCACGCGTTCCATGCGTCGATAGTATTGCCGCGCTTCGTCGCGCGCGGCCTGCGCCGCCGGATGATCCGGCGTGTCTTCGAGCCCCATCAGCCGGATGATGTGCGGAAAATAGATCTCGTCGCTGCAGTGCTCCAGCTGACGCGCAACGGCGCGCGCCTTCGGTTGCGCCGGCCATAACGCGGGATCGGGCTTCAGGTCTTCCAGATACTCGAAGATCTGCGTGGAATCGAAGATCTCCAGGTCGCCGTCGATCAGCACCGGCACCTGACGCTTCGGGTTGATCCGCAGGACGTCCGGATGCTTCGGGTCGTAGCCGCGCTGCTGCGTGAACGGCACCTGCACGCGCTCGAATGCGATGCCCTTCTCGTGCGCGGCGATCTCGACTTTCGCGCCGAACATGCTCAATGGGCCGGTCAGGATTTTCATCTGTCGCTCCTCCATGGGTTTTCGCGTCGTGCCCCGGACTTCGCATCGCGCATGCGAATCGGGATGCGAATCGGGATGCGACCGATCATAGATCCGATAACATGACATCTCTTGTCATGTATTTTCGGATGGGGTGCCGCCCATGAAAGCCAGCCGCCTGTTGTCGATCATGATGATGTTGCAGGCGCGCGGCCGCATGACCGCGCCGGCGCTGGCTGCCGCGCTGGAGGTATCCGAGCGCACGATCCTGCGCGACATCGACCAGTTGTCGACGGCCGGCGTGCCGATCTGGGGCGATCGCGGGCGCAATGGCGGCTTTCAGTTGCAGGATGGCTGGCGAACCGATCTCACGGGGCTGACCGAGCAGGAAGCGCACGCGCTGATTCTCGCGGGTTTGCCGGGGCCGGCGGGAGAACTCGGGCTGGACGGGATCGCCACCTCCGCACGATTGAAGATGATCGCCAGCTTGCCGCCAGGCTCGCGCGAGCACGCGGATCGGGTCGCGAGCCGGCTGCACGTCGATACGGTGGATTGGTATCGCGCGCAGGAAACCCCGGCGTTGCTGCGTGAAGTCGCCGATGCGGTGTGGCAGTCGCAGCGGATCGACGTGACGTACGAGAGCTGGCGTGGTGTGTCGCGTCGCACGCTCGATCCGCTCGGGCTGGTGCTCAAGGGCGGTGCGTGGTACGTGGTGGCGAAGGTTGCGGGCAAGCGCGATGCGCTGACTTTCCGGCTCGCGAACATTCGGGAACTCGGGGCGTCGCGTCGTCGGTTCAAGCGGCCCGCGCGGTTCGACCTCGCGCAGCACTGGCGGGATGCGATGAACCGGTATGAAGCGGAGCTTTATCGGATGACCGCGCACATTGCGGTGTCGGCGCGCGGGGAGAACTGGCTGGTCAATGCGCGCGTCAAGGTCATGCCGGTTCTGGAACGTGCGGGTAGCGTTGCGGCGCCGTCGGGGTGGAAGGAATTCCTGATGCCGATCGAATCGACCGAGCATGGTGCGCGCAAGCTGCTGGGGTTTGGTGCGGAGGTGAAGGTGCTCGGGCCGCCGGCGCTCGTGGGCAAGCTCAAGGAAGAAATGGGAGCGGTGACCCGGCTGTACGGGTAAAAGACGTTATCGGGATGAGGCGCCATTGCAGGGGCCGGTCAAACGCAACGTCTGATAATGCGACTGTTCGCTACGGTTGATCGCGTCGGGCGGGGTTCGGCCAGGAACAGTCACTGGTACTCGGTGCCAGAATCGTCGACAATCCGACAATGGGGTAACTATGGGAACCGCTTAGAAACGCAACGGAATTCGGAAAAACACGATGACGAAAGTGTTCGTAGACACGACTGAAATTACAGACTGGCCTTCGTTCCATCGGGTCTTCTCGCAGGTCTTTGGTTTTCCCGCGTTTTATGGCAACAACATGGACGCGTTGATTGACTGTTTGGGTTACCTCGATGAGCCCGAGGCTGCGATGACGAGCTTGCATGTCAGGCCGGGAGAGACGTTGGCGATACAGCTTGGAGCTGTCATCAGTTTCCGGAGGCGCTGCCCAGACCTATTCGAGGCTTTGCTAGACGCGTGCGCTTTCGTGAACTGGCGTCGTACGCGCGAGCATGAAGCCGCTTTGGTCGCACTCTCGTACTACGACTGAATCGAAGGACAGCGCCAGGCGCACTGCGGCCAGCTTCGGTCAGTCGAATTCAAGCTTTGAATCGACGACAGTACTAAGGTACAGATGCCGGCCAACCCGCCTCCCGGCTGCTGCCTTCCGTTACTTAAAGGCTCGGCGCTGGTCGCCAATGAACAAATGGTGGGTATGGGACACCGTTGAAGAAGGCCAGAAATACTTCGGCAACTTGGTCGGCCATGAACCATTCATCTGAGCGCATCGGAATGCTGCCCGCCCGGAAGACCAAGACGGTGCCGTCGGGGCACACGGGTGACGGTTTGTCGTGGAATGCCCTCCACCGCTGCACATCGAATTCGTAACGCTCGATCATGCAACTAGCACCGCCGCCCGCTACCTGCACGTAGCTACCACGAGCGTCAGTCAACGACGCGTAAGAAGATTTTCCATAGCTTCGTAGCGATTGCAGTGATCGGGTGATCTGCCGTGGAGTTGGCGAAATGATTTCCGCTTTCCCTTCGATCTCGAATTTCATTTGCTGAATCGCTCCGATTAAGCCAGCCAGACGTGAATCCTACCAGCGCCAAAGCCTGATGCTGAATGGCCGTTAGCGGAAAACCTGATTGCCCGCTCCGGGTCGATGCCGGCCGTCGACTTCGCGCGCAAGCGCATCGTTCGATGCCCGTCACGGACGGGGCCGCGCCGACAGACGCAAGCGTTGAGTTCCGGTCTCGGTCGAAACAGCGGCCGTCTGATCCTGGAGTAGTATTCCCCATGTCCAGATTATTGCTCGGCCTCGACAGCACATAGTCAGCCCATCCGTGACCACGGCGACAAGCTCGTTAAGCGTTTGGAAACTGCGTCAACGATACGTGTGGTGGCGCCGGCCGTGACGACGGCATGGATGGGAATGCATCATGTCAACCGAGTGGAAGCGTCGCGTCAGACTGTTTATCCAGCGTTTCTGGCAGCCGACCAGTGCGTGCATGACCTGCATGCCGGGGAGCTGGGGCAATGTCATGAGCCTTACCCACTGGACTATCGCATTTCATACAGGTCTGCTGACTGGACTCCTCGCTGTACTTTTGACTTTCACCCCCGCGGCGAAACTCTACGCGAATCGATACGGCAATGCGCTGATCGTTGGCGTCCTGACAACGTTGGGCGACGCCTACTCTCACACGAGTCACTACCGTACCCCCTATGTCGAGCACATCGTGACGGGCGCAATTTCCGGTCTCTTGACCCTGGCGGCCTCATATCTCTTCGAAGATCGCGCGCGACGCCTTCGGACGGTATGGGCTCGGGTTTTCGGACAGCTTATCCGCTGACTTTCCGAACCTGCCGGGCCAAACGGAAAGGAGCATCCACGGCAATCCACCCGCCCGCCATCACCACCAGGACGCTCCCGACGGAGAAGCGCCCTTTTCACATCGCGGAATCAGTCGTCGATAGCCTCGACGCCACGCCAGACGAAGGCCCGACGCCACGAACGGTCGACTGGCGTCACCCGTCCCCGCTTCTGCGAGCGCCCCTCCGAATTGTCCATACAACCTTGCACGACAAGGCTCCCGCACACCCCGCCCAAAATCGACGCAGCAAGAAAATCCCTCCGTTCACCGCCATCAACTCTTATATAAGACATAAGACATTTGACGCCTCACCATATTGCGATTAGAATCCCGCTCAAAGCAGTGAAGCAGTGTCCGGAACCGCAGCCTCGGCGTGCCTGGAAAGCCCTTCCCCTGAAACGCAATCTCAGCAGGTCCCCCCATGCTTGAAAACTTTCGTGCTCACGTGGCCGCTCGCGCCGCGCTCGGTATTCCCCCCCTGCCGCTGACGGCCCAGCAAACCGCCGAACTGGTGGAACTGCTGGCGAACCCGCCCGCCGGCGAAGAGCAGACGCTGCTCGAGCTGATCACCTACCGCGTCCCCGCCGGTGTCGACGAAGCCGCTCGCGTGAAGGCCGGCTTCCTGGCCGCCGTCGCGAAGGGCGAGACGGCCTGCCCGCTGATCTCGCGCGAACGCGCGACCGAACTCCTCGGCACGATGCTGGGCGGTTACAACATCCAGCCGCTGATCGAGCTGCTGTCCGACGAAGCCGTCGCAGCGGTCGCGGCCGACGCGCTGAAGAAAACCCTGCTGATGTTCGACCAGTTCCATGACGTGAAGGAACTCGCCGACCAGGGCAACGCGCACGCGAAGGCCGTGCTGCAGAGCTGGGCCGACGCCGAATGGTTCACGAGCCGTCCGGAAGTGCCGGAAAGCCTGACCATCACCGTGTTCAAGGTGACGGGCGAAACCAACACCGACGACCTGTCGCCGGCACCGGACGCCACCACCCGCCCGGACATCCCGATGCACGCGCTGGCGATGCTGAAGAACGCGCGCCCGGGTATCACGCCGGAAGAAGACGGCAAGCGCGGCCCGGTCAAGTTCATCGAATCGCTGAAGGAAAAGGGGCACCTGGTCGCCTACGTCGGCGACGTGGTCGGCACCGGCTCCTCGCGCAAGTCGGCCACCAACTCGGTGCTGTGGTTCACCGGCGAAGACATCCCGTTCGTCCCGAACAAGCGCTTCGGCGGCGTGTGCCTCGGCGGCAAGATCGCCCCGATCTTCTACAACACGATGGAAGATGCCGGCGCGCTGCCGATCGAACTCGACGTGTCGCAGATGGAAATGGGCGACGTGGTCGAACTGCGCCCGTACGAAGGCAAGGCGCTGAAGGGCGGCAACGTGATCGCCGAATTCCAGGTCAAGTCCGACGTGCTGTTCGACGAAGTGCGCGCCGGCGGCCGCATTCCGCTGATCATCGGCCGCGGCCTGACCGCGAAGGCGCGTGAAGCGCTGGGCCTCGCACCGTCGACGCTGTTCCGCCTGCCGCACCAGCCGGCCGACAGCGGCAAGGGCTTCTCGCTCGCGCAGAAGATGGTCGGCCGCGCCTGCGGTCTGCCGGAAGGCCAGGGCGTGCGTCCGGGCACGTACTGCGAACCGAAGATGACCTCGGTCGGCTCGCAGGACACCACGGGCCCGATGACCCGCGACGAACTGAAGGATCTGGCGTGCCTCGGCTTCTCGTCCGACCTCGTGATGCAGTCGTTCTGCCACACCGCCGCTTATCCGAAGCCGGTCGACGTGAAGACGCACCAGACGCTGCCGAACTTCATCAGCACGCGTGGCGGCATCGCGCTGCGCCCGGGCGACGGCGTGATCCACTCGTGGCTGAACCGCATGCTGCTGCCCGACACCGTCGGCACCGGCGGCGATTCGCACACGCGCTTCCCGATCGGCATCAGCTTCCCGGCAGGCTCGGGCCTGGTCGCCTTCGCGGCCGCCACCGGCACGATGCCGCTGGACATGCCGGAATCGGTGCTGGTCCGCTTCAAGGGCAAGATGCAGCCGGGCGTCACGCTGCGTGACCTCGTCAACGCGATTCCGCTGTACGCGATCAAGCAAGGCATGCTGACGGTCGCCAAGCAAGGCAAGAAGAACATCTTCTCGGGCCGCATTCTCGAGATCGAAGGCCTGCCCGACCTGAAGGTCGAGCAAGCGTTCGAACTGTCGGATGCGTCCGCCGAGCGTTCGGCAGCCGGTTGCACGGTGCACCTGAACAAGGAACCGATCATCGAGTACCTGAACAGCAACGTCACGCTGCTGAAGTGGATGATCGCGCAGGGCTACCAGGATCCGCGCAGCCTGCAGCGCCGGATCGCGGCGATGGAGCAGTGGCTGGCCGACCCGCAACTGCTGTCGCCGGATGCCGACGCCGAATACGCGGCCGTCATCGAGATCGACCTGGCCGACATCCACGAGCCGATCGTTGCCTGCCCGAACGACCCGGACGACGTGAAGACGCTGTCGGACGTCGCCGGTGCGAAGATCGACGAAGTGTTCATCGGTTCGTGCATGACCAACATCGGTCATTTCCGGGCCGCGTCGAAGCTGCTGGAAGGCAAGCGCGACATTCCGGTCAAGCTGTGGGTCGCGCCGCCGACCAAGATGGACCAGAAGCAACTGACGGAAGAAGGTCATTACGGCGTGTTCGGCACGGCCGGCGCACGTACCGAAATGCCGGGCTGCTCGCTGTGCATGGGTAACCAGGCACAGGTGCGCGAAGGCGCGACGGTGATGTCGACGTCGACTCGCAACTTCCCGAACCGCCTGGGCAAGAACACGAACGTGTATCTCGGCTCGGCGGAACTGGCAGCGATCTGCTCGCGCCTGGGCAAGATCCCGACCAAGGACGAGTATATGGCCGACATGGGCGTGCTCACCGCCAACGGCGACAAGATCTACCAGTACATGAACTTCGACCAGATCGAAGACTTCAAGGAAGTCGCCGACACCGTGCAGAGCTAAGCATGCGGTCGCGCCGCGGCGGGCAATGCCGGTCGCGGCGACACGCAATGGCGCCGCAGGCTGAATGCCTGCGGCGCCATTTTTTTTGGTTCATCGCGGAAATGTGAGGAGTGCCGGGGGAGGAGCGTCGGCGTTCGGCCATAAACGGCCTTTCGACCACGCGCTCTCGCAGACATTCAAACGTCGGATCCGCAAAATAACGGCCGACGATCGTGTTCGTCGCACCCTCTGTCAAAGCGACAACTAGCCATGCCCCTTCGCTGCGCGGTCCTGCTGCGGCTGCCGAGCGCGAAGCTCCGACGGATCGAGGAAGAAGTTTCGGTTGCCGGCCATGCGCTCGATCATGAAGTCGATGAATGTCTTCACGCGCAGCGACTGCTCGGTTCGATGTCCGTAGTAAATATAGATCATGCCGTGCTCGGTGACGTGCCGCGTCAGCAACGGAACGAGGCGGCCGCTTCTGATATGCGTCGTTGCGTTGAAGCTGCCCAGCTGCCCGATGCCGAGGCCAGATAGCACCGCCTGCGTTTCCATTGCCGTGTCGTTCACGCAGATGGCAGCGGGCACATCGCGATAGACGAGCTCATCGCCGATCTGGAACTGCCACTGCGCGACCTTGCCCGTGTTTGCGCGCCGGTACCCGGTGCAGCGATGCAGAGCCAGTTCGTCGATGGTTCGCGGCGCGCCGTTGCGCTCGATGTATTCCGGCGATGCGCACACGATCAACTGAATCGGCACCAGCCGGCGGGCGATCGAGCCTCCCGCTGGCGGCGGTCCACCGCGAAATCCCACGTCGGAGCGGTCGGTCACGAGATCCGTGAACTGATCGTCGAATTGCACTTCGAGTTGCACGTTCGGATAGCGCTGCTGGAATTCCTCGAAGTACGGCCACAGGACCGGGAGCCCGAGCGCGCGCGGCGCGCTCACGCGCAGCATGCCACCCACTTCTTCCTTCGAGCGCCGGGCGTCGTCGAGCGCGGACGACAGAATCGCGAGCGCCGGCTTCACGCTGTCGAAAAGCCGTTGGCCTTCTTCCGTCAGGCTCAGCTTGCGGGTAGTCCGATGAAAGAGCCGCACGCCCAGTTCCTTTTCCAGTTGCATCACCGCATGGCTCGCGGCCTGCGGCGAGATGCCTTGGTCGACTGCCGCGCCGCGCAGGCTTCCGAGCGTCGCGGCGCGCACGAAAATGGTGATCGAACGAATTCCGTTCATTTCCGGGGCCTCGGATTCGCAAATAAAAGTTGATTATGACTCCAATAATAGACGGCTAGTTGGCGTCAATCGTCGCGCCTACGATGACATCACTTCATCACACACGTAGGAGAGACATCATGACTGACGTTCAACAAGGTGCTTTCAAGCGCGTATGGTTCATCACCGGCGCGTCGAGAGGTATCGGCGCATTGATTGCCGAAGCCGCGCTCGCGGACGGTAACGCGGTCGTGGCCGCCGGACGCAACGTCGCGGCCATCGCCGAGCGTCTTGGCGAGTCGTCCGGGTTACTGCCGGTTGAGCTGGACGTGACCAACGAGGCGCAGGCAAAGGCGGCCGTGCAGGCGGCGGTTGAGAAATTCGGCCGCATCGACGTGCTGGTCAACAACGCCGGCTTCGGCCTCCTGGGTGCGGTGGAAGAATCCGCCGACAAGGACGTGCGGCGCATGTACGACACGAACGTATTCGGCTTGCTGAACGTCACGCGTGCTGTGTTACCGACGATGCGCGCGAACCGCTCGGGCCACGTGATCAATATTTCATCGATTGGCGGCTATCGGGCCGCAGCGGGCTTCGGCGTGTACTCGTCGACGAAATTCGCCGTCGAGGGCATTACGGAAGCGTTGCATGCGGAGTTGAGACCGCTAGGCATTCACGCGACAGTTGTCGAGCCGGGGTATTTTCGTACCGACTTTCTGGACGCGTCCTCGCTGGTCGTTGCACCAGACGTGATCGACGACTACGACGAAACCTCGGGCGCGGTTCGCCGCAAGGCCGCGCAGATCAATCACAACCAGCCTGGCGACCCGGCGAAGCTCGCGACCGCGATGATCACGCTGGTGGACGCACCGAACCCACCGCTGCGCCTTCCGCTTGGCACGGACACACTGGCTGCCATCGCTGCGAAAAACGCTTATGTGACACAGGAAACGGAAGCGTGGAAAGCGCTGTCGGCATCGACCGACTTTGCTGCCTGAGTGAGTGAAGCGGCGGCTCGACATCGATTGAGCCGCTGTCCGCGTGATCGGCCGTTGTAAACCGGAAGTCGTCGGTTGGTAGGGGTGCCCGACGTCTGCCATTGTGAGCACTTAGCCAGTCGCGCAACGATCGTTCAGCAGAAGTACCTTGTAAAGGAGAGTTGAAATGTCAACGCAACAACAGCAAAATCGTCCGCCGCTTCCGCCGTTCACGCTGGAAACGGCCAAAGAAAAGGTACGACTGGCGGAAGACGGCTGGAACACTCGCGATGCGGTAAAGGTCGCGCTCGCCTATTCACTCGATACGAAATGGCGTAACCGCACGGAGTTCGCGAACAGTCGGGAAGAGGCGCAGGCGTTTCTTGAGCGCAAGTGGCGCAAGGAACTCGACTACCGTCTGATCAAGGAGCTGTGGGCGTTCGATGGCAACCGGATTGCGGTGCGCTACGCGTACGAGTGGCGCGACGACTCGGGCAACTGGTTCCGTTCGTATGGCAACGAGAACTGGGAATTCGGCGCAGACGGACTGATGCAACGTCGCTTCGCGTGTATCAACGATATGCCGATCAAGGAATCGGAGCGCAAGTTTCACTGGCCCCTCGGCCGTCGTCCCGACAATCATCCGGGGTTGAGCGACTTGGGTCTTTGAGCGCCAACATGGCAGCGGCACGTATCGTGTCGTCGCCATGCGGCAATGTGGCGAGGGCGAATCAGGCCGCAAGCACCGAAATCGAAGCAGCAGACCAAGGGTGATCGGGCCTGCTATGACGCGAAGCGCAGGCCTTTCTGCCAGAAAATGGGACCGGAGGCACCGGCGACCTACGTCATGATGAATGAGCAGTGAAGTCAGTGTGGCCTGTTTCCAGCTTGAGCCAATTTGCTGGCCGGTCCGGAGCATGGTGCCGCGCCTGCACTGGCAGTATTTTTTTTGCGGCCCGAGCATGTCATCGGTCCGTCACCGGCCATGAACGGCCGGTCGACACCGTCGCGTAGATCATCGACAATCAACGCACTCGCGAACCGAGATTCGCTCCGCATCCGTCTAGGGCGCAACATGCGAAATGACCTAAACCGCGCAGCTTACTGGATTGCGTTCACCCTCGAACGCTGCCAGTTTCCGAATCGCGAGGCGCTCGCAGCGCAATTCGCGAATGCTGAAATCGGCGAGCTTTGTCAATGCGGGTGCAACAGTTTCGCGCTATCAATGGCTGCGCCCGGTGGCGTGCCGAGAATATCTACGAGCGGACACGGTTACGGTCTGGTGTTTGAAGCTCACTTTCGGGACCTTAGCGAACCCGACGAGTCACGATCGCTTGAAATTCTATTGTTCGCCGATGATTCGGGTCATTTGAGCTACGTTGAGATCGACTACTGCGGAAACGGACTACCAATCCCCGAGCGCATGAACCTCGAGTCGGCTCCCTATCACCTTTTCCAAGGTGACACTCTGATCCGCGCATAGATCACGGGTTTGTCCATTCAACGTACGTTCGTCGCGGCATGCCGACACACCGATGATGTCCGCTCTGGAGAGCGTCGAGCGGCTGGAGCGGGTCGGCAAGCGACGCCCACGGAAATCCACGAAGAACCATTTTTTGCATGTCTCCGGCGTCGCGCAACGATCCGGCTCACGCGTCAGGCCGTCGCCCGCGGCCAGTCGAGCAGATGCGACGGCGCGCTGCCGTCCTTCACCCGCTCCGGCGTCAGCAGACCATACTGCGAGCCGCCCTCGACGAACCCCATCGGCGCGACCAGCACCCCGCTGTCGAGATCGTCGCGAACGAGATGCCACGGGCCGATCGCGCGGCACTGCGCACCGGTTTCCTGACCAACGCATTGAATCCGAAAACCACCGTGTTCATCGTCAGCCTGTTCATCGCACTCGCGCATGCGGGCTGGTTCAGTCTGGTGGCCGTCTGCTTCTCCGCCCAGGCCGTCCGAGACCGCCTGTTGTCGTTACGTCACTGGATCGATCGCACCTTCGGAATCTTGCTCGTCGGCTTCGGGGTGATGCTGGCCATCGCGCGCGGCAGCCGCTGAGCGGCGAGCGGCCGACCCAACGTCAATCCGGCAACAGCGCCCCGCTCACCCGCCCCGGTATCGCCTCGCGGCCTGCAATCATGGCGATGCGCTGCCCGGCCAGCACGAAGGACACCTGCGTCCTCGCCACCAGCATCCCCGATGTGCGCGAGCGCACCGCCACGCGATGCTGCGCGCCGTCCGCCGCTGCATCGACGATTTCCGCGATCACCGCATCGGCGTCGACGTGCTCGCCCACGGGCGCCTTCCAGCATACGATACCGGTACGATCGGCCTTCACGTGATCGACCGCCTCCAGCGCGGCCACGGTCGGCGCGGCATGCGCAAGCGTCGCACTGCGATCGGCGACGATCGCCTCGGTTCGCAGGAATTCGATCAACCCGTCCGCATCGCCGCGGGCGAGCGCGTCGGATACGTCGCGCTGCCCGCGCAGTTCGACGACCGCCGAAAAACCCGGCCCCGCTTCGTCGCCGCGCCAACCCGGCACGCCGCGCGTGCGCAATTGCGCCCACGCACCGTGAAACGCCTGGTCGAACGTGCCGCCACCCGCATGTTCCTCGAGCAGCAGTATCGGCGCTTCCAGGCAGCGCGCCAACGCCGTCGCGCGCGCCGCGTGCGCCCAGTTGCCGTACACGTGCATCACCGCCGTCTTGTCGCAATGCAGGTCGAGCGCGATGTCATGCGCGAATGCGCGATGCAGCAGCATCGCCTTCAGATAGTCGACCGGATCAGTGGCGTCAGCCGGCGGCGCCGATAACGCCGTCAGCCATGCCTTCGCGTTCCGCACGCTGCGCGGCGCGTCGCCCGCCGCGATCTGCCGCGCGACCGCGGCGCGCAAGTCCGGAAAGCGCCGATCGAAATTG
Source organism: Burkholderia sp. 22313 (assembly GCF_052045245.1). Classification (NCBI taxonomy): domain Bacteria; kingdom Pseudomonadati; phylum Pseudomonadota; class Betaproteobacteria; order Burkholderiales; family Burkholderiaceae; genus Burkholderia; species Burkholderia sp. 22313. Next base: position 168,157 of record NZ_JBQEON010000011.1, read on the forward strand.
CCGCTGCCCGCACAATCGAAACGCCCGGTCAGCGCGCCGCCGATGCACTGCTGCATGCCGATCGGATTGGCCCACGTCATGACGGCCACGCGCCCGCCCAGCATGCCGGTACGCTCGAGCGCGGCGAGCCGTTCAAGCAGATGCTGGACGACCAGCAGCCCCGGCACCTCCCCGGCGTGCAGCGCGGCCTGAACGTAGAGCGAGCGCGCGGCGCCCGCGGGGCCGAACGTGTATTCACGCAACGCGACGCGCATGCCCGGCATCATTCCTGGCAGCGGGATTTCCAGCTGTTCCATCCTGCACTCCTGTCGTCGGATCGATACGATATGTGTGGCCGATCTCAGAAATCGAGCAGCAGGTTCCCGGGATCCCGCTCCGCCAGCACCGCGTCGCCGGCGATCAGTGCGGCCCGCTGCCCGGGCCGCACCAGCTTCTGCAGTTGCCGCACGACCATCACACCGTCGATCGGGCTGACCACCGGCATGCGCGCGTTGATCCCGTCGCCGTCGAGACGCACGACTTCCGCGAACGTCTCGCCCGCAGCGATGCGCTCACCCGGTGCGCGCCGATAGGCGATCACGCCCGCACACGGACACCGCACATGGACGGCACCCTGCAGCGGCAACACGGCAGGCACGACGTCCGGCCCCTCTGCGCCCTCACCGGCTTCCGGCAGCGACAGGATGCCTTCGGCATGCGCGAAGCGCAGCAGGTTGCGCGCGTCGCGTCGCGCCAGCGCATCGTCGACGTCGGTCTGGCCGCGCAGCTCGATCGTCGCCGAGAAGCCGCCCTGCGCTTCGTCGAAGATGCCGGCCTGTTGCAGCGCGCCCCACGCGCTCGAATGCGTCTGGTCGAACGCACCGCCGCCGGTGCCGTGCGGCTCCAGCATGACCACTGGCGCGCCGATCATCCGTGCGACCGTCTCGGCCCGCGTGCGCTGCAACGTCGATGCGTAGACGTGCGCAATCGCGTCGGTGTCGCAATGCAGGTCGAGAACGATGTCGTGATCGACGGCCAGTCTCGCCAATGCGAGCTTCATCGCGGCCGCCGGCGTCAGTTCGCTGCGCGCGCCGAGCAGCTCGCGGAACAACCGCTTCCAGTCCTGCCGCGTCATGTCGCGTGCCGCCGGCGCGTCGAGACGCTGCGCGACCGCGCGGTCCAGCAACGGGAAATTCCGATTGAAGTTCTCGCCGTTCTCGAAATCGAAGCGCCCGACGACCGGCCCGAACAGGCGCTGCGACAGCCCGATCGGGTTCGCATACGGCACGACCGTGACGGCCCCGGCGATGCGTCCCGCGCGATCGAGCGCGTGCAATGCGTCGAGCAGGTGCTGGAGCACGAGCAGCCCCGGATGTTCGTCCGCGTGCAGCCCGGCCTGCAGATACAAGTTGCGCCCGGCGTCGGGATTGCCGAAACGGTGTGCGCTCAGATGAAGCGCGACACCGGGTGCCGGCGACGGCAAAGGCAGTTCGATACGTTGATAGGTCACCTGCTGTCTCCTCGAACGGATTCCGGTGCGCAGTCACGAGAGGGCCGAACGCGCGCCTCGCGGCTCGCCTCCGACGGGCTTGATGCGCGTCGATGCCCTCGGCACACCGTCCAAACATGTAGATTTTTAGTCTACTATGGACAATCCGTTTATGAAAGAAGATACTTGGCGGCACCGTCCGTCATGGACGACCTGTCCCGTTTTACGGTGCGCCGCGGCAGATTTCACGGCCCCGGCCGGCCACGGGCGACGGGCGACGGTCCTCCTTTCATCCTTATCGGAGTTCGCATGAATCTCAAGCATCTGGTCGTCGCGGTCGCGTTGTCCACGGGCCTGCCCGGACTCGCGTGCGCGGATAACGCCGCAACGCTCAGGATCGGCATCGAAGCCGCCTATCCGCCGTTCGAGAGCAAGACGGCGTCCGGTCAGTTGCAGGGTTTCGACATCGACATCGGCAACGCGATCTGCGCGAAGATGAAGGTTCGCTGCGTGTGGGTCGAGAACGTCTACGACGGCCTGCTGCCGGCGCTGCACGCACGCAAGTTCGACATGGTCAACTCGGCGATGAACATCACGCAAAAGCGCAAGCAGATCGTCGCCTTCACGCCGCCGGTCTATGCGGTGCCGATGGTGTTCGTCGCGCGCAAGGATTCCGGGTTGCTACCCGATCCGGCGCGCCTGAAAGGCAAGCATATCGGCGTGTTGCAGGCGTCCGCGCAGGAGGATTTCCTGAAACGCAACTGGGCGCCGCGCGGCGTCACGATCACGTCGTATGCGGACCAGAATCTCGTCTATGCGGATCTCGCGTCCGGCCGCCTCGACGCCGCCGTGCAGGAATCGCAGACGGCGCAGGAAGGCTTCCTCGACAAGCCCGAAGGCCGCGGATTCGCGATCCTCGGCGAGCCGATCCGCGATCCCGCGACGCTCGGCGAAGGCGTCGGGATGGCATTCCGCAAACAGGACATCGAGTTGCGCGGCAAGGTCGCCGCGGCGCTCGATGCACTGAAGAAGGACGGCACGCTGAGCCGCCTGTCCGTCCAGTATTTCAAGCGCGACATCATCGTCAGGTAGCGCGCGCCGCCACCGGGCCTGCCCGTTTCAATCCCCATGCGGCGCGGACGTGCCGCACCCAACCCGACAAAGGAACGAACATGAAGATCAAGGAATTCGGCGTCGAACGCTGGATGGACCTGTACGAAAACCGTTGTACGTACAACCTCGCGGAAACGTGCGTCGAATCGCTGACGGTCGACCAGTTGCTGACCATGACCGGCAAGCAGGACACGCTGCTCGACGAGCTGCGTCCGATGAAGCTGACGTACGGCGCGATCGAAGGCACGCAGCGTCTGCGCGAAGTGATCGCGTCGACGTACGCGCGCCAGTCGGCATCGAACGTGATCGTCACGCACGGCGCGATCGGCGGCAATGCGCTGATCTATGAAACGCTGGTCGAACCGGGCGATACGGTCGTGTCGGTGTTGCCGACCTACCAGCAGCACTACTCGATTCCGGAAAGCTACGGCGCGAACGTGAAGGTGCTGAAGCTGCGCGAGGAAAACGCCTTTCTGCCGGATCTCGAAGAACTCGCGTCCCTCGTCGACGACAAGACGCGCCTGATCGCGATCAACAACCCGAACAACCCGACCGGCTCGCTGATGGACGAAGCGATGCTCGGCAAGATCGTCGAGATCGCGAAACGGTGCGGCGCATACGTGCTGTGCGACGAGGTCTATCGCGGCACCGACCAGGTCGGCAGCGGCTACAGCGCATCGATCGCCGATCTGTACGAGCGCGGGATCAGCACGGCCAGCATGTCGAAGACATACTCGCTCGCCGGGCTGCGCCTCGGCTGGATCGCGGGCCCCGTCGAGTTGATCCATGCGGTGAGCGTCCATCGCGACTACAACACGATCAGCGTCGGGATGATCGACGACTATCTCGCGACGCTCGCGCTCGAACACCGCGACGTGATCATGCAGCGCAATCACGATATCGTGCGCACCAACCTGGCCATTCTCGATGCCTGGGTCCAACGCGAGCCGGCGATTTCGTGGGTCAAGCCGAAGTCCGGCACGACGGCGCTGCTCAAGTATGCGTTCGACATGCCGTCGCGCGCGTTCTGCACGGAGCTGATCGAAGCGACTGGCGTGATGTTCACGCCGGGCAGCGCGCTCGACATGGAAGGCTACGTCCGGATCGGCTACGCGAATAACCGGACCGTGCTCGAGCAGGGGCTTGCGCGCGTGTCGGCGTTTCTGCGCGCGAAGGCCGGCTGACCCGGGCCTTGCGACGTTCGGGCCAGCAATGCGGCCCGGACATCTGCGCAAACAGGCCGGCACGCCGTGCGTGCCGGCCTTCGTTTCACCGCAGGCACGACGCCGCCAGCTTCCCGACCGCGATCACCGCCTGCTCGATCTCCGGCGACCACGGGCTGCTGTAGTTCAGCCGGATGAAGTTGCGGTAGTTGTCCGTGATCGAGAACATGTAGCCCGGCCCGATCGTGATGCCCTGCTCCAGCGCGAGCTGATACAGGCGCATCGCATCGACCTGGGCCGGCAACTCGACCCACAGCACGTAGCCGCCCGCCGGGCTCGAGATGCGCGTGCCTTCCGGGAAGAACCGCGACACCATCGCGCGCATCAGGTTTGCCTGCTGCGCATACGCCTTGCGCAGGCGCCGCAGATGATGCTCGTAGCCGTCGCGTTCGAGAAACTCGGCGATCGCGAGCTGCGGCAGCGACGGCGTCGCGAGCGTGTTCAGGAACTTCAGCTTCTCGACCTG